>CAMWKZ010000043.1 GCA_947174945.1 uncultured Prevotellaceae bacterium | reverse complement strand
TAATATTATTAATAACCAATTAAAAAAGTGTTTATGAAAAAAAGTTTCTTATGGATGTCTGCCGCCATCCTAACTTGCGGCTTGACCATCGCATCGTGTGCGAAGATGGATTACCCGACAGGGCCTGAAGATTCGTGGGAGAAGAACACCTCGACTATTGACTTTGAAGACGGAACGACTCCGTTCATTGCCGACAGCCGTATTACCGCAGGTGTAGGCACTGTTGACGGGTGGGATTCTAACGTTGCCACCTTCAAGGGTGCTAGTAATGCGGCGAATGGCTACAGCTTTGCTCACTACAACTTCAGCGACAAGGTAGAGAGGGCAAAGAAAGTGATTGTAGGTTTTGACTATATGTATAACGACGGACAGCGTTTTACTGTAACTATTGGTGATGCTTTAGTGCGTGGCAACGGTGACGATAAAGGCGCAGGTTGTAGTGGTGGTTCTAGGGCAACTCACATTTATGGAAAGAAAGGTGCAATCTTTAATCTGGGTGTCAATAATGCGAATTTCTTTGTAAACGGAAGTCTTGAAGATGCTAAAATCACTGACTGCGACAACATTATTGGTGCTAAGGGTAATTGGGAAGGAAAATGGTTAAAAGTTATAGTTACAATATATTGTTTTGAACGTAAAATCCAATGGTCAATCAAAGATGCAGAAGGCGAAATTGTAGCTGAAAGCGATGGCAAGGTTGACTATTATCAAGCTGATGCCAACGAGGCTACTCAGATTGACGTGTTCGGTTACCTCAGCAACGGTAACAACTGCTACATTGACAACCTGAGCATTGAGCAGGACATTGACCCCAGTGTAAAATACACTGACGCCAAGATTGTCTATGTAGACCCCGATGGTAACGAGCTGAAGGATGCCCGCGTTATCAACGGTGCCCGTGTTGGTAGCTTCGTAACGCTGGTTGGGGGTGACAAGGCTGCTATCTACAATGCTGACAAGACCGTGAAATGGTTGTATGACACCGATGACGCTGCTGAGGTTGAGGTTGCCGAGGGTGCCGTGATTACCGTTAAGTTTAAGGACAGCGGCAAGTATAATGCTGTGTTAAACCTGAATTATAGCGATGGAACTCGTATCACGACACCAATACGACGAGATACGTTTGTCACCGATAACATTGATATTTTCTACAAAATTGGCTATAAGAACGAGGCTGACGGCAGCTGGTACATCGTACCCAGAACTAATAGTAATTTCAAAGACCGTCACGTGACCTTCACAGGTCAGGCTGCTGTTGAATTGCCCAACGGTACGATGCGTGAAACACAGACAGTTGAATACGTAAAGCAGGAAGACATAGCTTTTATTGCTGAGTTTGAGGACACTGAGACTCTGACACTGGTTGGTGAATGCAGTACATGGATTGGATGGACAGCCCCCGCATACTTTGACCGTTATTCTAATGGTCGAGCAGCCCGTTTGACTGAGGGCAGCTACTTTGCTACTCCCGCTTTGACAGCTGGCACCTACAAAATGTTCATCTATGGTCGTAGTGGTGCTAACACAGGCGTTAATGAAACTGTTGCCCTGTATGTGATGGACGCTGAGGGTAACATGACTCCTGTTGACCTGACCAAGACCACCATCGAGGCGGACGCTGGGGGCAACTACAACATGCCGATGTTGAGTGGTGGTATCACGGGTTTCTTCCAGATTGGCGGTATCGTAATTCCTGAGGGTGGCAAGCTCGTCATCAAGAACGACGGACAGGCTTCTTATCTTGACCTCGACTTCATTGCCTTGTCGCTGAATCCCAATGCAGACCTTGACGCTCTGACCAACTAATCAGGCAAAGCATATTAAATATCATTCGCCCTCCCTTGCTGCAAACGGCAGGGGAGGGCGAATTGTATTTGGTGTGAGTTTAGTGTAAATGGTGTGGCAATAAATATACTTTTAGGCCTACTTTTACCCTTTAGAATCTCCTTTGGATTGCTCCAGTATCTCTTTTGGGTTGCTCGAGTATCTGTTTCGACATTAAACAGTATCTGTTTAGGTGGGTAAACAGATACTAAAGCACCTCGAAAGAGATACTGGAGCAACCCGAAGGAGATACTGTTTACTGCATAGTAACAATTCGCCCTCCCGAACCGTGAATGGTAGGGGAGGGCGAAGGGCTTGTGTATTGAAAGGTTGATTACTTAATTACAACCTTCTTGCCGTTGATGATGTAGAGACCGCGCGGCAGACTCTTAACGTCTCCCTGTACGCGGACACCCGACAGGGTGTAGATGCCATGGGCAGCTTCTTGCTTGGCGTTCTCCTGCTGGATGGTGATAGGCTCAACACCCGTGAGGATGTCAGTAGATACTTCGTCGAGAATCTTGGCCATCTCGTTGATGCTTATCCAAGCATTCTGAAGCTCTTTGACGGTGAACAGCAGCTGAGCATCAGCCTTCGTCACGTTGGCATCAGCCATCTTCTGCTTGATAGTGCTCTCAAGACCGTTGTTGATGAAGCGGTTCAGCTTGTGTACAATGAAGTAGCTCGACTGGCTGCCACCCTGAACGATACCAACACTCTTCTCAGTCTCTTCCAGCTTGATAGCCAGCTGACGTGCCTTGGCAGAGTCTGCGGCAATCTCGGTCTTCAGGTCTTGCAGGTACTTATCAGCATCACCCACATAGTAGATGTGGTTGTCGCCGAAGCCCCATCCGTTGATAGCCAAACCACCAGCATTCTCGAAACCAGCCTCTACGTGCTCAGCGTCGTCGTTGGCCTTCATGTAGAAGGTAGAGTAAGTCCAAGGAGTGCGCTGGTTGATGCCGCGCCATGTCTTGGTGTTCTGTACATTGTTGCTACCGCCTACGCCGATACCCTTGTAGATAGCGATAGAGTCAGGACGACCATCAAAACCGAAGAACAGACGAGCTGCGGGGTTGTAGATGGTGTCGGTGGTCTGTGTCTCGTAGTCATAGTCTTGCAGCTCCTCATCCCAGTACTGTACGTAGTGAGAAACGAATGAGTAGTGGCCAGTCATGTCGCCGAAGATATCGTCGGCAGCCTGAGCCTTAGCACGATACTCGTACAAGCCCTTGTGGGTCAGGTCGAAGCTCTGCGACACCTTGGCATCCAAAGCTACAGAAGAACCACGCCAGATGGTTACCTCACGGCCAGCCTCGTAGGCTGTGCTGTTCTGCATTCTAATGGGGTTAGCTGACTGAATACCCTGATTAGCAACGCTGGGTACTACGAAGTTCCAAGAATTAACCGTAGAAGTCGTAGAGATATTAGCGGTGCCGTCCTCGAAGTTAGCATTCTTCAGCTGCCAGATTTCTGCGGGGTTGGCACGAGTAGCCGTTGTTACCTCGAAGTCAAGACGCTTCTCCTTGATGTTCTGGATAGCAGCCTCAAATTCGCCATACTTAGCGTTGGTATCATCGATACCGTTGATGGTAGCGATAGCGTTCTCCAGTGCGGTACCTGCGTTGATGGCAGCCTCCAGAGCCGAGCGTGAGGCAGCAGAAGCTCCGCTGTTGCTCTCAGCATCCTTCGTAGCAGTTGCTGCGTCGATGATGCCCTGCAGGGTCTGCTGAATGGCGTTACGGTTCTGCATCCAGCTCTTGGCACGGTTCATGGCCGTCACTTGGTCTAACAGTCTGTTAATCATACCCTTCTCAGTGACCTCGCCTTTGTAGTTCTTCTTGTCTTCCATCTTGTCGACATTCTCCTGAGTTGCTTCCATGAGAATGTTGCCTTCGGCATCAACCATTGCGTATGACTCATTCAGTACAGCCTGTGCATTGGCAATGGCAATGTCAAGTGAGTCCTTACCCCACGGCAATTCTGCCACGTCGGTAGGATAAGCTTCAATGCGAGCTTTCAATTCAGCCTGCTGGGTCTTGATGTCGCGTGTGTCAAGGTCGAAAGCCAGCTGGACGCTGGTGGTTCCAATCAGACGGAACTGCGGGTTGCGCAGGCTATAAACACCGCCCTTAGAATCGCTGTAGCCAGGGAGCAGAATACCTGCGTTGAGCAGTGTGTCCTGCTTGATTTCTGCAATGTAGTAGTAGCGCTTCCAGTAGTCGCCGCTCAGGGTGTCAACTACGTCGGCATACTTCTTGTTGCTGGCTGTGTTAGCCAGTTCAACATCGTTGGCAGGGCGCATCACCAGTGTGTCAGTGCCCACCCAGATTGACGGACCTGTAACAGGACGTGTATAGTCGTAGGGCTTGTAATTGTCGTCGTAGTTCTTGGCAGCTGAGGCTACAGCCTGTGCCTCGATGCTGAAGAAATACTTACCGGCAGGCAGAATCTTGTCGGTACGGGTTACCTGTACACCAACATCACCCATATCCATACCTTTCTGGATACCGGCAGTCAGCACATAGCCGTCGTCAGTCGGACGACCCATAGTCTCATCGTTGGGCGAGAATCCCCAGCGGCTACCGATGGTCTTCCAGCTGCCTGCTACGGTGGCGTTGTTCAGCTTGTTCCAGCCAGCACCACCACGTGTTGACCAGTCGCCTGAACGGGTGTCACCCGAGTTGGCATCGATGAACTCCTGAATCAGCGGCTCAACAGTCTCGCTCAAGAAGCCCGTCATGGTTTCTGCGTTCTCAGAGCTGCTTCCTGCCATGACACCTTTAATCTCGTCCATGGCCTCTTCCAGAATCTCCTTTTGCTCGGGCAGGTCGGGGTCGTTGTAGAGCTTGTCGATGTAAGCGCTCAGGCGGTCAATGTTACGGGTGTCGTAAACCTCCTTAACGGGATAAATCTCAAAGTTGGTGAACATGGTTCCCGAAGGCATGTTGCTTGCGTTGAACACCAAGATGTTCTTTGCTGCGTCAGCCTCGAAGGTAAAGGTTACCTTCTTCCAGTCTATGCCGAAGCTCTCCTGACCAGAAACGGCAATCGAGTCAGTGGCACTGCCGTCAGCCGACAGGTAGAACTGGAAATAGCTGGAGCTGCCCTTGGTGATGTTACACGTGGTAGCCTCGGGAGCCTTGACGTAATAGCTCACGGCGTAAGTCGTGTTAGCCGTCAGCGACCACATATTGGTCAGCATTGTGCCTTCGGCGAGGCTTGCGCCAGCACTCTCGGCAACGTTCTCAAAGTTGGGGCCTTTCTCCTGGTTGACTTGCCAGGCCTGTCCGCTGGGTTCCTGACCCAACTCGTTTTTCCACTGGGTACCCCATCCGCTGGCAAACGCTCCGTTTTCTACCAGATTGGCACCTTCAATCTTAAACTTGGCATTGCGAGTGTAAAGGTAGTCGGCAGCGCTGACTACTACTGCAAAGGCCACGAATAAGACTTGTAAGAGTAGTCTTTTTCTCATAAATGTAGCTTTGTTAGTTATTAATAAAAGTTGTTTGTTATTTGCAAATAGTATCTATTCGGTTGCAAATTTAGCTATTTTTCTGGAAACAAGAAAAGATTTTAGTTAATTTTTAAGAAAAGCAGCACGGAACCTTGCAATATGGTACCGTGCTGCTTCTGCGTATGTCTTTCCTATCGGACGATGATGGTCTGGGTGACGCTGTTGTGCCCGTTGGTGAGCTTGACGATGTAGGTTCCGGCACCGAAGCCCAGTCGTTTAATCTGACTGCTAACGGCGCTGCGGCGCGTCTGGAAGGTGCCGAGGCGGATGCCGCTGATGGCGTACACCTCGCAAGTAACCTCAGTGTCAGCTGAGAACGAGCCAATGCCAACGGTGGCATCGTCGGTGATTTTCAGCACGCCCTTTTGCGCTGCCAGCTCGGAAGTGTCCCAGTAGAGACCGTCGGGCAGGGCAGGCAGGTCGTAGGATGGTGTGCCCGTGAAAATGCGGGTGACATCCCACAGGGTAAACGTGTCGCCAGCCTTGGGTTTATAGCCCTCGTCGAGCACCACCTTCAGGGTACCGTTCATCGTGAGAAGCGTGGGTTGCAGCTGGCTGTAGTAGTTGCTGCCCAAGATGTGGGCTTCCAGCGTGCCGCCAGTCTGTATGTTAAGGAGTGCCGAAGTCTTGATAGTGCCCGGCATGTTGTCCTCTGGATATTCCTCGTCCACGTAGTAGGGTGCCAGTGTGCCGCCGCTCTGGATGGTGACGGCGGTCAGCAGTCCACTGCCGCGGGCAACGCCGCTGCCCTTTACCGTCAGCGAGCCACTGCCGAGAAGCTGGGAGGTCAGCTGGCTATAGAACTGCAGTTCACCGGCCTCAATGGTCAGTCCGCCCGTCAGCTTGCCTGCCGACTTCAGGTACATGGTGCCCGTGCCGCGCTTCACGACGGGAGCGGTTGCTGCAAAGGTGGCATTGATATTCTGTCCCGTGCCACCGATGTAATAGGTGCCCGTGCCGGCCAGTGTACCCGTACCCGTCACGTTGGCCACCTCCACATTGTGCGCCTTGTCCTTGTCCTGAGGGCCTTTGTTATAGAAAGTAAAGCCTGAGGTCAGTCTTAGCGTGGCCTTGGGCAGACCCTTGTCGTTGGTGAAGTTGAAGGTTGGCGTATATGACTTCTTGTTCTGGCGGTTGGTGGCATCGCTGGCCATAGGTTCTACAATGCCTTCGAACTGGCTCCAGTCGCCATTCCAGTAGGCACGCACACCACCGCTGGCGGGCTTAAACGTTCCCTTACCAGTCAGCTTGCCGTCGTAGGTACCGCGGAAAGAACTGCGGAACTCACCCGTCTTGCCCTCTGGCACTACGAAGTTGGTGTGGTTAGTAATACTGTTGCTCTCGTCGTTGGCACCCCATAGCGAGCCGTTGCCGAACTCTACCGTGGCAGGCAGCTGGTCGACGTAGCCCTGAGCCGAGGCGTTGACGCGGCCATTGCTGACGACGAGCTTGGTGTAATTGTTGGCGGTGCCCATTGACATGGTGCCGGCACCAGACTTGACGAGGGTGGCTCCTGCGCCCTGTACGCCCTTGTTGAGTGTCAGCGAGGCGTTGTTGGCTACCTCGATGGTTGACTCGCCACTGAGGTTTAGCAGCTGGTCGGTGATGGCTTGGCCCGTGACGGCCAGCGTGGCACCGTTGCCGATGGTGATGCTTTGGGCGTAGCTGCCCAGTGCGCCGAGGGTCTGTCCCGTCTTGTTGGCCAGCAAGTGGACGGTCAGCTTACCGCCGTTGATGGTCGTGTTGCCGATGCTGTTCTCGGTCTGTATGGTTACGTTGCCCGTGCCGTTCTTGACCAGCTGGCCGCCACCGACGATACTGTCGCCCTGCAGCGTGTAGTTCTTCGTGTTGTTATCGAAGGTGATGCTCTTGGGGCTAACGCCACCCTTGATGTTGACGGTCGTTGACTGAGCCTCGTCGTTGAAGAGGATGTCATCGCCCGGCACGGAGTAGTCGGCCTCGCCGTTCAGCAGGAAGTTCTTGGAAACAGCCACGTCCCACGTGTTGCTGGCGGTCGTGCCGTTCCAAACGACAGCACCCGTTGAGCGGAAGTCCTCTACTACGAGACAGAGCTTGCCGTCGGTCAGTGTCAACGTGAAACGCTTGCCCGACAGGCCTTCCAGCAGGATGTCGTCCAAATTGCCGTTCACCTTGCCGATGTGGCCTAACTCATAGCTGCCTGCGGGCAGGTCGCCGTCGACGTTAAACAGGAACACGGGAGCCTTGTACTTAGGCCCGTATTGCCAGTCCTTGACCTCAATAGTCATCTCGTTGGCCGAGAGTTGGTCGGCCTTGCCGCCCTTCACGTCGAACACGACGCGTGAGCCAAAGCCAAGGCTGAGGGTGCTGGCGGTGATGCTGCCCACGTTGTTCTGGCCACCAGGATAGATGGTAGCGTTATAATCGGCCTTGAGGCCGCCGAGGAACTGGCCACCATTGGAGATGAGCGTGGTGTGGCGGTTGAGCCAAACGGGGCTTGCCTCCATCGTGCCGTCAAACTGCAGTGTGCCGTTCCATACGTCGGTGTTGCCCGTATGTTTCTCCACGGTGTTGGGCAAAACGAGCGTTCCTTCGCCCTGCTTCACCAGCCGGGTTGCTCCGCTGAAGGCGCCTCCCGTCAGGGTGGTGGTGTAGGACAGGATGTTGCGCTCAGGCGACTTCGGTGTAGAGGCCGTAGCCTGCTGGTCGCCCGTGCCCTGCACCCATGTTGGTGCATTGACGGTCAGGATGTAGGGCGAAGCCCCCTCCTGCACGGCGATGGTCTTGTCTTCATAGCCTGAGACGAGCAGATGGCTGTCCGTGGTCTGTATGGTGCTTCCGTTAGCCACCTCGGTGCGCTCACGCAGGATGAGGGGTGGGGGAGCTATGGTGATGTTCTCCACATTGCCGAGGAAGTAGCTGGTGTGGGGCGGCTGGTTGTAACCCACGCACTGCCACGCCATGCCGTTGCGGTATTGGTGGTCGTGCCATAGGGTGTAGATGCTGTGCTCGGTATAGTAGTCGGTAGCGTAGATGCGCAGGGCCGAGTTGTCAGCCAGTCGGAGCACCAGCTCCTCGCGCCAGTCGCCCAAGATGTCGCCCTGAGCCGACGGGTTGCACTTGGTCCAGTTGTTGCTGATGGCATCGAAGGCAGCTATTTGCACTCCGCCCCACTTAAAGATGTGACCCGGGCGGTTGGCACCGTTTTTGGAGTTAAAGATTTCGTCCAGCAGGTCGCCGTCCCAGTAGATGCGGTTGTTCAGGTTGGCATAGTTGCCCGACATGGCATCGCCGTTGGTGTTGACCACCTTGTCGCACGACAGGCCAATAACGCCAGAGCTGACGGAGCGTCCCTGTCCGCCGGGGTATAGGTCGGTGAAGTTGCCAGCCAGTGCGCGACCGTCGTCGCCACCATCAGCCTTGCGGTAGTACAGCTGTCCTGTCGTGGCATTCCAGTAAGAGTTACCCTGCGAGCCCTCTTGGCAGGTGAACTGCTCCAGTCCCCAGCGGTAGGGGTCGAGGTCGCCGCAGTGCTGGGCATCGCCGTGGCCCAGTCCTGTGGTGGCCAGTCCGTAGCCCGTATCGTCGAGAATCATCGAGCCGTAGATGATTTCGTCGCGTCCGTCCATGTCAACGTCGGCAATGGCGAAGTTGTGGAAACCGTTGCCAAACCACGGCGACGCGCCATCATAGCAATTCCAGCGCCAGCGCACGGTCAGCTCGTGCGTCGTGGGGTTCACGTCCAGCGCACAAGCCTTGTGGCGTGTGTAGCATCCACGACCCAAGAAGATGCTGGGGTTGCGTCCGTCCAGATAAGGAGCACCGAGGTAGTGCTTGCTGGAGCGGTGGCCCGTGTCGCTGCTGCCCCATATCTTGGCATACTCAGCCGATGTGGCATTCAGCGGGTTGGCTGCCTCGCCCGTCTCGAAGCGTGGCAGCGGATAGGCCATTGGCGTGAAGCTGTCGCTGCTGCCGTCCCATCCGTAAGGCTCGCCTGTCGCACCGTTCAGGTAAAGCAGGTACTCAGCCCCCTGATGGGTGTATTCGTCGCGCGGAGCATAGTAGTCCATGTTGCCAATGTTGATGGTCTTGCCCGTGGCCGTGTGTATTATCATGTTGTCGGCACCGCGCATCACCATCTCGGCCTTGCCGTCGCCGTCCCAGTCGTAGCCTATCATGTCCCATTGCTCGTCAGCTCCGGCCATCAGGTTGGGGCCGAGGTCGACCCACCACAGGCGGGTGCCGTCGAGCTTGTAGCACTCGTAGAGGTTGAAGTCGGTCTTGTTGTCGCTGCTGAGCAGGTTGCCTTGCGAGTTGTTGCGCTTGACGATAAGCTCGCACACGCCGTCACCGTCGACATCGGCCAGCGATACGTCGTTCAGCGTGTAGCCCGGCGTGGTGGTGTCGGAACCGCCACTGTTGCCTGCCACCGAATTGCCAATGGTCTGGCCGGCACGGTTGACCACGGGCTGCATCTTCACGTCAAGGTAGTTGGCGGCCCACGCTTTCACGGCGGCACTCATTTCCCGTGCGGTTCCCCGCACGACGGCCTCTACCTGATAAGATGCCGTAGAGGAGCCGTTTTTGTCTACAAAGTCGGGAGCGGTCAAGTCAGATGCAATCTTGGCCCCGTTGCGGTAGAGGTTGTACTTCGTGTCGTAGTACTCTTCGCCGAACTTGCGCCAGCTAACGAGATAGCCCCCGTCTCTGGCCGGCACGGCCACCAGTCCACGGTCCAGCTTGTCAGTCATGCGCTGGGCGTGTACGTTTATACTCATAAGCCCTGCAAGGGCGGTCAGAAGGACAAATTTCTTCATCGTGGTTTGTTTTAGTTTTAATAGTTTCGGGGCAAAGGTACGAATTAGTTTAGAAAACTCCAAATAAAATTGGGCTTTTTGCGCTCAGGCTCACGTCTTTGGGCGGTCTCTGGGAAAGAACGGTTCTTACTGCTGGAAAGAACGGGCCTTTCCGGTGGAAAGAACGGTTCTTTCTCGGGGTAAGACCGGCTCCTTCCGGGGGTAAGGCCCGTTCTTTCCCCGCGAAATGACCGTCAGACACTGCGATAATTGGCCCGACGAGTAAAGAAAAGTAAATATTCCTTTTGCATTTTGTCCGCTTATTCGTATCTTTGCAAGCAGAACTAATCTCGGCAAACAAATGAAACGTAAACTTTACATCTTGGGCTTCATGATGGCCTTGGCTACTTGGGGGCGTGCGCAGACGACGCCCGCCGTCACGGTGTACAGGGAGTTCCAGCCCGCCACCATCCATTTGGTCGATGGGCGGCAACTGAAGGTGTCGCTGGCCAATATCTTCCTGAAGAACAGTTCGCTGCTCTATAAAAGCGGCATCGACACGAAGGAGGCCAACCTGAAGACACTGACGAAGGTGGAGTTCAAGAACCGCGTTTACTACAAGATTGACTCGCTGCTGGCCTATCAGGTGGACACGGTGGGCCACGATGCGCTGTTTTGTGCCCAGAGGATAGACGTGGAGGCATGGCGGCAGTCGGTGGTCAACAACTCGGTCATGACCAGTCTTGACTTGGGCGACATGATTGGCTACACGCAGGCGGAGCTGGCCAACGAGCAAGACCTTCACTTCCCGCTCATGACGCTCTACTACTTTCGGCTCAACGGCCAGTTTGTGCTGGCCCATGAGCGCCGTGTAAAGCGTGTGCTCAACAAGGAGAAGCGAAGGCTGATGGAGGCTGTGATGGGCGAAAAGGATTTCAGTTGGACCGACGAGCAAAGCCTGCTGAAGTTGTTAAAGGTAATACAATAAAACAATAATAAGGTAATATGAAGCGGAAAATAGTCGGCTGCCTGCTGGCAGCGGTGGCACTGGGGACGGCTGCACAGGTGGCCGAGGCTCCTAAAGACGTAAACGGAGTGGTGGACAATACGCCCGACAGCATTGCGAAGGCCATGACGGCACGCCCCGTGCCGGGGTCGAGCCGTAGGGGAAACAACCCCGTCTTGTTCTTGATAGGCAATTCCACCATGCGCACGGGAACGCTGGGCAATGGCAACAACGGCCAGTGGGGATGGGGCTACTATGCCCACGAATACTTTGACCCCACGAAGATTACGGTGGAGAATCAGGCACTGGGCGGCATGAGCAGCCGCACGTTCTACAACAAGTTGTGGCAGCCCATCCGTCAGGCCATCCGTCCAGGCGACTGGGTTATTATCTCCATAGGCCACAACGACAACGGCCCGTATGACTCGGGGCGCGCCCGTGCCAGCATTCCCGGGGTGGGCGATGACACGCTGAACGTGACCATCAAGGTTTCCGACGGCAAAGGCCAGTCGGTGCCGGGCGAGCAGGAGACGGTCTACACCTATGGCGGCTATATGCGTAAATATATAAATGATGTACGCGCGCAAGGCGGCCATCCCATCCTGATGTCGCTGACACCCCGCAATGCCTACGACGACAAAGGCAAGATAGTGCGCAAGGAACACTCGAAGTGGCTGATGCAGGTGGCTGCCGAGGAGGGCGTTCCCTTCGTCGACCTGAACGAGATTTCGGGTCGCAAGCTGGATGCCTACGGCCCTTGGAAGACCGACTACCACTTCTTCCTCGACAAGATTCACACCAGCCGCTTCGGTGCGATGATGAACGCCCGCTCGGCTGCCGAGGGTCTGATGGCCAGCCATAACCCGGCGCTGGCTCCGCTGAAGGCCATGCTCCGCAACGTAACGCTGCCCGTCTATGACCTGCAGCGCACGGAGGGCAAGCCCGTCGTGTTCATCACGGGCGACAGTACGGTGAAGAACGCCGACAAGGACCCCAAGGGTATGTGGGGCTGGGGAGCCGTGGCCAACACCGTGTTCGACGAGTCGAAGATTGACATTGTGAATGCTGCAATGGCTGGGCGCAGCTGTCGCACCTATCTGAATGAGGGGCGATGGGACAAGGTATATAACTCGCTAAAGCCCGGCGACTTCGTACTCATCCAGTTCGGCCACAACGACATCGGGGCCATTGACAAGCCCAAGTATCGGGCGGCCATCGCCTCGGGCAAGGACACGTGCCACGTCTATCGGATGCAGGCTGCCAAGGAGGACTTGTCGAGCCAGAACGTCATCGACCAGAAACTGAAGTCTGGTGCGCAGGTGGGCAGCTATGAGGTGGTCTATTCGTTTGGCTGGTACCTGAAGAAGTTTATTCAGGACGTTCGCGAAAAGGGGGCTACGCCCATTCTCGTGTCGCTGACACCGCGCAACGAGTGGAAGGACGGCAAGATAGAGCGCCGCAACGACACGTATGGCAAGTGGTATCGTGAGGTGGCTCAGGAAACGGGCGTGGAGTTCGTTGACCTGCATAACATCACGGCAGACTACCTTGACAAGAAATGTGGCAAGAAGGAAAAGGCCATGAAATACTTTAACCACGACCATACCCACACGTCGCTGCTGGGAGCCAAGACCAACGCGCAGAGCATTGCCAAGGGGCTGCGCGCCAACAAGAGCCCGCTGGCCCAGTATCTGAAAAAGAAATGAAATACGAGAAAAACGTCAGATATATTTGGCGTTTTTCTCGTTTTTTCGTAATTTTGCCGAGACTAACAAAACAAACTACACATTATTATAATATCGTATATGGAAAACAAGAAATACTACTTTGCCGTCGACCTGGGGGCCACCAGCGGGCGTACAATTCTGGGTACGCTGGTCAACGGCAGACTGGAGCAGGAGGAACTGACGCGCTTTCCCAATAACCTGATTGAGACGGGCGGACACTTTTACTGGGACATCTACGCCCTCTACTTGGAGATGGTCAAGGGCTTGCAGGTGGTAGGCAAGCGTGGCATCGAACTGACGTCGATTGGTATCGACACGTGGGGCGTCGACTTCGTGTTCATCGGCGAGGACAATGCCATCCTGCGCAACCCGATGGCCTACCGCGACCCCCATACCTTTGCTGCCATCGACGACTATCTGACCAACGTACTCGACCGCAAGACGGTTTACGATATTACGGGCATCCAGTTTATGAACTTCAATTCGCTGTTCCAGCTCCATGCCATGCGCAAGGCTCATAACTCGGCTATGCAGCATTGCCGCAAGGTGCTCTTTGTGCCCGATGCCCTGAGCTGGCTGCTGACGGGCGAGGAGGTGTGCGAATATACCATCGCCTCTACCTCGCAGATGCTTGACCCACGCACGGGCGACCTGTCGGAACGGCTTATTGAGAGCGTCGGACTTACCCGTCAGCACTTTGGCCGTATGGTGCAGCCCGGCACTCAGATTGGCGTGCTGACCGAGGAAGTGCAGAAGATGACGGGCTTGGGAGCCGTGCCTGTGATAGCCGTGGCAGGCCACGATACGGGTGCCGCCGTGGCTGCCGTCCCTGCCAAGAACGAGCAGTTTGCCTATCTCTCCAGCGGTACGTGGAGCCTAATGGGCATTGAGACGAAGGAGGCCATCATCAGCGAGCGCAGCTACGAGCTTAACTTCACCAATGAAGGCGGCATTGAGGGCACCACGCGTTTCCTGAAGAATATCTGTGGTATGTGGCTCTACGAGCGTTGTCGCAAGGAGTGGCCTGAGGAGGTGCGCCAGTTGTCGCATCCCGAGTTGCAAGGCTCGGCCATGCAGGTGGAGCCGTTCCGCAGCATCATCAATCCTGACGACAAGGCATTTGCCAATCCTCCTTCCATGATAGAGGCCATTCAGCAGTATTGCCGCGAGACGGGACAGGCTGTGCCTGAAACTCCTGCCGAGCTGTGTCGCTGCATCTTCGATTCGCTGGCGTTGCGCTACCGTCAGGTGTTCCAGTGGCTCAAGGAGTTTGCTTCGTTTGACTTGAACGTGCTGCACATCATAGGCGGTGGTTCGCTGAACAAGTATCTGAATCAGTTTACTGCCGACTCGTTAGGCGTGGAGGTGCTGGCTGGTCCGCAGGAGTGTACGGCCATTGGCAACATCATGCTGCAGGCTAAGGCTTCCGGCGACGTGGCCGACATCTGGCAGATGCGCCAGATTATTGCCAATTCGGTCGACATGGTGCCTTACCATCCTACGGGCGACAAGGCTGCTTGGGACGAGGCGTATGAGAAATACCTGCGATTAACGAAATAGATTGAAAACAGTTAAAAACTAAAATAGTAAATACAATTATGAGTAAGCCATTAGTAGAAACTAAAGCAAGGGTAGGCGTGTTCTCGATTGCACTGGGAGCATATCTGCCACAGTTCCCCCAACTTGTGCCTGAATTTGAGGCTCAATACGATGCTTTCAAGAAGACGCTGCCTGATACGATTGAGGTGGTTGACGGTGGTATGGTGACCACCAAGGAGCAGTCGATGGCTGCTGGCGATAAGTTCCGCGCTGCCGATGTCGACCTTGTCATCCTGCAGATGCTGACTTATTGCACCTCTTATAATATGCTGCCCGCCGTGCGCGACCTCGATGTGCCTGTGGTCATCGTGAACGTGCAGAAGAAGCTGGCTCCTGACTATGCCAAGACTGACATTCCCACATGGTTGGGCGAACTTTATGCCTGTGGTGCTATTGGTGAGATGGTGGCCGACCTTAATCGTGCTGGCAAACGCTCTGCCGTCATCACGGGTGTGGTTGAGGGTGGCGACCCTCAGGTGCAGGCCGAGATTGAAGACTGGTGCCGTGCTGCTCAGGTGCGCCGTCGCTTCCGCGATACTAACATCGCTCAGATTGGCCGCCCCTATCCGGGCATGATGGACCTCTACATTGACGAGACCAACCTTTACCACCGTATGTTCGTCTATACCAAGCAGTTCGACTGGGAGCAGATGTGGGCTATTGCTGATAACGTTACCGATGAGGCTGCTATCCGTGCTAAGGCGCAGGATATCCTCGACACGTTTGACATTGAGGGTGGCGGCACCATCGAAAAGGTATGGGACATGGCCAAGTATGTCGTTGCCTTCGAGCAGTGGGTGAAGGACGAGCAGCTGGGCATGATAGCTTCTCACTATGCTGGTTTTGCACAGGGTGTGGCTGGCAAGCTCGACTCGATGCTGATTCCAGCCTTCTCTATGCTCATCAAGCAGCATACGGCTTGTGCCGTTGAGGGCGATATGAAGGTGGCTATGGCCATGTCTGTCTTGAAGACTATCTCAGGCACGGGCACACTGGCAGAGATGTATAGTATCGACTTCCCCAAGGACATCTGTATCATTGGTCACTCAGGCTCTGGCGACTTTGACATATCGCAGGCCCATAAGCCCACGATGAAGATTGTGCCTGTGTTCCACGGCAAGACTGGTGGCGGTTATCTCACTCAGTTCTATCCTCCTACGGGCCCTGTCACTTATCTGGCCATTACGCAGGACAAGAACGGTGTGTTTAAGTTCGTTGCTGCCGAGGGCGTTAACGAGGAGGGCCCCATCTTCATGTTTGGTGATACGAATATGCGCACCAAGTTCTCGCTGCCTTGCCGCGAGTTCGTCAACAAGTGGAGCGAGGCCGGGCCTACCCACCACATGGCTGCTGCCGTGGGGCATCACATTGACACCATCCTGAAGGTGGCCAAGATTCTGAACATTGAGTGTGATGTGGTTTGCAGATAATGAGTAAGAACATAACGAAATAACGATAAAATGGCAAATAGCGGAAGTTTGAAGAGCACTATGGCGGTGTCTCTTACCAATTATCTGGATGCAGGTGCTATCGTGGCAGGAGCCAGTGGCCTGACCCTCTGGCAGAACTATCTCGGCCTGTCGGAGGTGCATCTGGGGTGGCTTAACTTTATCAGTGCCAACTGCTTGGGAGCGGCCATCGGTGCCATCATCGGCGGTTTCCTGGCTGATAGGTATGGGCGTAAGTTCATTTTTACTTATAACCTGCTGGTCTATATGCTGGGTGTGCTGCTGGTTATGTTCAGCGTTAACTTTCCCATGTTGCTGTGTGGCTTCCTCGTTACGGGTATTTCCGTAGGCGTGGGCGTGCCAGCCTCGTGGACTTACATCTCTGAATCGTCGGAAGTCAACAACCGCGGTCGTAATATTTGCATCTCGCAGATGTCGTGGGGCTTTGGTCCGATGTGCATCCTGCTGTTGGGAATGCTCTTTGCACCGGGTGGCTATCTGTTTGGCTGGGTTGAAGGGCTGGCCGCAGCTGTGTGTGGTGCTGACCTTACTGAGGCTGCTGTCAATGTGTTCTCCTCTCGTGTTGTATTCTTCTCGCTCTTTGTTGTGGCTTTCATTGCATGGAACTTGCAGCGTGGCTTGCAGGAGAGTGCCGAGTTTGAGGCTACGAAGGCATCGGGACAGAAGTCGGGGCTACTTGACAATATCAAGGTGTTGTTCCAGAATTCGATTGCCGTTAAGACCGTCTGCTTCTTGGCTACTATCTATCTGACGTGGAACCTCGTGGCCTCCGTCATGGGCTTCTTCCAGCCGCATATCTACGAAACGGCAGGTGGAGTCACTAACGAGCAGGCCAACTGGATGAACTGCATCCAGTGGGCTATCATTGTAGGTGTGACGTTTATTGTCTCTAAGCTCATTGACAAGACTTCCCATAAGTCTATCTATGTGTTTGGCCTCTTGGTGGCTATCTCTGCTTGGCTCGTTATTGTCACCATTGGTGTCAACGGCCCTGCTGGTCTGTGGGCCTTTGCCATCCTGTGGGGTATTCAGGGCGGTTCTTCTCCGCAGATATTCTATGCCCTGTGGGGCTCCGAACTGTTCCCTGCCAAGTTCCGTGCAGGTGCTCAGGGACTGATGTTCTTTATCGTGCGTGGCTTGTCAGCTTTGTGGGGACTGGCCTTTACCTTTATCTATGGTGAAAACGGCGAGGGCTTTACTATTGCCGCTTGGTGTATGATAGTGCTGCTTGCCATCTCGTTGCTGGTCGGTGTCATTGGAGTGCCCAATACGCGTGGCCGTGCCTTGGATGACATCACACGTGAGCGATACGGAGAGAGTTATTAATCCTTTGAACTTTGGGTTCTGACCTTTATTTGGAGGTTAGAACTCAAAGTTTAGAGAATCGTATAGTCATAAAGTTCAAAGTATAATGAAATCAATTTTGGAAGGCCGCCCCGAATTAAAAGCGGTTGTAGAGCAGATTGCTGAGGTGACGGGATACCTCTGGCAGAAAGGATGGGCTGAGCGTAACGGTGGCAATATTACCGTTAACGTAACCGAGTTTATGGATGACGAGTGTAAGGCTATGCAGGCTATTGCTCCCGTCAAGGAGATAGGCATGGTATTGCCACAGCTTAAAGGCAAGTATTTCTATTGCAAAGGTACGGGTAAGCGTATGCGCGACCTTGCTAAGGAGCCCATGCAGAACGGCTCGATTATCCGTATCTGCGACGACTGTGCTTCTTATGAGGTGATTGCCGACGAACCTGTAGTACCTACCTCTGAGCTGCCTACCCATTTGGCTCTGCAAAACTATCTGCTTGAAACGGGTTCTTGCTATAAGGCAACTCTGCATACGCATCCCATTGAGTTGGTGGCCATGAGCCATATTCAGCGTTTCCTCAAGGGCGACGAGATGACCCGTGTGCTGTGGTCTATGATTCCTGAGACACTTGCCTTTGCTCCCCTTGGCATTGGTATCGTGCCTTACGCTCTGCCTTCATCGGTAGAGCTGGCAAAGGCTACCCTTGAGCAAATCAAGACCCACGATGTTGTTATGTGGGAGAAGCACGGAACAGTTGCCGTAGGTCAGGACATCATGGATGCCTTCGACCAGACCGACGTGCTCTGCAAGGCTGCCAACATCTATATGTGTGCCCGCTCGATGGGCTCTGAACCCGATGGCATGACCGAGGCACAAATGAAGGAAGTGCAGGACGTATTCAAACTGCCAAAGAAGCGTCCTTACTAAAATAATGAGTAAGAAACGTAACGAGATTATCGTACCGACAGGCGTGCAGCAGGTGTTGTTGCACGCCTGTTGTGCCCCCTGCTCCTCAGCCATTGTCGAGTGGCTTGTACAGCACGACGTGCGTCCCACCATCTTCTACTACAATCCTAATATCTGGCCACGTCAGGAATACGACATTCGTAAGGAGGAGAGTAAGCGCCATGCCGAGAGCCTTGGGCTGTCATGGCTCGATGGCGACTACGACCATCAGCGTTGGCTCGATGCAGTGCGGGGACTGGAAGGAGAGCCTGAGCGTGGCCGCCGCTGCGTGCAGTGCTTTGCCCATCGGCTTACCGTTGCAGCTTTGCAAGCCCGTGAACTGGGTTTGCAGTATTTTACCACTACATTAGCTTCTTCCCGTTGGAAGAGTCTCGACCAAATCACCGAAGCAGGTCAGCAAGCTCAGAGTGCTGTACCTGATACCATATTCTGGGCTCAGAACTGGCGCAAGGGAGGCTTGCAAGAGCGGCGCAACCAGCTTTTGCACGAATATCAGTTCTACAACCAGCAGTACTGCGGTTGCGAGTTCAGCCAAAGAAAAGCGGTTTGTACGGATATTAGTCAAACACCTTAAACTGATAACCTTGTCCGAGGAGCCATTCAATGGCTTGGGGCAAGGCACTCTTTAGTTTCTCGATGCTTTTCAGCGAGTCGTGGAAGGTGATGATGGAGCCGTTGCGCGTATAGTGCATCACGTTGTAAAACACATCAGCAGCGGTGAGCCACTTGGAGTAATCGCGTGTCACCACATCCCACATAACAACCTTATACTTGCGAGAGAGCCAGGCATACTGGCCGAGGCGCATCCACCCGTGAGGAGGGCGCACCAGATTGGTGTGCAGATAGGCATTAGCTTTCTCTACATTATAGCTATAGTCGTGGATAGAGTGGCGGAAACCGCTGATATGGTTATGCGTGTGGTTGCCGATGCGATGGCCTTCGGCAACCACACGCTCATAGAGTTCTGGATATTTCCTAACGTTGTCACCCACCATAAAGAAAGTGGCTTTAATACCATAGCGAGCCAGCACGTCAAGCACGTAGGGGGTCGCTTCTGGTATAGGACCATCGTCGAAGGTCAGATAGACTGCCTTCTCGTGATGATCCATGCGCCATAGTGCTTTAGGATATAGCCAGCGCAGCCAGATGGCGGGTTGCTCAATGAACATTCCTTAGCGATATAATCTTAGTAGCCCAGCTCACCGCCTCGTTCTTGGTAGATGGTGCCGAGGATGGTGAGTTCCTCCACTTGCTTATCGGCCAGCTTCTTATCAATGGTCTGTGTAAGAGCATTGACCTGCTGCAGGATATAGAAGTGCATGAGACATTCCTCCTTGGCAGAGTCGAAGCGGAAACCAGACAGCGAGCAGTACCACTTCATATACTGTACAGAGTTGCTCCACAGGCTGTTGATGATGTCAAGAGCTTGCTGCTTCTGTCCCAGTATCGTCCAGCCACGTGCCATGTCAAGCGAGCCAGAACTGTAGTTGTGAGGCACGTTGCTGGTGGGCAGCATCTTGGCAGCATAGCGCAATACCTCGTCGGCTTTCTTGTTCTTGCCTTCGTTCAATAGCTCCAGTGCCAGACGTGCCATCGTGCGACGATGGGTATAGCACATACGCATGACAGTCTCGTCAATGTAAAGTCCCGGCTTGTCAAGACCTCCGAACTTGAAGCGGTGCATCACGTTATCGTAGGTGCGCTCCGTGTCGAAGTTCTTCACCCCCGGTATCGTCTTACCCTTTTGACTGGTAGTGAATGGCGTGATGCGATAGGCCAGTCCCTCGGTGATGGTGTTGTCACCTAAGTTAATGTAGTTGCTCTCGCCCACAGATATAGCTACATAGATGGGGCGCGTCCAGTTACATTCAGCCAGCATCTCCAGAATCATGAGGTCGCCTTTATAGAGGGCACTCTTCCCTGTCAGTGAGATAACCATGCGGTCGGGTATCGAGTCGGCAGCCATGAGCATACCACTCTTGCGTACAGCCTCCTTGTCGATAGTCATATAGAGCGTATCGGTAGGAATGACGTGCAAGTCCTGATTCTTGGAACGTACCCAGTATTTCAGCACGTTCTTCAGCTCGAAGGGGTCGTCACCAAACTGCTGGCGAGCCTGCTCTGGATTCTGGCGGTAGAGTTCCTGTACGGCAGCCTTCATTCCCGGTTCCACACGTACATATTCATTCGTACCCGCGCAATACTCGATGCGCTCCCACGTGATGGGCACGCTGGGTGAATCGTAGGCAGGACGGCGCATCTGGTCAATGTACCAGTCGGTCTGCAGGTACGACAGGTTGCAGACGCGAGCATCCGTGCGCACTCCCTCCACATCCTGATTATACCACAAGGGGAAGGTGTCGTTATCGCCGTTGGTATAGATGATGGGGTTGTTCTCTTGTTGTAGCGACATGAGGTAGTTCTGGCCGAAGTCACGACAGGTGTAGCGGCCTGAACGGTCGTGGTCGTCCCATGTCTGCGAAGCCATTTGGATAGGCACGAACAGACACAGCAGGCTGACGATAGCAGCCAGTACGGTTGGGTTCAGCTTCTTCAGTCTTTGGCTCAAAAGGTCAATGATGGCAGCCACACCAATGCCACACCAAATGGCGTAGGCATAGAATGAGCCAGCGTAGGCATAGTCGCGCTCACGCGGTTGCATAGGTGTCTGGTTCAGGTAGATGACAATCGCCAGTCCCGTCATGAAGAACAGGAAGAACACCACCCAGAACTGACGGATGCCCGTCTGGTCTTTGGCATCGCCGTGAGGCTTTGCCAACGCCTGCCAGAACAATCCGATGAGTCCGAGGATGAGCGGTAGCATATAGAACACGTTATGTCCCTTGTTGTTCTTCAACTCGTCAGGCAGACGGTCTTGGTCGCCCAGTCGCCAGTTGTCGAGCCACTTCCAGCCACTAAGCCAGTTGCCATGCTCCAGCTCGCCGTTGCCTTGCAGGTCGTTCTGTCGTCCGGCAAAGTTCCACATGAAGTAGCGCCAGTACATGAAGTTACACTGGTAGGAAATGAAGAAACGGAGGTTCTCCAACTGCGACGGCATTTTGACCGTTACCAGTTCGCCACAGCGGTCGAAGGTCTCTTCATGACCACTGATGTCACCCATCCAACTCTCGTAGGCTCCACGATGGCTCGAGCTGTACATACGGGGGAAGAGCATATTCTGGGCGTACTTGTACTCGTCCTTGGTACGCACGATGAAGTATTCGTCTTTCTCGTCGGGTGAGGCCTTCTCCTTGCGCTGCCATACGGGGTCGCCCTTCGTCATCACAGGCTTGCAGTATTCGCCGTCTTTCTCCAGAGCTACCTGCGAGGTATAGGCAGGGCCGTAGAACAGGGGGCGTTGGCCATACTGCTCGCGTCCCAAGTATTCGCCCAGCGTAAAGATGTCCTCTGGTGAGTTCTGGTCCATAGGTGGGTTGGCAGCCGAGCGGATAACGATAAGTGCATAGGAAGAGTAGCCAATCATCAGCATCAGCATACAGAGCAGCGACGTGTTCTTGACACGTGCCGATACCAGCGGCAACAGCTGTTTGCTGTTAGGCGACGATTTCTTGTAGCCCAGCACGAACCACAAGATGGCCAGCACCACAATACCGATGAGGGCTGCACTCCAGCCATGACCGTAGAAGGGAATGCCCAGCATGGCGACGGCCATCAGGAAGGCAATGTTCTGCCGCTTCTCGTTTTGGTTCTGGTAAGTCTCGTAAATAGCCCAGATGATGATGCCGATAAGCAGGATGATATAGACAATCTCACCCGTATTGAACGGCATACCCAGTATGTTGACGAACAGCAACTCAAACCAGCCACCCACCTGTACGATGCCCGGAACAACGCCATAGAGCACGGCAGTAAGGATAACTACCGACAGGAACAAGGCAAACAGCGAACCCTTCAGGTCGCGCTTGGGGTCGTCGGTAGGATATTTGCGGTAGTAATACACCAGCACGATGGCAGGCAGGCACAGCAGGTTCAGCAGGTGAACACCTATCGAGAGACCTGTCATGTACATAATCAGCACCAGCCAGCGGTCGGCATGAGGCTGGTCAGCCTGGTCCTCCCACTTCAGGATAAGCCAAAATACGACAGCCGTAAAGGCCGATGAATAGGCGTACACCTCGCCCTCGACAGCCGAGAACCAAAAGGTATCGCTGAACGTATAAATCAGCGCGCCAACCATTGCAGAAGCCTCGATGGCAATAAACTTGGCCGTGGTCAGCTCGCTCCAGTTCCTGATAAGCAGGCGGCGCACCAGATGCGAGATAGTCCAGAACAGGAACAGGATGGTGGCTGCCGAGAGTAGCGCACTCATAGTGTTCACCATACGGGCCACCTGACTGGGGTCAGAAGCGAACTGTGAAAAGAGGTTGGCCGTCAGCATGAAGAAGGGCGCACCGGGTGGGTGTCCGATTTCCAGCTTATAACCAGTTGAGATAAATTCTGGACAGTCCCAGAATGATGCTGTTGGCTCAATGGTGGCACAATAGACAAAGGCGGCAATGGCAAAAGCCAGCCAGCCCAGAATATTGTCCACAAGTCTAAATTGTTTCATTACTTAACCTTACGTGATTTGATTTTATTCCAATTTGCAAAGGTAATACAAAAAGCCATAAGGACGGCACGTTTCAATATTTTTAACGCTAAAAACGCATTTAAACGGTATTCCTTTTAACTAATACGCGCGCGATGGTAAAGCAAGTGAAAAGTGCCACTTTTCACCCCGAACACCTGCACTTTTCAGCGTGAAAAGTACGCTCAAACGAATCGACAAGAGCCGACAGCTCTAACAGCAACTTCCATTCTCTATTAAAATCGAACAATCATACTCCAGTATCTGCTTATTTCAATAATTGCCACTCGCCTTTTACCTTTGAATGCTCAGGATTGATATAGCCCAGTTTCTTCAAATCAGCTATAGCTCGTTGTATTGTACGTTCATGCGCTCCTAAGTTATCCGCAAGCCAAGAATACTTTGCTCTGGAATTATGTTTTATAGCTTTATAGACCTCCTCTGCCAATGGAGTAGGAAACTCTGGAATCTTTAGTTTTGAGGACTTCGATGTCTGTTTTTGTGTCTGTTTTTGTGTCTGTTTTTGTGTCTGTTTTTGTGTCTGTTTTTGTAAATCTCCGCTTCTGTTAATAGTCAAATCTGTCCTTTTTTCTCCATCTTCCAATAAGAATCCATTAGCTATTGCATTAGACATCATACGTTCTCCAAGCGGAGACTTGTTTTCTCGTACCAGAACTGCAGTTTGGTAACCAAAATCATAAATCGCCTCTCCGTTCTCGTTAGCTCTCAAATCCTTTTGCACCCTTAACACGCCACGACTATGGCGGTTGACAAATCCCAATACCTTCATGGCTTCTGCCACTACAATGTTCCGATAGTCATTTACATTGGGAAAGTTCTTTTCATTGGCACGACCATACAGCCCACCATGATTCATGATTTCTATACGGTCGTCATATTGGTATAATTGTATTGGGCCATTTGTTGAGTAATCCCGATGGCAAATAGCATTCATCAGCAGTTCTCGCGTAGCCCAGTCTGGATAATCCACCACAGGTTCTTCACGCAGGGCACTAACGGGAATCGGGCGACGATTTGCAATTGTTGTCTTAATAAATATATCAAGTTCTGGTAAAATTGTACATAGATTATCTTTAAACTCATGCTCGGTTAGTATATCGCCAGCACGGTCTTTGCCCGCGAAGCGTACATACTGAACGTATGCACCGGGAATAAACCTGCGGAGATGCTTGGCAAAGAATAGCATACCTGCATTTGTTGGGCAGTCATAATTTGTATCAAAGAATCCAAACGTACTTAATTGATACTTGATATCTCTGCGGTCTTCATCCAATTCTTCATCCGTCATTGCCTTTGGCAGGAAATAATGCTTAAACAGATTCAAATCCAAATCCTTTATTGTTGCATTCAGGCAGGGAGAAGAGTCAAATGAAGTTATATTAGTACGGCGTTTCTCCATCAGAATACGCTCGTCCTCTTCATTGGCTACACCCTTGCGTGGTCCAATCCGAACCCATATCCGCCCCTTATATCTGACAGGAGGAAAAATTGAAGGCTCCACTTTCACTATTACAATATCGCCTTCCTCCATCGTTACTTTTTCGACAGTCATAGAGGGTTGTGGCTGTATATTTCCATCCGTGCGGATAGCTGCCACATTCTTCAGCAACTCATCCGTTACGTTAAGTCCTTGTACCTCACCGTTATCTCTCACTCCTAAGAACAAATAGCCAGACAACTGTTGGTTAGACAAATCATTAGCAAATGCACATATCGCTTGTCCGAACTTATCCGTGTTTGTGGTTGACATGTCCTTAAAAGATAATATTATAATATCACAGCAAAGCGATACTCAACATGGAAATCTTCAATTCTTTTTAGTGAATCGATTTCTATTTTACAAAGGTAATACAAAAGCCATAAGGACAGCACGTTTCAATATTTTAACGCTAAACACACCTCTCCACTATATTCCCTAGTTCATTATGATTATATGTTAGTGATATACACTTTGTTTTTTTACCTTTTCCATCTATATTTTCAAAAATATCCATTTCTATTCCATTTGGAGAGTATCTTATAAAAGCACCAACTACTGTGTCGTGTACGCAGTTAGCAGGAGAATCTTGTGTAGGCGATGATACAAGTGACTCCAAACGTTCTTTGTCTTCCTTAATATGTTTGTAATTACTTTTCCGTTTCGTTTCAACTGCAAGAAGATTGTTTTGGGGACCTCTGCTTTGTATAAGAAGGTCACTCACCATATATTGTGGACGATGCTCACTGTTTTCATATTTTTTTGGATTACCATTTCCCATACGATTGTATTCTACATCTGCGTAATAACCTTGAAATAAATTGCATTTATGTGAATTGTCATATTTTCGCATTTGATTTTCTAAATGAAGAGATAACCTTGCACAGATATTTCGCTCTGATACTCCATTCTTGATATTGTCAAAATCAACCTGATACAATTTTTTTAAAGCAGGTATTAATATACATTTTAAAATGAGTTCTTTCATATTC
>CAMWKZ010000042.1 GCA_947174945.1 uncultured Prevotellaceae bacterium | reverse complement strand
ACTGTTTCATGTCGAAATAGATACTGGAGCCACCCCAAGGAGATACTGGAGGCAATGACATTAGAAAAAGGGCTTAGGCTAAGCGGCCTACGGGCTGTCGCCAGAAGCGGTAGGTTATGTCCTCGAAGGAGCCGTCGGGCTGCTGACGATAGAGGCGCTGATTGGTGGTGGGCGACTTCAGCGGACCGAGGTGCTTGATGTAGGGGCCAACCTTGATGTAGTCAAAGTCGGCCTTACAAACAACGGAGGGGATGCGGATGCGACCACTATACCATGCCACACGGAACTGGGGATGGTATTCGTGGATGTACTGCGCCAGCTGGTTAACACTCTTCGGGTCGGCATCACCACCCATAAAGGAGATGCAGGTGATGTCGGTGCCGTACTGGTCGACAAACTGGTCGATGGCATTGGTGTCTAAGGGCAGCCCGATATCCTCCCACAGGTAATGGCTATGACAGCCCGGGCAGTGGCACGGACAATTACTGATGTTAATCGCCAGCGTCACCTCGTCGGGGAGCTCCTGAAACACGATGCCTGTATTGACGTACTTCAACATACACAGATAAGCGGTTGTTCCTTAATCAGCATGAGCATAGTAACGACGGGCGGCCTCCTCCTGACGAGCCTGCGAGAAGTTGCTGACACGCTTCAGGTAGCCGATGATGCGGGTCATGTAGTCCACGTTCTTGGAATGGCAGTGGGGACACTCGTGCAGGTAACGCTTGTCGATATGACCGCATTCGTTGCAGACGGTATTGGGAATATTGAACGTGAAGTAGTTGCAACCCTCCTGTGCAGCCACCTTCAACAGGTGCAGGTACTGCTGCTTCGACAGGTGCTCGTCCAAGTTCATGTGCAGGGCAGAGCCACCCGTCAGGTGCTCGATATAGGGAGCGCCGTGCAGTTTGAACTTGTCGATAACCGACAGAGAGTCGTCCTCCACCACGTAGAAATAAGAGTTGTAACAGTCGCGGGGTACGAAGTAACCATCCTCGCGGTCCCACTTGGCATGTTTCACGCCGACGTTCTCAGCGGGAATCATCTCGCAGTTGAACATGACATCCTTGGTGCGGTACTGCTTATTGTACTTCTCTATCAGCCCGAGCACACCCTGTACGAAGTGCTTATAGTCATCGTTGGGAGTGATTTTCAGCCCCATAAACTCAGCCGCCTCAACCAGTCCGTTGATGCCAATGGTCAGATACTGGCGGCCAATGTTGATGTAACCGGCATCGAACAGCGGCAGCATACCGTGGTTCTGCAACTCTTTCAGGTTCTCGTTATAGGCAGACTGCACCTTGTGGCAGAGGTCAATGATGCCCTCCAGATACTCTAAGTAGTCGAGCTTATGGTTGACGGCATACTGGATGCAACGGTTCAGGTTGATGGTAAGCACCGACTTGGAACCCGTTGACACGCCACCAGCACCCAGCGTATAAGAGAAGCCGTTGTCGGTAATCTCGTTGCGCAGGCGGCAGCACGATGACAGCGAATCGGCATTGTCGCTCATATAGGTAAAGAACGAATGACCCTCGGCATACATTTCTGCCGTAAAGTCGCCCCACTCCTTATCCTTGCACTCGCCGTTCTCGTCGACCAGCAGCGCCATCGTCTCCACGGGGAAAGTCAGCAGGGTCTTGGTGCGCTCCTCGTTAAACCACCTCATGAAACGCTTTTGCAACCATGACAGTCCGTCCCAGTCGGGCTGTGAGCCATCGGGGAAGTAGAACTCGCCGAAGATGCTCTCAAAATAATAACGGTCGTAATAGGCCACGTTCCAGAACACAGCCTGATAGTTGCGGGCACCCGTCGGCTGGTTCAGCGTGTAGACAATCTGCTCAAAGTAGTCAGTGATAACCTTGTCGATAGAGCGCTTCTTCAGCGAGAGGTCGGCCTGCTGCTCAGGGTGCTGCCAGTAGTCCTTGCCATACTCCTTGCCGACAAAGTAGTTCATATACATAAGGAACTCCGGCGTGGCACACGCACCGCTCAACATGGAGCTGACCATAAACACCATGTTGACGAAGCCACCAGCAAAAGACTTCAGATTGGTGGGAGCCGTTGAGTTGCCGCCAATGGCTGCCGTGCCACCGATGAGCCAAGGGTACATCGTGATAGAGGCACAATAGTTGGCCAGCGAAGTCTCGTCGTTCTTATATATAAAGTGGTGGGTCAGCTTGTCAATATACTCGTCGGCCAGTGCCTTGCCATACATCTTCTTGATGCGGTCGGTCAGCAAGCGGCGGTTCAGGCGGATAAAGTTCGACTTGGGCAGCTCGCCAATCAGCGTGGCTATGTTCTTGTGCTCCACGTTGGCATTGGCATCGTACTTAGAACCCGTGGCGGCATTCACCGACTCCATGTAGTCCGACAAGAACTGCATCTTCTCCAGCGTCTCGCGGTCTTCGGTGTGCTGCTGACGATACAGAATGAACGACTTGGCCACCTTGTAGAAGCCCTCGCGCATCAGCGCCTCCTCTACTTGGTTCTGAATATCCTCTACGGTAATATCGTTCTTGATGTCCAGATGGCTAATAATCTGTGAAATCGTTCCGAGGTCGGCAGGAACGCTCACACTCTCGAATGCCTTAACGATGGCATTCATGATTTTGTCCAGCGAGAACTGGTCTTTCGAGCCGTCACGCTTGGTAATGGTAAAGTTCTTCATTTCCATATTTTTATGTTTATTTTTCTTAGTTTCTCTTATTTAGTTACACCGAAAGTTTTCTGTTTTGGACAACTTTTTGCTTTCTGAATTGCAAAAAGTTTCCCGTTTTGGTAAACTCGAAGCGGATGCAAAGGTACGAAATATAACAGAACTGAGCACATATTTCCCCAAGAAATATATGCAAAAAATAGTTAATGGAGAAAGGAAACAGATACTCCTTAGCGGATAAAAGCAGTTTGTTTCCACCCAAAGAGCCTTAACGGGACTGATGACGAATTGCCGTATTATGCGTCTTTATATATAAATAATGTATTATAAAAGAAAACGATATGAACAATAGCAAATCGAAGTATCACGGCGTGGTGGTGCCTATGGTCACCCCTGTTACCCAAGACGGACGGCTCGACGTGGAGGCTGTCAAGCGTATCATTGACTTTTTTGCCGACAACAAGGTGTCGCCCCTGCTGATGGGCACTACCGGCGAAGGTAACTCGGTCAGTCAGGCCGACGGGCAACTATTCGTAGAAACAGCCGTCAACGCTGCCGACGGGCGCATCCTCATCTACGCCGGACTGACGGGCAACTGCTTTGCTGAGCAGGTGCGTCAGGCTGAGGTCTACACCGCGTTGGGAGCCGATGTGATAGTAGCCACCCTGCCCACCTACTACGCCCTGACCGAGGAGCAGATGTACGAATACTATAAGACACTGGCCGACTGCATCACGGGGCCGCTGATGCTCTACAACATCTTGGCCACGACCCACATGTCGATTCCCGTCAGCATCATCAAGCGGCTGGCCGACCACCCAAACATTGTGGGACTGAAGGACTCGGAGCGCGACTTGGAGCGCATGGAGCAGTGCATCGCCATTGCCAAAGAGCGAGACGACTTTGCCTACTTCTGCGGATGGGCCGCACAGTCAGCCCACTCGCTCGAATTAGGTGGCAACGGTATCGTGCCGTCAACGGGTAACTTTGTGCCTGATATGTTCCAACAACTGTTCGACGCTGCCGTTGCCGGCGACTGGGCTACGGCCAACCGTCTGCAAGACGAGACCAACGAGATTGCCAAAATCTATCAGAAAGACCGCACCTTAGGACAGAGCCTCACCGCCCTGAAGGTCATGATGCAGACCAAGGGGCTCTGCGAACCGTGGATGCTCATGCCACTGACAAGACTTTCTGCCGAAGAAGAATCACAAATCAAAGAGAAAGTAAATGCACTGGATTGATTACCTCATCGTTATCTTGTCGATAGCTGCTGCCATCGGCATGGGTATGTACTTTGCCCACCGACAGAAGGACACGTCAACGTATTTTGCCGGAGGGGGCAAGATTCCCGCCTGGGCAGTGGGTATCTCGATTTTTGCCACGCTCATCTCGAGCGTGACGTTCCTCGCCTACCCCGGTGCTGCCTATGCCGGCAACTGGATATTGCTGGTGCAGGGACTGATGGTTCCCATCGTGCTACTGGCACTGGTAGGCATTATCGTGCCTTTGTTCCGCAAGGTGATACGGCTGTCTACCTATGAGTATTTCGAGCGTCGCTTCGGACTTTTCGCCCGTCTGTACTCGTCATTCGCCTTCACACTGGGCCACTTCTCCAAGGCTGGCACGGTGTTCTTCCTCGTGTCAATGGCGCTGGCCACATTCCTTAATATCAACATCTATTCGATAGTGCTGATACTGGGCATCACCATTATCATCCTGACGCTGCTGGGCGGTATGGAAGCCATTGTATGGATGGACGTGGTGCAGGGCGGCTTGCTCATTGGTGGCGGTATCATCTGCGTGCTCATCCTGATGTTCGGCATCGAGGGCGGGCCGTCAGAGCTTTTCGCCATTGCCTCGGAATACGACAAAATATCGTTTGGCCCTTACGACTGGGACTTGACACACCTGACATTCCTCGTAATGGTGCTCAACGGTATCTTCTATGCCTTGCAAAAGTACGGCACTGACCAGACGATTGTGCAGCGCTATCTGGCAGCCAAGAATGACCACGAGGCTAAGAAGGCGGCTTACATCGGTGTGCTGATGTCGGTACCCATCTGGGCGTTGTTTATGTTCATCGGTACGGCTCTCTTTGCCTACTACCACGCACAGGGTGCTCCCCTGTTGCCCGAGGGGCTGAAAGCCGACGAGGTATTTCCCTACTTCATCGCTCACGAACTGCCCGTTGGCATTCGCGGCTTGATTATTGCCGCCCTTGCAGCAGCAGCCATCTCTTCGCTGGATGCCGACCTAAACTGTCTGTCGGCTATTGCCGTGCAGGACTATTATGTCCGTTTCCGCAAGCACGCCACCGATGAGGAGCAGTTACGCTTCGGCAAGTGGATGGTGGTCATCGCTGGAGTAGGAGCCATCGGTGTTGCCTGCCTCTATATCTCGTGGGGCGGTGAAGGAGTGTTAGGAGCCTTGTTCTCACTCTATGCCATCTTCTCAGCAGGCATCGTAGGTATCTTTATGCTCGGCCTGCTCTCGCGCCGCGCCAACAAGCAGGGTCTTTACATCGGTATTGCCGCTGCCGTAGCCTTTACGGCATGGGCCACATTGACCCCTTATTTCCCCCATCATAAGTATATGCTGGGAGTTTACAGCCATCTCATTGTCCTTGTCGTCGGCTACGTTGCCAGCTTCTTCTTCAAGACCCCACTGGCCGACAAGGAACTGACCATATACGGATATTTAGAAGAAAAGAAAAAAGAATCATAAGATGAAAGCAATTACACTTTTGCAGCCGCAGAAGATTGTCTTCGGTACGGGCTGCATCCAGATTTTAGTTGATGACTATAAGCAGTTGGGCAAGCAGAGGTTGTTCGTGCTGACGGCCCCACCCATCCGCCCGTTGATTGAAGACGCGCTGGCAGAACTAACAACTGCTGGCATTAGCATTGAGGTGTATGACCAGGTTATGGCCGAGCCTACACTCAACGATTTCAACCGCATTTTGGAATACGCCCGACAGTTCGATGCCGACAGTGTAGTTGGCATCGGTGGCGGTTCGGTGCTGGACGTGGCCAAACTGGTAGCCGCCTTTGCCAAGTCGGAACAGCAGGCTGTCGACTGCTTCGGCACAGGGTTTATCAAGGCAAAAGGACTATGGCTTGCCTGTCTGCCAACAACAGCGGGCACAGGCGCAGAGGTATCGCCCAACGCTATCCTGCTAGACGAGCGCGACCATCTAAAGAAGGGCATCGTCAGCCCCTACCTTGTTGCTGACGCAGCCTATGTCGACCCAAAACTGACATGGACTGTTCCCGCCAAAGTAACGGCTGACACGGGTATGGACGCACTGACCCATTGTATTGAGGCTTACACCAACAAGTTTGCCCACCCAGCAGTCGACATCTATGCGCTGCAAGGCATCCGACTGATTGCCGCCAACTTGGAACGAGCCGTTAAAGACGGCAAGGATGTAGAAGCCCGTGAGGCTCTGGCACTTGGTTCGCTGTATGGCGGACTATGCCTTGGCCCTGTCAACACTGCTGCCGTCCATGCACTGAGCTATCCTCTTGGCGGCGAGTTCCATATTCCCCACGGACTGAGCAACGCCATCCTGTTGCCCAGCGTGATGAAGTTTAACCGTCCAGCTAACCTCAAGCGATATGCCGAAGTGGCTGTTGCATTAGGCTGCGAACCTGGCAAGGATGACAACGAAACAGCTCAGCGTGGTGTTGATTTCATCTATCAGTTAGCCGATACCGTTGGTATTCCCAAGAAACTGACAGACCTCGGTATTCCGCAGACAGCCGTTGACGGCATGGCCAAGGCTGCCATGGAAGTGCAGCGACTGCTGAAGAACAATCCTCGTGAGGTAACCGAACAGGATGCCCGTGACATCTATAATTCGTTGTATTAAATGTGTTAATATATCTATGAAACCAATATTAGCCATCACGATGGGCGACCCCGCAGGCATAGGCCCAGAGATTACGGTGCGCGCCCTCAACCGCAAAGAGACTTACGACAAGTGTCGCCCCATCGTAACGGGCGATGCCGAGATTATGAAGCAGGCCGTCCAACTGCTGGGCTTTAACTTGCAGGTGAACGCCATCAGCGACGTGAAGGATGCCAAATTTGAATACGGAATGATTGACGTTTACGACCTGCAGTGTGTCGACCTATCTACTTTTGAGTTCGGACAGGTACAGGCACAATGCGGTAACGCAGCCTTTCAGTATATCAAGAAAGCCATTGAACTGGCTATGAGCAACGAGGTAGACGGCACCGTCACGGCACCGCTGAACAAGGAAGCACTGAATCTGGCTGGCCACCACTTTGACGGTCACACAGAGATTTACGCTACGTTCACCAATACGAAAAAGTATGCCATGATGCTGGCTGACGAAAACATCCGCGTTATCCACGTATCAACGCACGTTCCGTTGCGCAAGGCGTGCGACTTAGTGAAGAAAGCCCGAGTTATTGAGTGCGTCGAGTTGATAGACGATGCCTGCCGACAGTTCGGTATTGAGAAGCCCCACATCGGTGTAGCCGGTCTGAATCCCCACTCAAGCGAGAATGGTATGTTTGGCTGGGAAGAGGCACAGGAGATTGTCCCTGCCATTGAAGACCTCAGACAGCGCGGCTTCAACGTTGACGGCCCTGTTCCTCCTGATTCTGTTTTCGCAAAAGCCAAATGCGGACAGTTCGATGGTGTGGTGGCCATGTACCACGACCAAGGGCATATTCCTTTGAAGGTTTGCGCCTTCAACTGGAACAAGGAAACAGGTAAGATGGAATCGGCCAGTGGTGTCAACATCACCCTCGGTCTGCCCATTATCCGCGTCAGCGTTGACCACGGCACGGCTTTTGACGTAGCTGGTAAGGGCATTGCCAACGACTCGGCCATGACACTCAGCATCGACTATGCCACCCGCATGGCCAAATACCGTTTAGGCATTAAGGAATGATTGTTATTGCGGACGACATCACTGGAGCAGCCGAGATTGCCGGCATTGCTTTCAGTTTGGGACAGGAGGTGCGCTTAGTGATGGGGAACCTTCCCCCTACTCTCAAAAAGGAGAAGGAGGATATTGTTGTCATTGCTACGGACACCCGCTCCATGAGTGAAAGCGAAGCCGTAGCCGAAACCTGCCGCATTGCCTCTTCCCTTCCTGTTGGAGGGGGAGAGGCTCTGTTCAAAAAGACCGATTCGGCTCTGCGTGGCCATGTTGTGGCCGAACTAACAGCCTTGATGCAGGCCACGGGCTACCATCGTGCAGTCTACCTACCAGCCAATCCGTCGAAAGAGCGTATCATCCGTCATGGTATATATTATATAAAAGGTGTACCCATCCACGAAACCGATTTCAGTTTCGACCCAGAGTTTCCTGCCAAGACCTCTACGTTAAGAGAGCGTTTCCCTGATGCAGAGGCTAAAGGCGTCATCATGCCTGATGCCGTGAATGAAGACGACATTCGTCGTGTCATTGCAACCGATAACGACGGGAAGACCATCTTTGCAGGGGCTGCAGACTTATTTAGGGCCAGCCTTTCCCCTGCCAAAAAGAAAAAGGAGGCTGCCGCTGCTAAACCCTCTGGGGAAAGCAGGCTTATCCTTTGTGGCAGTACGCAGAGTAAAGCTCTTAACCTTGGCATCCCCATTGCGCCCATGCCCCGCGAGGTCTATGACGGTAAGCAGGGAGCCAACTACTGGTATGCACAACTATCCGCTTCTCTCTATCAACAGGGAAGTGCAGGGGATGAGGGCTCTCTCATCCTCACTATTCCACACACACACTGCACGGGCAAGGAGGTAGCCGTCCACCTGCGCACAGTGATGGCCGAGATGACCAAACGATTGGTTAGCGAGCATCAACCTGACCACCTTATCATCGAAGGGGGAGCCACAGCATGGGCCACCTTGCAGGCTCTCGGCTGGACTGAGTTTCAGATAGAACGGCAAGTAGCCCCCGGTGTTGTACAGATGAGTGCCACCAACGGGACGCTGGTAACGCTCAAGCCCGGCAGCTACCCTTGGGGCGGGCTGTTTTAGTTCTTTAGCGAGCAAACAGCAATGGGACATCATGTAATAAATGCTTAAATAAATTTGGCTTTTTGCTCGCTTATTCGTACCTTTGTCCCCAAAATGATAATCGACTAATATAGGAATAATGGCTGAAAAGAAATTTAGAAGAACGACCGTTACGTCGGCATTGCCTTATGCAAATGGCGGCGTACATATCGGTCACTTGGCTGGTGTCTATGTACCAGCCGACATATACGTGCGTTACCTGAGACTGAAGAAAGAAGATGTCCTGTTTGTTGGTGGAAGCGACGAGCACGGCGTGCCCATCACAGTGCGTGCCCGTAAGGAGGGCATCACCCCACAGGACGTAGTAGACCGCTATCATCAGATGATAAAAGACTCTTTTGCAGAGTTCGGCATCTCCTTCGATGTCTATAGCCGTACTACCTCGGAGACGCACCACAAGTTTGCCGCTGAATGGTTCCGCAAACTCTATGAAGAAGGCAAGTTAGTAGAAAAGACGACGGCGCAGCTCTACGATGAGGAGGCCAAGCAGTTCTTGGCCGACCGTTATGTAGTAGGCGAGTGCCCCCATTGCCATAACGAGGGTGCATACGGAGACCAATGCGAGAAATGCGGACGCGACCTAAGCCCTACGGAACTGATTAACCCCAAGTCAACCATCAGCGGTTCGACACCTGTGCTGAAAGAGACTAAGAACTGGTATCTGCCTCTGAACGAATATCAGGAGTGGCTAAAGCAGTGGATTTTAGAGGAGCATAAGGAATGGCGGCCCAATGTCTACGGACAGTGCAAGTCGTGGCTCGACATGGACTTGCAGCCCCGTGCTATGACGCGCGATTTGGACTGGGGCATCCCCGTACCCGTAGAGGGAGCAGATGGGAAAGTGCTCTACGTGTGGTTCGATGCCCCTATCGGCTATGTGTCGAACACAAAGGAGCTGTGCGACCGCGAGCCCGAGAAGTGGGGCAAGTGGGAGCAATGGTGGCAGGATGAAGATACCCGTCTGGTACACTTCATTGGTAAGGACAACATCGTATTCCACTGCATCATCTTCCCTGTGATGATGAAGGCACACGGAAAGTACATCATGCCCGACAACGTGCCAGCCAACGAGTTCCTCAACTTAGAGAACGACAAGATTTCGACATCGCGCAACTGGGCTGTCTGGCTGCACGAATACTTGGTTGATATGCCCGGTAAGCAGGACGTGCTGCGCTATGTGCTGACAGCCAACGCACCAGAGACGAAGGACAACAACTTCACGTGGAAAGACTTCCAAGACCGTAATAACAACGAACTCGTAGCCGTCTATGGCAACTTCGTCAACCGCGCCCTGCAGCTGACCAAGAAATACTGGGATGGCGTTGTGCCTGCCTGCGGTGAATTGCAGGACGTAGACCGTCAAGCCTTAGAGGAATTTAAGGACGTGAAGCAGAAGGTGGAAGCCCTGCTCAACCAGTTTAAGTTCCGCGATGCGCAGTTCGAGGCCATGAACCTCGCCCGTATCGGCAACCGCTACATTACCGAGTGCGAGCCGTGGAAGGTATGGAAGACCGACCCGAAACGCTGCGAGACCATTCTGAACATCTGCCTGCAACTGACGGCCAACCTCGCCATTGCCTTTGAACCGTTCCTGCCCTTCTCCAGCAAGAAGCTGCGCGAGATGCTGAACATGGACACCTTCGAATGGGAGCAGTTAGGCCAGACCAACCTGCTGCAGGCCGGTCACCAGCTGAACGAACCGTCGCTGTTGTTTGAGAAGATAGAGGATGACGTTATCCAGAGGCAGCTCGACAAGCTGGAGGCCACCAAGAAAGCCAATGAGGCCGCAGCCTACAAGGCCGCCCCGATTAAAGACACCGTTTCGTTTGAAGACTTCGAGAAGCTCGACATCCGCGTCGGACTTATCAAAGACTGCCAGAAGGTGAAGAAGTCGAAGAAGCTGTTGCAGTTCACTATCGACGACGGTACAGGCGAGGAACGAACCATCTGCTCAGGCATTGCCGCCTTCTACGACGACCCGACCGTGCTCATTGGCAAGCGCATCCTGTTCGTGGCCAACTTCGAGCCTCGCAAGATGATGGGCATCGAAAGCCAAGGCATGATACTCTCTGCCGTCGACTTCGACGAAAGCCTCAGCGTAGTGACCACCACCAAGGACGTGAAGCCTGGCAGCCAAGTAGGATAAGACCGAAGCAAGTAAAACCTCTTAGAATACCCCAACAATGGACAAAAAGAACAATCAACCCATTCTCTCGAAGGACGGAGTAAGCTATCTCGTGCCCTTCATTCTCGTTACATCCTGTTTTGCCCTGTGGGGCTTTGCCAATGACATCACGAACCCGATGGTGAAAGCCTTCTCCAAGATATTCCGCATGAGCGTCACCGACGGTGCGCTGGTGCAGGTGGCTTTCTATGGCGGCTACTTCGCGATGGCCTTCCCTGCTGCCATGTTCATCCGCAAGTACTCGTACAAGGCGGGCGTACTAATGGGTCTGGGACTTTACGCCGTGGGTGCCCTGCTGTTCCTACCAGCCTCGTGGACGGGTATGTACTACCCGTTCTTAGTGGCCTACTTCATCCTGACGTGCGGTCTGTCGTTCTTGGAGACCAGTTGTAACCCCTACATCCTGTCGATGGGAACGGAGGAGACCAGCACCCGCCGACTGAACTTGGCACAGTGCTTTAACCCGATGGGCTCGCTCTGCGGTATGTATGTGGCCATGAACTTCATACAGGCCAGACTGAACCCAGCCTCTACCGAGGAGCGTTCGATGCTGAGCGACGCAGACTTTGCCGCCATGCGCGACAGCGACCTGAGTGTGCTGATAACGCCCTACCTGATTATCGGAGCCGTGATAGCCCTGATGTTCCTCGTGATTTACCTCACGAAGATGCCTACCAATGCCGACAAGAACCACGATGTCCGCCCAATGGCCACACTGCGCCGCATCTGTCGAATCCCCCACTACCGTGAGGGTGTCATTGCCCAGTTCTTCTATGTGGGCGTGCAGATTATGTGCTGGACGTTCATTATACAATATGGTACGCGCGTGCTGATGAACGAGGGAATGTCGGAGATTGACGCGGAAGTGCTGTCGCAACGCTACAACATCATCGCAATGGCTATCTTTGTAACGAGCCGCTTCATCTGCACCTTCTTCCTGAAATACATTAACGCGGGAGCCTTGTTAGGCGTTCTGGCCGTTGTGGGCACGCTGCTGACGCTGGGTGTCATCTTCATCGACGGGCGCGGAGGGCTCTATTGTCTGGTAGCCATCTCGGCCTGTATGTCGCTGATGTTCCCCACTATCTACGGCATTGCCCTGCAAGGGCTGGGCGACGATGCCAAGTTTGGTGCCGCAGGCTTGATTATGGCCATTCTGGGCGGTAGCGTGCTGCCCCCGTTGCAGGCCAGCATCATCGACCAGCAGACCCTGTTCGGTATGCCCGCCGTCAACGTGTCGTTTGTGCTGCCGCTCGTGTGCTTCCTCGTTATTATCGCCTACGGCTACAGGACTTACGCAAGAACGAAATAAGACGATATGGACAATTCACAAAGTTATCTGCTGCTTGCCTTTCGGTTGTTAGGCTCGCTTGCCCTGCTGATGTACGGCATGAAGACCATGAGTGATGCCCTGCAGAAGATGGCCGGGCCGCAGTTGCGCCACATCTTAGGGGCCATGACGACCAACCGCTTCACGGGTATGCTGACGGGCATTGGCGTGACGGCTGCCGTGCAGTCGTCGACGGCTACGACGGTGATGACGGTCAGCTTCGTGTCCGCTGGCCTGCTGACGCTGGCACAGGCTATCTCGGTCATCATGGGTGCCAACATCGGCACCACGCTGACGGCATGGATAATGTCGGCAGGCTTCTCGTTTAACATCACTGACTTCGTTTATCCCGCCTTCTTTATAGCCATTATCCTCATCTACCGCAAGAGCCACCGAGTGGTGGGCGACTTCCTGTTTGGCATCGCCTTTATGTTCTTAGGACTGGGCACCTTGCGGCAGACGGGCATTGACATGAACCTTGGCGAGAACGAGGCAGTGCTTACTTTCTTCTCGAGCTTCGACCCGCAAGCCTTTACGACCACGCTGCTTTTCCTGCTCATTGGCGGTGTGCTGACCATGTGCGTGCAGTCGTCAGCTGCGGTGATGGCTATCACCATGATACTCTGTTCGGCAGGCGTGCTGCCCATCTATCAGGGTATTGCCTTGGTCATGGGCGAGAACATAGGCACCACGGTTACGTCGAACATCGTGGCGATGACGGCTGGCACGCAGGCCCGCCGCGCTGCCTTTGCCCACATGTTCTTCAACCTGTTTGGCGTGTGCTGGATATTGGTGGTGTTCCGCCCGTTTGTCGACATGGTTTGTGGCTTTGTGGGCTATGACGTGACGATGACGAAGGAGACGGTGGGCAACGCTGTCTTTCTGGCTAATGCCGCTAAGCTGAGCTTCGTGCTGGCGGCCTTCCACACTTGTTTCAACCTTGCGAACACGGGCATCCTCATCTGGTTCATCCCGCAGATTGAGCAACTGGTGTGCCGCGTCATTAAGTCGAACCCGAACGCAGAGGAGGAGGACGGTCGACTGAAGTACATCCAGTCGGGTATCATCAAGACTCCCGAGATTGCCGTGCTGCAGGCGCAGAAGGAGATTGGCGTGTTTGGCCGCCGTATGCAGCGTATGTTCGGCATGGTGCGCGACCTGATGCAGGAGCAGGATAGCGACGCCTTTGCCAAGCTATACTCGCGCATTGAGAAGTACGAGGGCATCTCCGACAACATGGAGATTGAGATTGCGCGCTATCTGGAGCAGGTGGGCGACGCTCACCTGTCGGACGAGACGAAGTGGAAGATACGCTCGATGCTCCGCGAGATTAGCGAACTGGAGTCCATCGGCGACGCTTGCTTCAATCTGGCTCGCACGCTGAACCGTCATTTGCAGTCGCAAACCGAGTTCACCGACCACCAGCTGGAGGAGCTGCGCAACATGATGCAGCTGACCGAGGACTCGCTGACGCAGATGAACAATGCCCTCACGGGCCGTCGAGAGGAGCAGGACATCAACAAGACATTCCGCATCGAGAACGACATCAATGCCCTGCGCAACCGACTGAAGGCCGAGAACATACAGGCCGTCAACGACCACGAATACGACTACGCCATCGGTACGATGTACACCGACCTCGTGTCGGAATGCGAGAAACTGGGCGACTACGTGGTCAACGTCGTCGAGGCGCGTCTGAGCAAGTAACGCTCCCAACCATCGCCTCACAGCCGGGACTTTGCGCGCCCTTTCAGGTTTCCCAGTTGGTTCCCCCGAGGAAACCACTGGGTGCCTGCGAGGAACCCATCGGGTTCCTATGGAGAAACCAATGGGTTCTCAGGGGGAACCCACTGGTTTCCGCAGGGGAACCAAGTCGGAAACCAGCATATAACACATCCAGCATTTGGCCGTTTCGTCTTTTTGCACTACCTTTGCACCCAACAGACACACCAACGGCAGCAATCAAAACCCATATTATGAAGAGAAGACTATTACTCACGACCATCGCCCTCACCATAGCCACCGTGGCCATCATGGCCGTACCCGCCAAGCCCGGGCTTAAGAAGAAAGTCACGCTGAGCGACGGCTCCGTAGTGGAACTGACGCTCAGAGGCGACGAGCACTACGCTTTCTACACCGATGCCAGCGGCGAGCCATGCCAGCTCAAGCGAGGCAAGCTGCTCAAGATGACGCATGAGGAGGTGAACCGCCAGTGGGCCGCACAGCGCGAGAAGCGGCTGGCCCATAGCGAGACAGCCGGCAGGAGAGCCAACCGCCGCGTGGGCGACAAGCAGGGGGCTACCACGGGCACCCACCGCGGACTGGTCATCCTGATGCAGTTCCCCGACATGCCGTTCACGACCGAGAACGCCCAGCACACCTTCCAGCGGTTCTTCAACGAGGAGGGCTACAACGAGCGAGGCATGGCCGGCTCCGTGCGCGACTACTTCAAGAAGCAGAGCTACGGCCAGCTGACCATCGACTTCGACGTGGCGGGCCCCTTCACCACCCAGCACGAAATGGAATACTACGGTGGACACTATACCGACAGCTACGGCACCGAGCAAACCGACAGGCACCCCGCACTGATGGTAGCCGAGGCCGTTGACTACGCCCATGCAGCAGGCATCGACTTCTCGAAGTACGACTGGGACGGCGACGGCGTTGTCGACCAAGTGTTCGTCATCTACGCCGGCTATGCCGAGGCACAGGGCGCCGACCCTTCCACCATCTGGCCCCACGAGTGGGCACTGGCTGCCGAGCGGGCCATGCGCTATTACGACAACGTGACCATCAACACCTACGGGTGCGCCGCAGAGCTATGGGGAGCCAACAGCGAAGCCAACCCCGACGGCATTGACGGCATCGGAACCGCCTGCCACGAGTTCTCCCACTGCCTCGGGCTGCCCGACACATACGACACGCAGGGCGACAACTACGGCATGGGCTACTGGGACATCATGTGCGCCGGCAACTACAACGACAACTCGCGCACCCCAGCGGGCTACACCAGCTACGAGCGTTGGTTCTCTGGCTGGCTCGAGCCGAAGGAGCTTAGCACCACGACCCACGTTACCGACATGAAGCCCCTCATTGACGAGCCCGAGGCATACGTGCTGTACAACGATAGCAACAAGAACGAGTATTACCTGCTCGAAAACCGCCAGCCCATCAGCTACGACAGGGGCCTGTACGGCCACGGCCTGCTCGTCCTGCACGTCGACTACGACCGGGGCGCATGGAACGCCAACTCCGTCAACACCATAGCCGGCCACGAGCGCATGACCATCATCGCTGCCGACAACGAGTACGGCTCCTACTACGCCAGCAGCATCGCAGGCGACCCATTCCCCGGTCGTACCGGCAACACCGCGCTGACCAACCATACCACCCCCGCAGCCACGCTCTACCATGCCAACACCGACGGCCAGAAGCTCATGAGCAAGCCCATCGAGGACATTACCGAGAACACCCTCAAGCGCACCATCTCCTTCGTAGCCTGTCGCCCCGAGGCAGGCACGCCCGACCCAGACACACCAGAGACAAGCGTGACAACGCAACTGGCTGACGAGACAACGCCCGTGCGCTACTACGACTTGCAGGGCCGTGAGGTGAGCAACACGACAAGGGGCGTGCTCATCCGCAGGCAGGGCAATAACATAAAAAAGGTTCTTCGCTAAGAAGAACCTTTTTCTTTTCTCTATTTCACTAAGACTACCAGATACTTGCTGGTCGACCAGAACAACTGCGGATTGGTGATGCGCAGGATGTACTGCTTATTGGCATCCTGCGTCAGCGTGTAGGCCGACGAGGGGTGAGCCGTCAGCACCTTGGCAGAGCGGCTGTACAGACGTATCTCCTTGTCCACGCGGATATCAATCTTGGTAAAGTAGTCGTGGTTGAAGTTCGCCTGCAGCACATGGCCGTCGTCGTAGACGCGCTGCTCGCGCAGCTCCTTCTTCGTGCCATAGACAAACCACGCCGTGTTCAGCTGCTTGTCCTGCGACGAGATGGTCTGCGACTTCTGCGTCGTCTCCTCCTGCAGGTTGACCACGTTGCTGCTGAGGTTGGTCACCCGCTCGTTCAGCTCGCCTATCTGAATATCCTTGGCCTCCAATTCAGCTCGCAGCTGCTTCAGCTCTGCGTCCTTCTCCTCCATCTGGCGCGTCAGGTTGTCAATGGTACGGCGCAACTGGTCGCCGTTCACCGAGCTTTGGCGCAGCTGGTTGCGCAGCTTGTTGATAAGCTCACGGTTCTGCTGCATGGTCTGCTGGATGAACTGCATATTCTCGCGGATGCGCTCAGCCGACGACGTACCCTCGTCACTACGGGCAATGGTCACGCGCTCCTCAGCCTCGTTGATAGCCCGAAAGCCCTCCACGACGTCGTTCATCGTGGCCATCATGTCGTCAATCTCGTTATCCTTCTGGGCTATGATGCGGTTCAGCGAGTCGCGCTGTTGCTGCATCGCCACGTCCTTGGCGTTGTCGCCCTTCTGCTTACAGGCTGCCAGTGCCAGCAACCCTATGCCTACTAACAATATCTTTCTCATCTCTTTCTTAATTGATTTAGTTCTCTTACGCTTTTCCTGCCAGCACGATGACGAACTCGCCACGAGGCTCGTGCGCCGTAAAGTGGGCAATGGCTTCCTGCAACGTGCCGCGCACGCTCTCCTCGTGCACCTTCGATATTTCACGACACACGCTCACCTGACGCTCGGGGCCAAACACGTCGCTGAACTGTTGCAACGTCTTCAGCACCCGATAGGGCGACTCGTAAAATACCATTGTGCGTTCCTCGTCGCGCAGCGACTCCAGTTTCGACTGCCGTCCCTTCTTCTGCGGCAGAAAGCCCTCAAAGCAGAAACGGTCGCAAGGCAGTCCGCTTGACACCAGTGCTGGCACGAAAGCCGTTGCACCAGGCAGCGTCTGCACCTCGATACCAGCACGGACGGCCTCGCGCACCAAGAAGAACCCGGGGTCGGAAATGCCCGGCGTACCGGCATCGCTGATGAGCGCCACCGTCTGACCAGCCTGCAGCCGCTCAACGATGGACGCACTCGTACCGTGCTCGTTAAACTTGTGATGCGAAAGTAAGTGCTGCTGAATCTGGAAATGCTTCAACAGGATACCCGACGTGCGCGTGTCCTCGGCCAGCACAAGGTCGGCCTCTTTCAAGATGCGAATGGCGCGCAACGTCATGTCCTCCATATTCCCCACCGGGGTTGGTACAATATACAATATGCCCATATTCGGTGGCAAAGATAGAAAATAATTATGAATTATAGATTATGAATTATGATTTTTTTGTATCTTTGCGCCATGATATCAGAAAACCATGCGGGCGAGGCACGCCGCCCGGGCAGAATAGAAGTAGTTTGCGGCTCCATGTTCTCGGGCAAGACCGAGGAACTGATACGCCGCCTGCGTCGTGCCCAGTTTGCCAAGCAGCACGTTGAGATATTCAAACCGGCCATTGACACCCGCTACAGCAACGAAGAGGTGGTCAGCCACGACCACAACACCATCACCTCAACCCCCATCGACTCGTCGGCCAGCATCCTGTTGCTCTCCAGCAACATCGACGTGGTGGGCATCGACGAGGCCCAGTTCTTCGACGACGGACTGGTCAGCGTCTGCAACGAGCTGGCCAACCGCGGTGTCCGCGTCATCATTGCCGGCCTCGATATGGACTACAAGGGACTGCCCTTTGGCCCCATCCCTGCCCTCTGCGCCATTGCCGACGACGTGACCAAGGTTCACGCCATCTGCGTCAAGTGCGGCTCGCTGGCCTATCTCAGCCACCGCACCGTCCAAAACGACAAGCGCGTGCTGCTGGGCGAAACGCAGGAATACGAGCCCCTCTGTCGCGAGTGTTACCAGCGGGCCATTGCCGAGGAATAGCCGCGGAAAAGGGCTGAAACGAAAAAAGAGCCGAATAAATTTGGTCATTCCAAAAAAACGTCGTACCTTTGCATCCGCTTTAACGCAATACGGCTGATTCGCTAGCTCAGTTGGTAGAGCACAACACTTTTAATGTTGGGGTCTTGGGTTCGAGCCCCAAGCGAATCACGAAGAAAGAGGTCTTTACGGCCTCTTTTTTTGATGGTATAGGGTTGTGGTGGGCTTGGCACTGCCGCTATAATGTGTGGAGCTTCACGCCGACGGAGAGGCCGAGGATGTCTTTCAGCGGGACGCTGGAGTCGACAAACTTGGAGCGGATGTACAGGTCGCACGAACTGACCTCATAGAACAGGCTGATGCTCTTGGCATTTCGCCGTTTCGCCTTTGGTATCTTCCACGTGATGCGCTGACCGATGGCAATGTTCAGACGAAACTTAGTAGACATGAAATCGTAGTATTTGTCGGGATAGCGGGCAGGCTGCGCTCGCCAGAACTCGTGGCCATAGATGGTGTTCACGTAGATGCTGGCCTGCAGCGGCTCTATGCTCCAGCCGTGCTTTAGCTCGAAGCTCCACGGCAGATAGTTCTGCTTCAGGGTCATGGTCAGCTTGCCGCGTGTGCTTTGGTTCTTCGGAATGTAGCCGAAAAGCAGGTCGGTTTCCCATTGTTCGCGCTTCCCGTAGTCCCAGCCTATGCCTGCTGAGAGTACGCCCATGTTTCCCGCGTTCTGAACGACAAACTGGGTAGGTATGAGTGCTGCCCAGTGCTTGCGGTAGCTCAGCACCCGCTTGTCGTACTTGCTTTCGGCAGGGTGCGCCACATAGATGCTGTCGGCCATGACGCTGACGGCAGACGCTAATAGCGCGAGGCTAATAAAAAATCTGTTCCATCTCATAGCCGTCCTTTGTTATGGTTAAGATTCGATAGTTGCGATGCTCTGCGCAGTCGATACCGTAGAACAGTAAGCCGTCGTTGTAGAAGTTGTCAACACCGTCGCCATGACTGTGCCCGTAGACACAGCACAGCAGGCCGGGGAAGAAACTGAGGTAGCGGCGGAACGACTTGCACACGTTGTTGTTAAACTGGTCGCTATAGGGCGGTGCGTGCATCACGATGACGGTACGGTCGAAACGAGCCGAGTCGCGCACCATCTCTTCTTCCATGAAATCGAAGTTGGGCACGGCAGCCATATAGTCATACTCCGTGGCATTGGTATTCAGGCAAACGAACTTGACGCGCGAGGCGATGAACGAGAAGTCCATTCGCCCGTATATCACACTGTAAGCCTGGTCGCCAGTGCCGAGGAAGTCGTGGTTGCCGATGAGCGCAACATACGGGTAGTGCAGTCCGCCCAGTATGTCGCGGCACCATTCATACTCCCTGCTCGTACCCGTGTCGGTCAGGTCGCCACAGTGGATAACGAAGTCGATGTCTGTCCGTCGGTTCAGATGCTCCACCTCATCCCTTGCATCCGAGTACCAGCCGTGCGTATCGCTGATAAGGGCCACGCGCAGCGTGTCCTTACTGGCAAATGCGCTTTCTATCCTTGCTATTTGCTTGGCGTTGATACCCGTCTCGCCCTTGAAGTTCACGTCGTATGGATGCACGTCAAACACCCCTCTGCACGAGAGCAACAACAGGCAAGCGGGAAACAAAAATCTCTTCATCACTTCTTCTGATATACGGTTGACAACGGGGGTTAATCCACTGCAAAGGTACAAAAAATCAGCAGAAAACCCAAGACACAGATACGGTTTTCTTGCAAAAAATCGCTGATGAAAGGGGGAAAGAGCCGGGCTTACCCCCGGAAAGAACGGGTCTTACTCGTGGAAAGAACGGGTCTTACTCATGGAAAGAACGGTTCTTTCTAACGATGCCAAACGGAGGGTGTGGTCACAATACGCGAGCACACTGGAACGATGGGTGACGAACAGCACCGTATGCGACCGACGGGCTTCGGCCAGACGGCTCATGAGCAGCGTCTCCGTCTGCTCGTCGAGCGAGGCACTTATCTCGTCAAGCAGAAGGACGGCACCCCTGCGGAGCAGTCCGCGGGCTATGGCTATACGCTGTGCCTGCCCTTCGCTCAGACGGTGGCCGTGCTCTCCGCATCGGGTGTCCAGCCCGTCCCGCAGGTCAGCCACAAAGTCGGCTGCCGCCGTGTGCAGGGCTTCCCACATTTCTTCTTCCGTTGCATCGGGCTTACCCAGCAGCAGATTCTGTCGGATAGTGCCGCTCAACAGGCTGTTGCCCTGCGGCACGTACACCATCTGGCTGCGTGTGGCGGCAGAGATGGGCGTTGCCTTTCGCTTTCCGTCCTCCGTGCTGTATAGCTCCATTTCTCCCTCCTGCGGTTGCAGCAGGGCAAGGAGCAGGCGCAGCAGCGTGCTCTTGCCCGTTCCCGTGATGCCCATGATGGCTGTATGCGAACCCGGAGGGAATGTGTGGCTAAAGTGCCTGAACACGGGAGGCTCCTGTTCAGCGTAGGCAAACGTGATGTTGCGCAGAGCGATGCCCACGGGCTGGGTGTCCTCAGTCTGTTCGGCACCGACGGGTTCAGGCTCAACGGGCAGACGGTCGATGTCGGCAAGGCGCGAGAAGGCGGTGTGCGACTGTATGAGCTGGGGGAGCAGACGGGCCAGCTGGGCGGTGGGCCGCTGTATTTGGGCAGCCAGTTGCAGGTAGGCGGTCATTAGTCCGAAAGACACGGTGCCGTTGCGCAGGCCCGTGATGCCCCACAGAAAGGCAGCCAAGTAGCCAGCCTCGAAACCAGCAAGGACGGCAGTGCGCGAGCGGTCGGTGAGGCTGGTCTTCCTGCGCACAAGGTGGTGGCGTGAACGGTGCAGCGCACCAAGCACCTCTGCCGTGCGCACGGTATGGCGGTAGGTGAGCAGCAGCACGCGGTGCTGCAAACTGTCTTGTATATGCTCGCTCAGACGGCTCTCCGTGTGGCGCAGTCGGCACTGCAGGGTTCTGACCTTGCGGAAATACACCTTTCCCGCCAGCGTGAACGCAGGCAACAGGAAAAGCAGCAACAAGGCCAGCGAGGGGCTGAAGTGCCACAGCAGGAGGAATGCCCCCACTAACTGCACGAGGGCAGTGATGGTGGTCGGGATGGTGCGACAAAGGCATTCGGCTGCCATGCGACTGTCGTCCGTCAGGCGGGTCAGCAGGTCAGCCGTGTGGTGGGTCTGGCGGGCCGCCCATGTGGCGGTGAGCAGCCGACCGAAAAGGCGTTGCCTGATGGCGTCCTGCATATCGGCCTCGGCCACTTCGGTGATGCGGTTGCTGGCCGACGTGCATAGCAGCTCGATGACGAGCGTCGCTATTAGGGCGGCGACGCATATTGCCAGTTCGCCCTCCGCCCTGCCCGTGGCCGTGTCCACAGCCTGCTTGCACAGGGCTACAAACAGGAATCCAGAGCCGACGCGCACCGTGCCGACCAGCGTCGCCATCGCCATGCGCAAGCGAAAGCCTTGTGTCATCCTTGTTATATACCGCTTCATCGTTGTTTCTTGGTTGTCAGTTCCTTGAGCACTTTCCTGAGCCCTCCGTACAGGCAACGGCAATAGTGCGCCGTAAAGGTGGCGGGCTCTAACGGGAATAGCGAGAATGTCCTGCGGCTATGGAATGCCAGGGAATGGAGCTTGCGCAGGAGGTATGGGCGTGGTTTCTTGGAAAGTCGGGGGGAGTAATGGCCAAAGTTGCCTTCGCGCAGGATGACCGCCAGCAACTTGTCCGACTTCTTGGCGTATTTAGCCGAATAAAGGGGGCATTCCGCTTCGGGCAGCCCGAGATAGCGCACGGCAATGGGGGCGAAGCTCCGCCACGCACGGAGCAGGTGGAAACTGCGGAGCAACCGCTGGAGTTCCTGCTGGTCAATGCGCTTGTGATGGGCATGGAGCAGGAGCGCCCAGTCGCAGAGGTGGCGCAAACCGATGCCGCTGCTGACGAAGTGGTGGTGCAGGTGCAGGAACACGAAGATGATGTCAAAGAGGGGTGACGGGGTAGCAATGTCCCGGTCGCCAATCTTGACGTGCCCGAGGGCGGACGACAGCTGCCTATGGCTCCACGCCTGAAACCTGCGGTTGGCAATGGGGAACGGCAGCAGGGCGGCTGTGCGGTGCAGCTCGATGCGTATGCCGTGCAGGCAACAGCCGTAGTGTTTCGCCGCAGGGATGAACGGCTCCACGCTCTCCCACCCGAAACGCTGGGCGGCTTCGCTGGCATGGCGGTAGCCGTCCTCGCCCACGTAGAGGTCTATATCCCCGCACTGCCGTAGTTCGGGACGGGGATAATGGCGGGCATACGCCTGTCCTTTGAGCAACACGGGCGCAAGACCTGCCGACTGGAGCAGGGCGGTGGCCTCGGCCACGCAGCTATCAAGGAGCGCATGGGTGCGCACGTTGCGCAGCGAATAGGAGCAGGCGGTGCGCAGCCATGCCTTGTCAGGCTGACGGTCGGCAGGCAGCGTCGTGGCTCCCTCTATGGCCAGTATGGCTACGGTCTGGCGCAGTGCCAGTGTGCCGATGGTCTCCCAGTCGGTAGTGCCCGCCGTAAACAACTGCGGGTCGGCGGTTGTCTGCCAGAGCGATGCGCGGACAAGCGACAAGAGCTGGCTGACGATGGGCGAAGAGGGAGTGAGCGTTTCCATGACGGTATTCGGTGATGGTGGTGGTTATTGTTCCTCTATGATACCAGCCTCTTTCCACACGTCGACAAGTGCTTGGGCATCGGCCAATGCCGTTGCCTCGGCTACGTCGTAGCGGTCGGTCAGCAGGCGGGCAATGGTGCTGGGAGCGAAGTCGGAGGCGGGCAGGTTCTCCCACACGTATAGTGCCGAGTCGTTGAGGGTTACAAGCCGGTCAAAGTCGACAAGAGCGAGGCTCTCGGCCACGACAAAGGCTTCCGTTCCAAGGCGGCGCAGGGCCAGTCCGTTTTTCTTTTTCATCATTCTACTGTTTTCTGTTTGCAATCATTGAGCGCACTTTCCAGCCGAGGCGACGGAAGGGCAGCAGGCTATACCACAGACAAGCGCACAGCCGTGCGGAGAGCGACGTAAGCCGATACTGCCGCCCGTTGCGCACAAGGGTTTCTGCTTTCCCGCAGATGTCCTCGGGGCGGCACTCCTCACGCTGATACAGGTTGTCATCGCCAGCCAGTACAATCCGCTCGGCGGTCATGCGCACGATGCGGTGCAGGACGTACTCGTCAGTGCCCCTGCGTGCCAGCACGACATCTCCCCTGCGCAACCGAGTGGGTGGGCCCAGCACGAGTATATCCTCGTCGCCACGGATGAAAGGGCGCATACTGCCGCCTTTGGCACGCAGCTTCACCTTCCTGCCGTCGGCCAGCAGGGCACAGACCTCACCGAGGAGGAGCGCATTGGGTATGGCGTGCCGTTCGTTCATGCTGTTATGGTCTTTAGGCACAGAGCGGCGGCTGCGGGTTCAGGCAGGCACGCCATGTCGTACACTGCCGCACTGGCCATCACCTGCCCTATCGTGCGGTGTACGGCCTCGGCCATCGGGCGGTTCCATTTCATGCAGGAGCACGAGGGCAGCAGGGCGGCGTATGCCCTTGCCCCACTGAGGCGGTCAATGGCGTTGTACGGTGATTGATGCAGGCGCACGATAGCCCCCACTGGTGCCCTGCGGTTCTGATAGCAGGGTGTCTTGCCACTCCACGGCGAGCCAAAGACGTATGCCCGTCCGTCCACCACGCGCACCACGGGATTGTCGTCGTTGAGCAGCGTCGTGCCGGCTATGTGCTGCAGCCACAGGCGGCTATGGGTGCTTTTGCCCGTGCCGCTCTTGCCCAGAAACAGGTAGCCGCTTCCGTCGTGCTCCACTACGGAAGCATGAAAGAGCAGCGTATCGTGCGACGAAGCGGCAAACGCATAGAGCAGCATCATCGCCGTGTCGAGGGCATAGTGCCGCTCCGCACAGCTGCCACCGAGCCACGCAGTAGCCCTGCGGTAGTCGTGCGATATGCAGAGGTGGCAGCACTCAGGATTGGGGGGGGTAGACAGATGGACGGCCAGCCCGCCTGACGGCATGGCAAAGAGGGTCATCCGTCCGTTCTCGTCCTCAAACGCCGCCGTCTCCTGCCCCGCAGGCGGCAACGAGGCGGCATCGGCCACAAGGGACAAAGAGAAAAGCACATCCCCGCCAGAACAACACGCTGTCCGAAAGGGAGCATACGGTGCAAGCTCCTTTTCGGACAGCAGTTCGGGTGGGAAGTCAAGTGCGAACAGATGGCCGCCTACACAATACGTGCGTTGGTCATTCATCAGTCAGTTTCCTGTGTATTCTCCTCAGGTGTTTTTCCCTGTTCTTCCTGTTGCTTCTTCCATTCCGATGTCAGCATCAGCTTTCTTTCTCCTTCAGGCGTTATTATTGCCGTCAGGTCAAACCAGTAGCGTTTGCCAGCCTCTATCACTGTATCGAAATCGTCGAAGGTAATTGAATAAGGATTATTGGTGTCGTGTTCACGAGTAAGGAGAATTTCAAAGCTTTTACCCGTCCTATTGTTCCCTATTCTCGGAACTGTTGAGGCATAAAGTTCATAAGATTCCCCATTGGCTATAGAACCACCTACGTCAGTGGTACCATTCTTTCCACTTACAGTGGTACCTATCTCATCTGTGTATATCTTATCATTTTCTCCGTAGAACTCACCATCATCATAAACCTTTAAGGTATCGGAATCTACACTAAAATACATTGTAGTATTAAAAAAAGATTCTGTTCCCGGATATTTAAACTCTATCTTTGTAAAGTATAAGTCGTCTCCTGTCTCGTTGCGGAGTGTTACACGCAGCAGTGCCGACAGGTGTTTGAAATGTAAATCAGGAATCTGACCACCTTCACCTGCTCTAACGATGTCATACATCTTCAGGTTGTCTTTCATATAACTAAGGGATTCGTCATTCGGATTCTCTACTATATACTGTGGCCTATTTGCTTGTGTTCCGACATCGTATGTGAAAACATTTTCCCAACCTTCAGCAGTACCCTGTTGATATCTTCTCAGCTCGCCACTCATTGCCAGAATTACATCTCCCTCCTCAATCTTATAAGTAGAGTCCACAGATTCAACAGACTCAAATTCGGCACGCTTCCTATCGTCGGATAATTTAGTTATCGCCAATTCAACTCCGTCGGTGGGGCCATCTACTAACTTTGTTATATTAAATATTGTTATCCAGTCCTTATAATCATCATTATAAATCCACATAAAGGTTTCCCCAGTCTCATCCCTTCCTGAGCCGTACTTTATCTGCGCTCTGGTATCGTTAGAATTGGGAAGATACGCACCTACTTTAATAACACGTTGTTGCTGAACGGCTTCCTGATAACCTTCAGACTGACATGCACACAGCAACGGCAACATGAAAAGTGCCGCCAAAGTCTTTCTTATTCTCATAGCTCCTGAATTACAAAATGTTATTAAAACCAACGGCGTCCTTCTCCAAAGTCGGGGGCACTACCGTTTAAGATTGGCTGCTCAAGCTCCAGATTCACTATTTCGGACTCTGGCTTCATGTACGTTTCTTTTGTTGCTGATACTTTCATTATATTATTTGTTTTGTGTATGTTAACGCTCGGCAAAGGTACGCAAAACTATTGAGATACACAAAATTGCACCTCGTTTTTTGGCGGATTAACCATACTTTCAGCCTCCAGTATCTCCTTGGGGTGGCTCCAGTATCTATTTCGGGTTGCTTTAGTATCTGTTTATAT
>CAMWKZ010000041.1 GCA_947174945.1 uncultured Prevotellaceae bacterium | reverse complement strand
CTCAGTTGATAGAGCACTAGCCTTCCAAGCTGGGGGTCGCGGGTTTGAGCCCCGTTTTCCGCTCAAAGCTCGCTGTTATAGCTCAGTGGTAGAGCACTTCCTTGGTAAGGAAGAGGTCCCGAGTTCAAGTCTCGGTAACAGCTCTTGAGAAAACGACGATTTAAATCGGATTATTCAATTAATAAAATAATAAACTAAAGAAAAGCTATGGCTAAAGAGAATTTTGTGCGCACCAAACCGCACGTAAACATTGGTACTATCGGTCACGTTGACCACGGTAAGACTACTTTGACTGCTGCTATTACCACTGTGCTGGCTAAGGCAGGTCTTTCTGAGGTTAAGTCTTTCGACCAGATTGACAATGCTCCCGAGGAGAAGGAGCGTGGTATCACCATTAACACCGCTCACGTTGAGTACGAGACCAAGAATCGTCACTATGCTCACGTTGACTGCCCGGGACATGCCGACTATGTGAAGAACATGGTAACTGGTGCTGCTCAGATGGATGGTGCTATCCTCGTTGTTGCTGCTACCGACGGTCCTATGCCTCAGACTCGTGAGCACGTTCTGCTCGCTCGTCAGGTAAACGTTCCTCGTTTGGTTGTATTCTTGAACAAGTGTGATATGGTTGAGGATGAGGAGATGCTGGAGCTCGTTGAGATGGAGGTTCGCGAAATCCTCGAGCAGTATGAGTTCGAAGAGGATACTCCTATCATCCGTGGTTCTGCCCTCGGTGCACTGAATGGTGTTGCTAAGTGGGAAGAGAAGGTTATGGAGTTGATGGATACCTGTGACAATTGGATTCAGGAGCCTCCTCGTGCTACCGACAAGCCTTTCTTGATGCCTGTTGAGGATGTGTTCTCTATTACTGGTCGTGGTACTGTTGCTACTGGTCGTATTGAGACTGGTGTTATCCACGTAGGTGATGAGGTTGAGCTCCTCGGTCTTGGTGAGGACAAGAAGTCGGTTGTTACTGGCGTTGAGATGTTCCGTAAGATTCTTGACGAGGGTCAGGCTGGTGATAACGTAGGTCTGTTGCTCCGCGGTATTGACAAGAACGAGATTAAGCGTGGTATGGTACTCTGCCATCCAGGTCAGATTAAGCCTTTCAAGAAGTTCAAGGCTTCTATCTACGTCCTGAAGAAGGAAGAGGGTGGTCGTCACACTCCATTCGGCAACAAGTATCGTCCTCAGTTCTATCTCCGCACTATGGACTGCACAGGTGAAATCACTCTGCCCGCAGGCGTTGAGATGGTAATGCCTGGTGATAACGTTGAGATTACCGTAGAGCTGATTTATGCTGTGGCTCTGAACCAGGGTCTGCGTTTCGCTATCCGTGAAGGTGGCCGCACGGTTGGTTCTGGTCAGATTACGGAAGTATTCGAGGACTAATCAATTAGTCAACATAGGTCTCCGCTGCTTGCGGTGGCGGAGACTTCTATACGGGAATAGCTCAGTTGGTAGAGCATCGGTCTCCAAAACCGAGGGTCGTGGGTTCGAGTCCTCCTTCCCGTGCTAAGAAAGAAAAGAATATGAATATTATTAAGACATTCATCGATTATTGCAAGGCTTGCTATGAGGAGCTTGCCCATAAGATGACTTGGCCTACCTACAAGGAACTTACACAAAGTGCTGTGGTGGTCTTGTCTGCATCTCTTATTATTGCAGTAGTAGTATGGCTGATGGACGTTGCGTTCAAAGCCGTCATGAGTTCAATTTATCCTAACTAAATATTGACACGAACGATGGCTGAGGCTTCAACTATGAAATGGTACGTTCTGCGTGCTGTTAGTGGAAAAGAGGGTAAGGTGAAAGAGTTCATCGATGCAGCAAAGAAGCATAACGATGTACTCGAAGCTCACGTTGGTGAGGTTCTTCTTCCTACTGAGAAGTATGCTATGCTTCGTAATGGAAAACGTGTCATTAAGGAAAAGCTCTTCCTCCCGGGCTATGTCCTGGTACAGGCAAGCCTGCAGGGAGAGGTTGCTCATATGCTTCGCTTCATACCTAATGTGTTAGGTTTCTTGGGGGGCATGGATAATCCTCAGGAGGTGCGTCAGGCTGATATTGATAGCATTCTGGGTACTGCTGAGGAAACAACGATAGAAAGCGCAGAACTTAATATACCATATAAGGTAGATGATAGTGTAAAGGTTACTGATGGTCCTTTTAGCGGCTTTAGTGGTATCATCGAGGAGGTGAATGCCGAGAAGCGTAAGCTGAAGGTAATGGTTAAAATCTTCGGTCGTAAGACCCCGTTGGAACTGGCTTTCACGCAAGTTGAGAAAGAATAAGGCGTAAGTGTTACGGTACGTCTATTCTATATACGGTCGTAGGAGGCTTCCACTCCTGAGGCTTATATAACAATCAATTAATATTAATAAACAGAAATGGCTAAAGAAGTTGCTGGATTAATCAAATTACAGATTAAAGGTGGCGCTGCGAATCCCTCTCCTCCCGTAGGACCTGCTCTGGGTTCGAAGGGTATTAACATTATGGGATTCTGCAAAGAGTTCAACGCCAGAACCCAGGATAAGGCAGGTAAGATTCTTCCTGTTGTTATCACATACTATGCAGACAAGTCTTTTAGCTTCATTATCAAGACTCCCCCTGCTGCCGTCCAGTTGTTGGAGGCTGCCAAGGTGAAGAGCGGTTCTGCTCAGCCTAACCGTAAGAAGGTTGCCAGCGTTACTTGGGAACAGGTGCGTGCAATCGCTGAGGATAAGATGAGCGACTTAAACTGCTTTACTGTAGAGTCGGCTATGAAGCTGATTGCTGGTACAGCTAGGAGCATGGGTATCACTGTTAAAGGGGACTTCCCTGGTTAAATAACAAATAACTTCAATTAAGAAAATGAGTAAACTGACAAAAAATCAAAAGTTGGTAGCTGATAAGGTTGAAGCAGGGAAAGCATACTCTTTGAAGGAAGCTGCAGGGCTGGTAAAGGAAATTACCACTACGAAGTTCGAGGCTTCTGTTGATATCGATGTACGCTTGGGCGTTGACCCGCGTAAGGCTAACCAGATGGTTCGCGGCGTTGTATCGCTGCCGAATGGTACTGGTAAGGTAACGCGTGTTCTCGCTCTCTGTACTCCAGACCAGGAAGTTGCTGCAAAGGAAGCTGGTGCCGACTATGTTGGTCTTGACGAGTATATCGATAAGATTAAGCAGGGTTGGACTGATGTTGATGTAATTATCACAATGCCCTCATGCATGGGTAAGCTCGGTCCTCTTGGACGTATTCTGGGTCCTCGTGGTTTGATGCCTAACCCCAAGAGCGGTACTGTTACTATGGATGTTGCTAAGGCAGTAAAGGAAGTGAAGCAGGGTAAGATTGACTTTAAGGTTGACAAGGCTGGTATTGTACATGCCTCAATCGGTAAGGTTTCTTTCACTCCAGAGCAAATCTTCGAGAATGCTAAGGAGTTCTTGCAGACCATCATCAAGCTGAAGCCAGCTGCTGCCAAGGGTACCTACATGAAGAGTGTCTTTATTTCCAGCACTATGAGCGCTGGTATCAAGGTTGACCCTAAATCAGTTGAATAACTCGTAAAAGTTTAGAAACGATGAAAAAGGAATTAAAAGATACTATCGTAGTAGAACTTGGACAGAAGCTGAAGGAATATCCTCATTTCTATCTGGTAAATATTGCTGGACTGAATGCAGAGCAGACAAGCGACTTGCGTCGTAAGTGTTTCAAGAGTGAGATTAAGATGGTTGTTGTGAAGAATACGCTTCTTCATAAAGCTTTCGAGGTTTCTGATATTGACTTTGAACCACTCTATGATAGTTTGAAGGGTAGCACGGCCGTGATGTTCACACAGACAGCTAATGTGCCCGCCAAGCTCCTGAAAGAATACACGAAAGAGGGTGTTCCCTCATTGAAGGCTGCTTATGCAGAAGAAGGTTTCTTTGTAGGTGCCGACAAGCTGGATGAGCTGGTTGCTATCAAGAGCAAGAATGAACTTATTGCCGACGTTGTGGCACTGCTGCAGTCTCCTATCAAGAATGTAGTATCTGGCCTGAATGCTGGTGGCAAGATTCATGGACTGCTTGATGCTATCGCTGAGCGTAACAAATAAGCGAAAGAAATAACTAACATTAACATTAAAAAACAATTAAAATTTTAAATAAAATGGCAGATATTAAAGCTATTGCTGAAGAGTTGGTAAACCTCTCAGTTAAGGAAGTACAAGAGTTGGCAACAGTCCTGAAGGACGAGTATGGAATTGAGCCCGCTGCAGCCGCTGTTGCTGTTGCTGCTGGTCCCGCAGCTGGTGGCGCTGCCGCTGCTGCTGAGGAGAAGACCTCTTTTGACGTAGTTCTGAAGGAGGCTGGTGCTGCTAAGTTGCAGGTAGTTAAGGCCGTTAAGGAAGCTTGCGGTCTGGGTCTGAAGGAAGCTAAGGACCTCGTAGACGGTGCTCCTTCTACTTTGAAGGAAGGTCTGTCTAAGGACGAGGCTGAGAACCTGAAGAAGGCTATCGAAGAGGCTGGTGCCGTAGTTGAGCTGAAATAATATTAGCACAACAATATCAATGTGGTTGGGAGCTCTCCAGTAGAGGGTTCCCGACCATTTTCTTGTTTTATTCTAGATAATCTGGATTATGCTGGAGAGTCTAGAGCATCTAGAAAACAATAATTTATATATATGGCTTCAAAAGTAATAGACAACAGAGTAAACTTTAGCAGCGTCAAGAATCCGATGCCGTTTCCGGATTTTCTCGATGTGCAATTAAAGTCTTTCAAAGACTTTCTACAGCTGGACACTCCACCTGAGGAACGCAAGAATGACGGTCTGTATAAGGTGTTCGCAGAGAACTTCCCTATTACAGATACGCGAAATAACTTTGTTCTTGAGTTCTTGGATTACTATATTGACCCGCCCCGTTATACGATTGATGAGTGCTTGGAGCGTGGCCTGACTTATAGCGTACCTTTGAAGGCTAAGTTGAAACTTTATTGCACTGACCCCGACCATGAAGATTTCGGTACGGTGATTCAGGACGTTTTCCTTGGTCCGATTCCTTATATGACTGACAACGGTACGTTTGTGATAAATGGTGCCGAGCGCGTTGTTGTATCTCAGTTGCACCGTTCACCGGGCGTGTTCTTTGGTCAGAGTGTTCATGCTAATGGTACGTTGCTTTATTCTGCACGTATCATTCCATTCAAGGGCTCATGGATTGAGTTTGCTACTGATATTAACAATGTCATGTACGCATACATTGACCGTAAGAAGAAGTTGCCTGTTACAACATTGTTGAGAGCCATTGGTTTTGAGACCGATAAAGATATCCTGCAGATTTTTGACTTGGCAGAAGAGGTGAAGGTTAATAAGACGGCTTTGAAGAAGGTTCTTGGCTGTAAACTGGCTGCCCGTGTGTTGAAGAGCTGGAATGAGGATTTTGTTGATGAGGATACGGGTGAGGTGGTATCTATTGAGCGTAATGAGGTTATCATGGAACGCGAGACGGAGATTACCGAAGACAATATGATGGAGATTTTGGAGAGTGGTGCTTCTACAATCCTGGTTCACAAAGATGAGTCAGTGGCACAGGACTACTCGATAATCTTCAATACCTTGCAGAGAGACTCATCGAACTCGGAGAAGGAGGCTGTGCTTTATATCTATCGTCAGTTGCGTAATGCTGACCCTGCTGATGATGCCAGTGCTCGTGAGGTTATCCAGAACCTTTTCTTCTCAGATAAGCGTTATGACTTAGGTGATGTAGGTCGCTATCGTATTAATAAGAAACTGAGTCTGAACACGGAGATGGATGTTCGTGTACTGACTAAGGAGGATATCATTGAAATCATCAAGTATCTGATTCAATTGATTAACTCAAAGGCTGCCGTTGATGATATTGACCACCTGTCTAATCGTCGAGTACGCACAGTTGGTGAGCAGCTGTCTAATCAGTTCTCCATTGGTCTGGCACGTATGAGCCGTACTATTCGTGAGCGTATGAATGTCCGTGATAATGAGGTGTTCACTCCGACAGACCTGATTAATGCTAAGACTATATCCAGTGTTATTAACTCGTTCTTTGGAACTAATCCTCTGTCACAGTTTATGGACCAGACCAACCCGTTGGCCGAGGTGACGCATAAGCGCCGTCTTTCTGCTCTGGGTCCTGGAGGTCTGACGCGTGACCGAGCTGGTTTCGAGGTGCGTGACGTACACTATACACACTATGGTCGTCTCTGCCCGATTGAGAGTCCTGAAGGTCCGAACATCGGTCTGATTTCGTCGTTGTGTGTGTATGCAAAGATTAATGAACTTGGCTTCATCGAGACTCCCTATCGTAAGATTGAGGGCGGTATTGCCAATCTGAATAATGATGATATTGTATATCTGACTGCTGAAGAGGAGGAAGACCATATTATCGGTCAGGGCAATGCTCCGTTGAACGACGATGGTACTTTCATTCGTTCTGTTGTAAAGTGCCGTCAGGATGCAGATTTCCCTGTTGTGCCTCCTACGCAGGTAGACTTGATGGACGTGTCTCCGCAGCAGATTGCTTCTATTGCAGCTTCGCTGATTCCGTTCTTGGAGCACGATGATGCCCACCGTGCATTGATGGGCTCGAACATGATGCGCCAGGCAGTTCCTCTGCTTCACAATGAAGCTCCTATTGTAGGTACAGGTATTGAGAAGCAGGTTTGCGAGGACTCTCGTACAATGATTACAGCAGAAGGTGATGGTGTTGTTGACTATGTTGACGCCACGACCATCCGTATTCTCTATGACCGCACGGAAGATGAGGAGTTTGTTAGCTTCGAGCCTGCCTTGAAAGAGTATCGTATTCCTAAGTTCCGTCGTACCAATCAGAATATGACCATTGACCTGCGTCCAATTTGTGACAAGGGTCAGCGTGTGAAGCAGGGTGATATCCTGACAGAGGGTTATGCAACAGAGAATGGTGAACTGGCTTTGGGTCGTAATCTGCTTGTTGCCTATATGCCGTGGAAGGGCTATAACTATGAGGATGCTATCGTACTTAACGAGCGCATTGTCCGTGAGGATGTCCTGACCTCTGTGCATGTGGATGAATACTCTCTTGATGTGCGTGAGACAAAGCGTGGAGCCGAGGAGTTTACAGCAGATATTCCTAATGTCAGCGAAGAAGCCACAAAAGACCTTGATGATAATGGTGTTATCCGTGTTGGTGCTCGTGTTGAGCCAGGCGATATTCTCATTGGTAAGATTTCACCGAAGGGTGAGAGCGACCCCTCACCTGAAGAGAAACTGCTTCGTGCCATCTTTGGTGACAAGGCCGGTGATGTGAAGGATTCTTCACTGAAGGCAAATCCGTCGCTGACAGGTGTCATCATTGATAAGAAACTCTTTACACGTGCAGTGAAGACTCGTCAGAATAAGCAGCAGGATAAGATAGTTCTTGCTAAGATTGATGAGGAACACGAGGCTAAGATTGATGATTTGAAGGATATTCTGGTTGAGAAGTTGATGACCCTGACTAAGGGTAAGACCTCACAGGGTGTGAAGGACTACACTGGTGCTGAGATTATCTCGAAGGGTAGTAAGTTCACGGTTCCCAGCCTGAAGAATCTGGAGTATGGTGACGTTCAGATTAGTCATTGGACGAATGACGAACATAAGAATGAGCTGATTGCCAAGCTGATTATTAACTATATGAAGAAATACAAACTGCTTGACGCAGAGATGAAGCGCAAGAAGTTTGCTATTACGATTGGTGACGAGTTGCCTTCAGGTATCCTGCAGATGGCAAAGGTCTATGTTGCCAAGAAACGTAAGATTGGCGTTGGTGATAAGCTGGCTGGTCGTCACGGTAACAAGGGTATCGTATCGAAGGTAGTACGTCAGGAGGATATGCCATTCTTGGAGGATGGTCGTCCTGTTGATTTGGTACTGAACCCGCTGGGTGTGCCTTCTCGTATGAACCTCGGTCAGATTTTCGAGGCAATCCTTGGTGCAGCAGGTAAGCGTCTGGGTGTGAAGTTTGCAACACCTATCTTTGACGGTGCAAAGTTGGAAGACCTTGCTGAGTGGACTGATAAAGCCGGTCTGCCCCGCCTTTGCTCTACTCATCTTTATGATGGTGAAACGGGTGAACGATTTGACCAGCCTGCAACTGTAGGTATTACCTACTTCCTCAAGCTCGGTCACATGGTTGAGGATAAGATGCATGCTCGTAGCATTGGCCCGTACTCTCTGATTACCCAGCAGCCCCTTGGTGGTAAGGCACAGTTTGGTGGCCAGCGCTTTGGAGAGATGGAGGTCTGGGCACTGGAGGCCTTTGGTGCCAGCCATGTACTGCAGGAAATCTTGACCATCAAGTCTGATGATGTTGTAGGTCGTGCTAAGGCCTATGAGGCTATCGTGAAAGGTGAGCCAATGCCGACTCCTGGAATTCCTGAATCACTCAATGTGTTGTTGCATGAGTTGAAGGGTCTTGGTCTCAGTATCAAGATGGACTAATTGATATATTGATAATTGAAAATTGAGAATTATGGCTTTCAAGAAAGATTCAAAGATAAAGAGTAACTTCACCAAGATTACCATCGGACTGGCATCACCAGAGGAAATCCTCGAAAGTTCGTATGGCGAGGTGACAAAGCCGGAGACCATCAACTACCGTACCTACAAGCCTGAACGTGATGGTTTGTTCTGCGAGCGTATCTTCGGTCCGACGAAGGACTATGAGTGTGCTTGCGGCAAGTACAAGCGTATTCGTTATAAAGGTATTGTCTGCGACCGTTGTGGTGTAGAGGTTACCGAGAAGAAAGTGCGTCGTGAGCGTACAGGACATATCGAATTGGTTGTACCTGTAGCCCATATTTGGTATTTCCGTAGCTTGCCTAACAAGATAGGTTATTTGCTGGGACTGCCTACTAAGAAACTCGATGCCATTATCTATTATGAGCGCTATGTAGTTATCCAGCCGGGTGCTATGGCAGGTAAGAAGGATGCAGAGGGTAACGAGGCTATTGGCTCAAAGATGTATGACCTGCTGTCAGAAGATGAATATAATGATATCATCGACAACCAGTTATCTTCAGATAATGATTATCTGGATGATAGTGACCCCAATAAGTTCGTAGCTAAGATGGGTGCAGAGGCTATTTATGACCTGCTTACTCGTCTTGACCTCGACTCATTGTCATACGAACTGCGTGACCGTGCTAATAGTGACTCTTCAGTTCAGCGTAAGAACGAGGCATTGAAGCGTCTGCAAGTGGTTGAAGCTTTCCGCTCCAGCGTAGAGAAGAGTATCAACCGCCCGGAGTGGATGATAATGAAGATAGTCCCTGTAACTCCTCCAGAGTTGCGCCCGCTTGTTCCTCTGGATGGTGGACGTTTTGCAACCTCCGATTTGAACGACCTTTATCGTCGTGTCATCATTCGTAATAACCGTTTGAAGCGACTGATGGAGATTAAGGCTCCTGAGGTGATTCTCCGCAACGAGAAGCGTATGCTGCAGGAGGCTGTCGATTCGTTGTTCGATAACTCTCGTAAGTCATCGGCAGTGAAGAGTGACTCTAACCGTCCGTTGAAGTCACTTTCAGACTCGCTGAAGGGTAAGCAAGGACGTTTCCGTCAGAACTTGCTCGGTAAGCGTGTTGACTACTCAGCCCGTTCGGTAATTGTTGTAGGCCCTGAGTTGAAGATGGGTGAATGTGGTCTGCCTAAGCTGATGGCCGCAGAATTGTACAAGCCGTTCATTATCCGTAAACTTATTGAGCGTGGTATTGTGAAGACGGTGAAGTCGGCTAAAAAGATTGTAGACCGTCGCGAACCCGTTATCTGGGATATTCTGGAGAACGTGATGAAGGGACACCCCGTTTTGCTGAACCGTGCTCCAACACTGCACCGTCTGGGTATTCAGGCTTTCCAGCCGAAACTGATTGAGGGTAAGGCTATTCAGCTTCATCCATTGGCATGTACCGCATTCAATGCCGACTTCGACGGTGACCAGATGGCCGTACACCTTCCTTTGTCTAACGAGGCTATTCTGGAGGCACAGATACTGATGCTCCAGAGCCATAACATTCTGAACCCGGCCAATGGTGCGCCTATTACCGTTCCTTCACAGGATATGGTACTCGGACTTTACTATATCTCAAAGATTCGTCCGGGAGCCAAAGGCGAGGACCTGACATTCTATGGTCCCGAGGAGGCTATCATTGCTCATAATGAAGGTAAGTGTGACCTCCATGCTCAGGTGAAAGTGATGGTTGACGATGTTGTTGATGGCAAGCCCGAGCGTCGCATGGTTGAGACTTCCGTTGGTCGTGTCATTGTAAATGGCATTATTCCTAAAGAAGTAGGCTATGTCAATAAGATTATTTCTAAGAAGTCTTTGCGTGATATTATTGCCGACGTTATCAAGAACGTAGGTTTTGCAGAGGCTTGTGAGTTCCTTGACGGTATTAAGAACCTCGGTTATCGTATGGCCTACGAGGCTGGTCTGTCGTTCAACCTCGATGATATTATTATTCCTGAGTCTAAGAAAGACTTGGTTGAGAAAGGTAACGAGGAAGTTCGCCAGATTACGGAGAACTACAACATGGGATTCATTACCGATAATGAGCGTTACAATCAGGTTATTGATACTTGGACACATATTAATAATGACCTCGGCAATGTGCTGATGAAGGAGATGACCGAGGCTGACCAGGGATTCAATGCCGTATTCATGATGCTTGACTCTGGAGCCCGTGGTAGTAAGGACCAGATTCGTCAGCTCTCGGGTATGCGTGGTCTGATGGCCAAGCCTCAGAAGGCTGGTGCTGAAGGTGCCCAGATTATTGAGAACCCGATTCTTTCGAACTTCAAGGAGGGTATGTCAGTGCTGGAGTACTTTATCTCAACACACGGTGCTCGTAAAGGTTTGGCTGATACGGCTATGAAGACGGCTGATGCCGGATATCTGACCCGTCGTCTGGTTGATGTGTCACATGATGTGATTATCAACGAAGAGGACTGTGGTACGCTTCGTGGCCTTGTTTGCACCGCTTTGAAGAATGGTGATGAGGTTATCTCTACTTTGTATGAGCGCATCTTGGGTCGTGTCAGCGTGCACGACATCATCCATCCGTCTACGGGTGAACTGATTGTTGCTGCTGGCGAGGAAATTACCGAGCCTGTTGCCCAGACCATTGAGGACTCTCCCATTGAGTCTGTTGAGATTCGTTCCGTACTTACCTGTGAGTCAAAACACGGTGTTTGTATGAAGTGTTACGGTCGCAACCTTGCAACCCGCCGCATGATACAGAAGGGTGAGGCTGTTGGTGTGATTGCCGCTCAGGCTATTGGTGAGCCGGGTACACAGCTGACTCTGCGTACATTCCACGCTGGTGGTGTGGCTGCCAACGCAGCTGCTAATGCCAGTATCGTAGCCAAGAATGATTCTAAGATTGAGTTGGAGGAGGTACGTACTGTTCCGTTCGATGAGGATGGTCGTGAGTGCGAGATGGTTGTCAGCCGTCTAGGTGAACTCCGTTTCGTTGATGTGAACACGAAGATAGTGCTGTCTACCGTCAATGTCCCATACGGTTCTTCACTCTATTTCAAGAATGGTGATACCGTGAAGAAGGGCGACAAGGTAGCCCAGTGGGACCCGTTCAATGCCGTTATCGTTACTGAGTACGCTGGTACATTGAAATTCCATGATGTAATTGAAGGTGTTACTTTCCGTGCTGAGACCGATGAAACTACAGGCTTGACTGAGAAGATTGTCACCGAGTCAAGGGATAGGTCAAAGGTTCCTACCTGCGATGTCATTGATGCTAATGGTGTTGTCGTTGGTACATACAACTTCCCTGTGGGAGGTCACGTGGTGGCAGAGGATGGTCAGACCGTTAAGACGGGTGAGACCCTTGTAAAGATTCCTCGTGCAGCTGCCAAGGGTGGTGATATCACTGGTGGTCTGCCTCGTGTTACTGAGTTGTTTGAGGCTCGTAACCCGTCTAACCCCGCTATCGTATCTGAGATTGACGGTGAGGTGACGATGGGTAAGGTCAAGCGCGGTAATCGTGAGGTTGTCGTTACTTCTAAGACGGGCGAGCAGCGTAAGTACCTCGTATCGCTGTCTAAGCAGATTCTGGTACAGGAGCACGATGCAGTGCGTGCAGGTACGCCCTTGTCCGACGGTGTTATCACTCCTGCCGATATTCTGGCTATTAAGGGCCCGACGGCTGTTCAGGAGTACATCGTCAATGAGGTGCAGGACGTTTATCGTTTGCAGGGTGTGAAGATTAACGACAAGCACTTTGAAATTATCGTCCGCCAGATGATGCGCAAGGTACAGATTAACGACCCGGGCGACACCTCATTCTTGGAGCAGGAGATTGTTGACAAGCTCGATTTCGCTGAAGAGAATGACCGTATCTGGGGTAAGAAGGTAGTCGTCGATGCCGGTGACTCCGAGAACCTGCAGAAGGGTCAGATTGTTACCGCTCGCAAGTTGCGTGACGAAAATTCAATGCTGAAGCGTCGTGATATGAAACTTGTACAGGTGCGTGATGCCGTTCCCGCAACGTCTACCCAGATTCTGCAGGGTATCACCCGTGCAGCTCTGCAGACCAAGTCGTTCATGTCGGCTGCATCGTTCCAGGAAACCACCAAGGTACTCAACGAGGCTGCTATCCGTGGTAAGGAAGACTACTTGGAGGGTATGAAGGAGAATGTGATTGCCGGTCACCTGATTCCTGCTGGTACAGGTCTGCGTGAGTTCGATAAGATTATTGTCGGCTCCAAAGAAGAGTACGAGCGTATGCAAGCTAACAAGAAGAATGTGCTCGACTTTGCCGAAGAGCCCGTTCTTGACGAGAAATAAGGTTAGTTATATTAAACTCATCAATCAAAAGGCACCGTCACATGGCTGATGTGGCGGTGCTTTTTTCAACGCAAAATGAAAAAACTGTATATAGAGACCTACGGCTGTCAGATGAATGTAGCCGACTCTGAGGTGGTGGCTTCCGTTATGCAAATGGCTGGCTACGAGACAACGGAAACTATTGACGAGGCCGATGCCGTCTTTCTGAATACCTGCTCGGTGCGTGATAATGCTGAGCAGAAAATCTATCACCGCTTGGATGCCCTTGATGCTATGCGCCGCAAGCATCCTATGATTATTGGAGTATTAGGTTGTATGGCGGAGCGAGTGAAGAACGACCTGCTGGAGCATCACCATTGCGACTTGGTTGCTGGCCCTGATGCTTATTTATCCTTGCCCGATTTGATAGCTCAGGTAGAGAGCGGGCATAAAGCCATCAATATCGAACTGTCGAACAGTGAGACCTATAAGGACGTGGTTCCCCAGCGATTGCATGGAGCCAAGCTCAGTGGTTTCGTTAGCATTATGCGTGGTTGCAACAACTTCTGTCACTATTGCATCGTCCCCTATACCCGTGGCCGTGAGCGCAGTCGCGATGTGGAAAGCATCTTGCGTGAGGTGCGCAACCTGCGTGATAATGGCTTCAAGGAAGTTACCTTACTTGGGCAGAATGTCAACTCCTATTGTTTCGATAATATTGGTTTCCCTGAGTTGCTACGCCGTGTAGCCGAGGAAGTTCCCACGATGCGCGTCCGTTTCACGACCTCACATCCCAAGGATATGAGTGACGAGACCCTGCACGTCATTGCCGACGTGCCCAATGTCTGCAAGCATATCCATCTGCCAGTACAGAGTGGCAGCGACCGCATCTTGAAGCTGATGAACCGTAAATATACCCGCGAGTGGTATCTCGACCGCGTGGCAGCTATCCGTCGTATCATCCCTGACTGTGGACTGTCTACCGACATCTTTGTCGGTTATCATTCCGAAACGGAGGAAGACCACCAGCTTTCCCTCTCACTCATGCGTGAGGTCGGCTACGATTCCGCTTTCATGTTCAAATACTCGGAGCGTCCCGGTACCTATGCTTCCAAGCATCTGCCCGATGATGTTCCTGAGGAGGAGAAGATTCGTCGTTTGAACGAACTGATAGCACTGCAAACAGAGCAGTCAGCCATTGCCAACAAGCGTGACGAAGGCAAAGAGTTCGATGTCTTGCTTGAAGGCTTCTCCAAGCGCAGCCGCGAGCAATTGCTCGGACGCACAGAACAGAACAAGGCCGTCATTGTCGACAAAGGTTCCCACCATATTGGCGAGACGGTACGCGTCCGCATCACGGACTCTACCAGTGCCACCCTGTTAGGCGAAGTTTTATAGAAGTCCTATGGCACATAGAATCGCCTATCTGCTCAAGTTCTACCTGCTGACGGTGTTGCTGTTCATCGCTGCCAAGGTGGTGTTCATGTTCTATAATGCAACCGACAATCCGTTTACGGCAGGCGATGTCGTTGATGTCATTCGTCATGGCATCAGCCTTGACCTCAGCACGGCCCTCTATTTCCTTATTCTCCCTTTCCTTGCCACGGCAGTGTCCGTCTGGCTGGTGCTCCCGCGCTGGCTTTATAAGGTCTACTATGCCGTTGTTGCCGTTGCCTTTACGCTGGCCTTTGTGGCCGACACCAGTCTTTATCCGTTCTGGCGGTTCAAGTTAGATGCGTCATGCCTGCAATATCTGGAAACCCCAGACGATGCAATGGCGAGCGTGTCGGTGGGCTACCTGTTGGTCAGGCTTCTGCTGATAGTGGCCCTGACGGCTTTGATTTATACAGCTTATTCCAAGCTCAACGTGTCTTTCCGTGCAGTGCGGAACCGTTTCCTCGGAACCTTTTGTTTTCTCCTGTCCATTCCTTTGATAGTCATTGGCATTCGTGGCGGCTTGGACGAGTCGACCACCAACGTCGGACAGGTGTATTTCTCGCAAAACCAGTTCCTCAACCACTCGGCTGTCAATCCCGTGTTCAGTTTCTTGTCTTCCTTCGAGAAGACCGCCAACAACATCGTTGACTACGACTATTACACCCAGCAGGAGTGCGACCAACTGATGCAAGGGCTCTATCCCACGACATCGGTAGACACCCCCATGTTGCTCACCATGCAACGGCCAGACATCGTGGTCGTCCTCATGGAGAGTGCCGGCGATTTCCTGTCCGACGTGATGCCCCGTTTGCAGCAACTGAAGAAAGAGGGCATCAACTTCTCCAACTGCTATGCCAACTCGTGGCGCACAGACCGCGGCACGGTCTGCACCTATAGCGGCTATCCCTCGTTCCCCACATCCTCGGTGATGAAGATGCCCAGCAAGACCCGACATCTGCCCAGCATTGCCCGCACGTTGCAGCAGGCAGGCTATGCCACCAGCTATTTCTATGGGGGCGATATTAATTTCACCAATATGCGTAGCTACCTGATAGGTACGGGCTTTGAGCAACTGACATGGAAGAAGGACTTTAGTGCCGCCGAACAGGCATCTTCCGAATGGGGCGTTCGCGACGACATTATGTTTGATGCCGTCCTTCAACAACTGACGGCTCCCCATCAACAACCGCAGTTGCTGGGCTTTTCCACGCTGAGCAGTCATGAGCCTTGGGATGTTCCCCTGCGCCATATCGCCGACCCTGTTAAGAATGCTTTTTACTATCTGGACGACTGCATAGGCCGTTTCATTGACAAGCTACGTCAGACACCGCAGTGGCAGCATACTCTTATCGTGCTCTTGCCTGACCACAGCATCGGCTATGGCAATATGACCGAAACGCAACAAGAGCGCAACCGTATTCCGATGGTATGGACGGGTGGGGCAGTGAAGGCTCCCGCCGACATCACACAGCTCTGCAACCAGACCGACTTGGCAGCCACCCTGCTGGCACAGCTGGGCCTTCCGCACGACGATTTCCGATGGAGCCGCGATGTGCTCAGCAGCTCCTACCGTTATCCGTTGGCCGTCCATAACTTCAACAACGGCTTTACGATGCTCGACTCCACTGGCTTCATGGCCTACGACCTGAATGCCATGAAAATCATGGTCGACCACAGCAGCGACGCCCGTCGACTGGAACGCCTCGGCAAGGCCGTGCTGCAGGCAACCACCAAAGACCTAAAAGAAATGCAATGATGAAACGTCTGGGACTGTTATCACCGCTGGCAGCTACACTCTGTAACCTGCTGCTCGCCTACGGGAGCTACCTGTTGGCTCGTATCATTTTCTTTTTTGAGAACTACGGCTATTTCTCCCAAGGGCTGACGTTCTCTCACTTCATCGAGATACTGGGCGGAGGCCTGATGTTCGACACCAGTGCCATCCTTGTCACCAACATTCCGTACATCGTGCTGCTCCTGTTCCCCGTGTATGCCAAGGAGAACGCATTCTACCAGCGGTTGTGCCGCACCGTGTTCCTTGTGGTCAACGGCTTGGCCCTTGCTGTCAACCTGTGCGATGCCGTCTATTTCCGTTTCACCATGCGCCGCACCACCACCACCGTCTTCAGCGAGTTCTCCAACGAAGGCAATCTGGGCGGCATCTTCTTGACCGAAACCCTGCGCCATTTTTATTTGGTCATCCTGTTTGTGGTCATCCTGTGGGCCATGTACCGCCTCTACCGCACCACAGGGTTGCGGCGCACCGATTTCACTTGGTGGCACTACGACTTAGCCACCCTGCTCTCACTGGCCGTACTGGCTCCCTTTGTGGTGGCAGGCATCCGTGGCGGTTTTACTACGGCTGTGCGCCCCATCACCATCTCCAATGCCAACCAGTATATTGACCGCCCCATCGAGGCGGCACTGGTGCTCAACACACCGTTCTCGCTCTATCGCACTATCGGTAAGACCGTGTTCGTTGTCCCCGACTATTATGGCGACGAAGCAGAAATGGCCTCGGTCTACACCCCCGTCCATGTGCCTAACGACACCTTGCCGATGACGAAGAAAAACGTGGTGGTGCTTATCGTCGAGAGCTTTGGCCGCGAGTATATCGGTGCCCTCAACCGCACCCTTGAGAATAGTCGCTATCGTGGCTATACCCCTTATGTCGATTCCCTCATTGCCAAGAGCATCACGTTCAGCCATAGCTATTGCAATGGCCGTAAGAGCATCGACGGAATGCCCTCCATCCTGAGCAGCATTCCCATGTTCGTTGAGCCGTTCTTCCTGACCCCCGCTTCCATGAATCATGTCAGTGGCATCGCCTCGCTACTGGCTGGCGAGGGCTATCAGACGGCTTTCTTCCACGGTGCGCAGCGTGGCTCTATGGGCTTCATGGCCTTTGCCCGCAGCACGGGTTTCCAGCACTATTACGGTCGCGAGGACTACAATGCCGACAGCCGTTTCAGTGGCGATGCCGACTTTGACGGTATGTGGGCCATCTGGGACGAGCCATTCCTGCAATACTACGCCACGAAGATGTCCGACATGAAGGAGCCTTTTATGACCGCCGTCTTCACCGCTTCCAGCCATCATCCCTATGCCATTCCTGAAAAATACAAGGAGGTCTACCCCGAGGAGGGCATCATCATGCACAAGTGCATTCGCTATACCGACATGGCCATTGGCCGCTTCTTCCAGCAGGCCAGCCGTCAGCCGTGGTTCCGCAACACCATCTTCGTGCTGACCAGCGACCACACCAATCTCTCCGACCATCCAGAATACCAGACTGACCTCGGTGGTTTTTGCTCGCCCATTATTATCTATGAGCCTGGTGTTACCGACCGTCATCCAGAGGTGCAGCAGAAAATAGCCCAGCAGATAGACATCCTGCCTACCCTGATGGGCCGTCTGCACTATCCGAAGCCCTATTTCGGCTTCGGCATCGACGTGCTCAACACACCCGCCGAGCAGACGTGGGCGGTCAATTACCTGAACGGCACCTACCAGTATGTCAAGCAGGGCCACGTGCTCCAGTTCGATGGCAGTCGCTCGCGCGGAATGTATGCTCTGACCGATTCGCTCATGCAGCACAACCTGTTAGGCCGCCTGCCCCAGCAGCAACGGCAGATGGAGCGCGAGCTGAAGGCCGTCATCCAGCAGTACATGAGCCGCATGACGCAAGACCGCCTGCAGCCTTGAAAGGCACGCTCAAACTCAAACAAAGCATATATTTCATATAGTAATATGGCAAAGATAACTGTACAGAACACACAGATTACCGTCATCAGGCAAAATGATGACGACTATATCAGCCTCACAGATATGCTGAGGGCAAAGGATGGAGACTTTTTCTTCTCCAACTGGCTGCGCAACCGCAATACCATCGAGTTTCTTGGAATTTGGGAGCGGTTGATGAATCCCAACTTTAATTGTGCCGAATTCGACATAATTAAAAGTCAGGCAGGACTGAATCGTTTTCGCCTCAGTGCCAAAGAGTGGGCAGAGAAAACCAATGCCATCGGCATTATTTCGAAAGCAGGACGATATGGCGGTACTTATGCTCACAAGGACATTGCCTTTGAATTTGCCATGTGGATAAGTCCAGAGTTTAAGGTCTACTTGATACGCGAATTTCAGCGTTTGAAAGATGAGGAGCAAAAACAACTCGGCTGGACGGCAAAGCGAGAGTTGTCGAAGATAAACTATCGCATTCATACTGATGCCATTAAGCAAAACCTCATTCCTGAAGAAGTTACGGCGGCGCAAGCGAGTATCGTCTATGCAGAGGAGGCTGATGTGTTGAACATAGCTTTGTTTGGCCAGACGGCTAAGCAGTGGCGAGATGCTCATCCCGAACTGAAAGGAAACATCCGAGACTATGCTTCTATCAACGAACTCATCTGTCTTGCCAACATGGAGAATATCAATGCTGTACTCATTGATGAGGGTATTCCGCAGGGTGAACGCCTTGTACGTCTCAATAAGATTGCCATACATCAAATGCAGGTGTTAGAGAATGATGAGAATAGGAATTTGTTGAAATAGTAACGCTTATATAACACAGTAATCTCACATTAAAAGTAAGTTCGATATGCTGAAACAGTTTTTCTCCGTTATGGGCCGCTACCTGAAGCCATACCGCAAGTATCTGGCATGGTCGGTCGTGTTTAACATCCTGTCACAGTTGCTCAACGTCTTTTCGTTTGCCGTGCTGATACCCATCTTAAACATCCTTTTTAAGATTGACACGGCTGTCTATACCTATCGACCGTGGTCGTGGGATGCGCTGGACAAAGAACTCGTGGTCAACAATGCCTATGCGTGGGTGCAGGAGCTGATAGCCCAGCACGGAGCGTTCCTGACGCTGGTGTTCATGGGCGTGGCCCTTGTCGTCATGACGGGCTTGAAGACGCTGGGCTATTTTGCCTCGTCGGCCATCATGATGCCGCTCCGCACGGGTGTGGTTCGCGACATCCGCATCGAGGTGTACGAGAAAGTGCTGAAGCTGCCGCTGAGCTTCTTCTCCGAGGAGCGCAAGGGCGACATCATCGCCCGTATGTCGTCCGACGTAGGGGCGGTCGAGACCAGCATCACCAGCAGCATTGACATGCTTATCCGTCAGCCCATTGCCATCGTCGTCTGCTTTGCCACCATGCTCACCGTCAGCTGGCAACTCACCGTGTTTGTCATCGTCGTCGCACCGCTGGCTGGCTGGGTCATGGGCACCGTCAGCCGAAAGCTGAAAAGCCAGTCGGCCACCGTACAGGGCAAGTGGGGCGATATGCTGGCGCAGCTTGACGAGACGCTGGGCGGACTGCGCATCATCAAGGCCTTCATTGCCGAGCGCAAGATGTTGCAGCGGTTTGTCAATATCAACGACGAGTATCGCCGCGAGGCCAACGCCATGACCATCCGCCAGAGTGCCGCTCACCCCATGTCCGAGTTTCTGGGTACCGTCATTATCGTTATTGTGCTGTGGTTTGGCGGTTATCTCATCCTCAGCAACTCTAACCTGATTGACGCCTCTACCTTCATTTTCTTCATGGTCATCCTTTACAGCGTCATCAATCCGCTGAAAGACCTCTCGAAGGCTACCTATCAGATTCCCGTCGGACTGGCTTCGATGGACCGCATTGACTTCATCCTGAGGGCCGAGAACCCCATCAAGGAACCCCAGCAGCCGAAGCCTATGGATTCGTTTGAGCAGGGCATTGAGCTGCGCGACGTGTCGTTTAGCTACAACGACAGCCACGATGTGCTGCGCCACATCAACCTGCAGGTGCAGAAAGGCAAGACCATCGCCCTCGTCGGACAGTCTGGCTCGGGCAAGTCGACACTGGTCGACCTCGTGCCTCGCTACCATGACGTGAAGAGCGGCGAGGTGCTGATTGACGGCAAGAACATCAAGGACGTGCGCATCGCCGACCTCCGTGCCCTGATTGGCAACGTCAATCAGGAAGCCATCCTCTTCAACGATACCTTCTACAACAACATTACCTTCGGCGTGGAGAGTGCCACGATGGAGCAAGTCATCGAGGCTGCCAAGATAGCCAATGCCCACGACTTTATCATGGAGAGCGAGCATGGCTACGACACCATCATTGGCGACCGCGGCGGACGGCTCTCCGGCGGTCAGCGCCAGCGCGTCTCCATTGCCCGCGCCATCCTGAAGAACCCGCCCATCCTGATTCTCGACGAGGCTACGTCGGCTCTCGACACCGAGTCGGAGCGACTGGTGCAGGAGGCTTTGGAGCGGCTGATGAAGAGCCGCACCACCATCGCCATTGCCCACCGTCTGTCTACTATCAAGAATGCCGATGAAATTTATGTCCTCTATGAAGGCGAGGTGGTAGAGCGCGGTCAGCACGAAGAACTCATTGCCAAAAACGGCTACTACAAGCGCCTCTACGATATGCAACAACTGTAGTTTCTCGTTCCAGTATCTCCTTCGGGTTGCCCCAGTATCTCTTTCGACATGAAACAGTATCTAAAGCTGTAGGAAACAGATACTGGAGCAACCCGAAATAGATACTGGAGCAGGCAGAAACAGATACTATTGTAGTGTTAAAGAATGTTTATGCTGAGTTTTTCTGCCATAAAGAGTGTATAGACATTCAGGAAAATCGCTATCTTTGCATCCAATTATGATAATTGTTGTATATGAACGATAAGCTAAAATATATCTTTCTGACCTTCCTTGTATGCGTGCTCTGTCTGACTTCATGTTCTTCAGACTCCGACTCTCAGGCACCAGATGCCGGGCCACTGGCTGAGCTGAAGTTCGATTTGCAAGGCATATCCCGGGCAAGTGTCACCAACAATGATAATTTCAAACTTCAGAGTTTCAAGGTTTTCGGCGATATGAAGTCGTCTTCATCGTCGGGGAACATCGTCGTTTTCAACGGCGACGAAGTGAAGTATAACTCATCGACAAACGGCTGGGAGTATTCCAACACACAATACTGGTTTCCTAATTACGAATATTCATTCGTGGCGGTTCACCCCGCAACACTCCTTTCCACCCCTCAATATTCGGATTCACGGCTGTCCTTCACCTATACCCTCCCGTCAGACAACAACAATGCTACGGATATCCTTATAGCCACCCATCGCCGGGAATGTGGCAATTACCAGCAGGGCACCACCGAGCCAGTACGTTTCAAGTTCTCGCATATCTTGTCCCTAATCAATATTGCCCTGTCGCTGGATGACAGTTCTATGGGCGAGGACGAGTTACTGCAGTTTCATAAATTGGAATTTTCGGGAGTCAACGACAAAGCAACATTTAATATCGCATCGGCATCATTGCAAACCAACAGACAGACTGACGACAGCGTGGTGGAAATGACCAGTCAGGAGAGCGAAAATAAGTTGACAGTCGGATTTGATACTCCTGTCATAGTCACCAACCACGGAAACACCGTCAGCTTTTTCGATGACAGCGATGCCCTCATTATGTTGCCCCAAACGTTTGCCGCCACTTCCAACGCCCAGCTCGTTTTGACTTATACGGTCAACGACGACACAACAGAAAGGCAAGTAACCATTCCGTTAAGGGATATGAAATGGGAGTCGGGCAAAAGCTACGCCTATAAAATTACACTCACCATCGACAAGATGGAGCTGGAGGTGGAAACAACCATCACCGATTGGGAAGTGCTGAATGGCGAGGACGTTGATGCGCATTAAACTAATGAAAACAAATAATCAATCAAGCAAATAATCAATGAGAAAAACACCTAAGTATTTCATTACAGCCGCATTGGCCATCATGACGCTGGCTGGGTGCGGCAATGAGAACAATGAGCCGGAAGTGACTGGCAGAAAGGACTGCCCGGACTTTACGGCAACTATCAGTGGTGTGCAGACGCGTGCGTTCAACCAGCAATGGGAGCAGGAAGACGAGATTGGTATCAGCGGTGCCAATCGCACAAACGTGTGCTACCATACAAAGGGTGGCGACGGCATTTTCACGGTGAAAACGAATGGGGAACAGATATATTTTAAGGGTGAGGACGAGGTGACTTTCACTGCCTACTATCCGTGGGATGCACTGGCAGGAGGGGCAACGACAGTCAATGCGGACACAAGGAGGCAGGCCAGTCAGAAGAGCTTTGATTTCCTCTGGGCGCAGGCTTCGGGAAAGAAAGCAGCTCCGACAGTGACCTTCAATTTCGCACACAGGATGGCGAAAGTGGTACTCACCATCAAGCCCGGCAAAGGCATGAGCTATGACGAGATAAAGGCTGCCCGGCTGTCGTTGAAGGGATTCCGCCATACAGGCACTTTCAACGTTGCAGACGGCAGTACGGCGGTAAAGAATGATAGTGAGGGCGACTGGACGTTCACAGAGGGCGATGCCTACAAGGCTCCTGCCGTCTTTGACGATGCTCAAAGCACTGCGACGTACTCGCTCATTTTCTTCCCCCAGACACTTCAAGAGCCGATGGCATTCTTGGCAGAGCTGCCCGAAAACAATAATTTCAGGGCTGAGATAGACTTCACCAAGGCTAATAGTGAAAAGGACGGAGCGTCTGCCAAAAACGAATGGGTGGCGGGACGTCAGTACAACCTCAGTGTGACGCTTAACAGAACCAGTATCACACTGGGCGAATGTGTCATCAATCCTTGGACCGTAGTCGGGGAGAATATCAGTGTTGATTAAATTAGGAGCCAATATACAAAAACGCAAAGCGCATGAAAAAGATTTTTCTTCTCGCGGCAGCCGTAATGGCACTGGCTGCATGTAACAATGCCGACAATGATGTGGACGGGCCAGTAGCGGCAAAAGTCACGGCCACAATCGGACAAAGTGCCCTGACGCGTGCCAGTGAGACATTGTGGGCGAATGGCGACAAGATAGGCATCACGATGGGTGACAGGTACACCAATGTGCCATACACCACCGCTGGAAACGGAGTGTTCACGGGCGATACCATGTATTTTAAGAACAAGACAGAGCCTGTGACGCTGACTGCCTACTATCCTTTTGCGGGTACTAAAGGCACCGCCCCGGGACTTATAGAAGCCTCTACAATAGCCGACAACCAGACGACCGACAAGCAGCCAGGGTTTGACTTCCTTTATGCCCGTAAAGAAAATGTCACGGGCAGTGAACCAAATGTCAACTTCACATTCTCCCATCGAATGAGCAAGCTGACGCTTATTTTCAAAAACGGCAACAACGGGACGGATGTCGGAAAGCTCACATCATATCAGATAGACGGATTGGTATTGGATGGCACATTCGACACTACAACAGGTGTTTGCGCTGCAAATAATGTTGCCCCGGAAAGTCTCAGCATGACCACTACCGGCGTAGAAAGCGGCAAGCAGTTGCCCTCGCTCATTGTCTTCCCACAGGCCACAGCCGGTAAAACCGTGACCCTAAAAATCAAGGACAACGAAAACCAAGATTACGCTTGCACCCTCAACTTCGGTGACGACGGCATCGTGTCGGGCAATAACTATCAATTTGCAATTACGGTAAACAAGACAGGACTGATTGTGAACACATCAACCATCACCGACTGGAATAAGCAGGAATCGTCGGCAGATGCAGATGCGATTGACCCGGAATAAACATATACAATAGCAGAATGAAAAAAATACTATTTCTTGCGGTAGCCACATTTGCATTGGTGGCTTGCAACAATGACGGCAATTATATTGACGAACCGATGGCGGCACAAATCAGTGCTACAATCGGGAAAAGTGCCGTGACTCGTGCAAGTGAAACTTTATGGGCGAATGGCGATACAATAGGCATCACCATGACAGGCCACAACGTCAGCTACGTCAATATGAAATACACTACCGGCGGAGACGGAATATTTACCGGCAACCCCATGTATTTTAAGAACCATGTTGACCCGATGAACCTTACCGCCTACTATCCTTACAAGGGCGACGAAGGTACGCTCCCTGCCTTTATGGAGGCCTCTACAGGTGCCGACAACCAGACGTCTGACAAGCAGCCCGAGATTGACTTCCTTTATGCAAGTCTGGAGAACGTCACGGGCCGTAACCCGAATGTGGAATTTGCATTTGCCCATAAAATGAGCAAGATTACGCTCATTTTTAAAAACGGTAACAGTGGGACGAATGTCGGAAAAATTACGTCATATACGATAGAAGGACTAAAACTGGAAGGCACATTCAATCCTTCAACTGGCGAATGCGCTGCAAAGACTGATGCCAGCGTAGCACCTCTCAGCATAACCCTGCCAGAGGGAACTGTGAAAAACGAGGTGGCGGTGCCGTCACTCATCGTCTTCCCGCAAGTCCCGACAACTGTGACGCTGAAAATCAAAGACAGTGAAAACCAAGATTACGTTTGCAACCTTAGCTTCGGAACCAACGGCATCGTGTCAGGCAATAACTATCAATATACCATCACGGTAAGCAAGACACAGCTAACTGTCAACTCGAACATCACCGACTGGGTCGATACCAAATTGGCTTCAGAAGCGAAGTCTGACGACTCGGATGACTAATGCGAAGCAAGCATAAACCATACTGATACAGAACATTATATTATACAATGAAGAAAATATTTCTCCTCGCAGCAGCTACACTTGCATTGGCGGCATGTGACCAAAACAACGAGAACCCTGATACCACACCTGTAGCGGTGAAAATTTCTGCCACCATCGGCGAAAGTGCCGTGACACGTGCCAGCGGAACATCATGGGCCAAGGGCGACCAAATTGGTATTTCATCCTTCGTCGGTGAGGCTCTCACGCCTTTCGTCAATCTGAGGTACACCACCCAAGAGGGTAACGGAGCGTTCACGGGCACGCCCCTCTTCTTTTACAAGCCGATGACGCTGACCGCCTACTATCCTTTCGCAGGAGAGGAAGGCAAAGCCCCCGGCACTAAAGGCATCATCGCAGCCGACACGAAGATTGACAAACAGTCGGCTGAAAACCAGCCCAAAATTGACTTCCTTTGGGACACCCGCAAGGACAAGGTCGACTTCTCGGTCAGCAAGGATACGGTCAACTTCGTCTTTTCTCATAAGATGAGCAAACTCACCTTCACATTCCTTAAAAGCGCAGCAACTACAAATAATCAGGGTGTTGTCATTGCCAAGGGTGTTGATGTAGGCGATATGATTTCTTACAGTATCGAGGGGTTAGGCCTTGTGGGCACCTTCAATACCGCCACCGGCGTCTGCGCTATCGACGAAAATGCAGAAGCTCGCGACACGCTTACCGTCAGCTTCCCTAAAGGAACTGTGAAGAATGAAGTAGCACAGCCTTCGCTCATCGTCTTCCCGCAGACACAACCCGACGGGGGCAATTTCACACTTCATATCACTACCTCGGAAACGGATGATGACGGTAAGACTCTCCCCGACCAGCATTATAAGTGCGTGCTCCCTTTCAGCGATAATGCGATTAAACCCGGATGCCACTACCAGTTCACCATTCAGGTGACTAAAGTGGGACTTATCGTTGGCGATATAACCATCGCGAAGTGGGAATCTGCCCGCGAATGGTCAGGCACCGCTACTATCGACGGAGATATATTTAACACTGGAAATAAGTGAATCAGTTGTGATAATGAACTATTGACAATTCCCGAACATGAATCTTAAGAAAACATATATATCACTCACCGCAGCTCTCTGCCTGCTTGGAGGTCTTGCCGTGTCATGCACGCAGGACAATCTTGTGGCAGGCTCCGGCACTACTCTTCCGCCCGGCAAATACCCGCTGCAGTTCACGGCCTCGGTTGGTGAAAGAGTAAAGAGCCGTTCAGCCTGTAAAGACGAGTGGAAGGAGGGCGACACGATTGCTGTGCGCATTGGCGACTATCCCGTTACAGGAAGCTATATGCTCAATGCCGATGGCTCGGTGAAGAAATCAATCAATGCGTTGGCATGGCTCCAGCCTGACGACTCAGTCAAGGCGTGGTATCCCTACGTCTACCACGACCAAACTCTGACCAAATCGCTTACCGACCAGAGCGATGGCCTGGTGGGCTACGACTTACTGAGTACCGATACAGTTATTAGGAATTATAAGGAGACTGTCGACTTTGTATTCAAGCATCGGATGAGCAAGGTGATTTTCAAGCTCACGCCCGGCGACGGCATCAGTGCCGAGGAATTGGCTACCGTCCGCCTCAGTGTCAATGGCTTTACCGCCGCCAAATTCAATCAGGGCAGAGTGACCCCAGAAGGTGAAAATGACTGGCTCAAGCCGTTTTTTGACGCCGAAAGCTCCGCTCCCGACTGTTCCGTCTTTGAGGCCATCGTCGTGCCGCAGGACATGAAGGGGAAAGATTTTTTCAAAGTTGACCTCAAGGTCAACGTCAACGGTCACATATTGGACAAATCCCTGACCTACAAAGCCGATGCCGGTTCAGGCAAGCTCGAGGCCGGTCATTACAGCATCTATAACGTCGTTGTCCGGAAAGACCGCCTGCTGGTCAATCCTCCCGTTACCGCTTCGTGGAATGATGACAGAGAGCCGGGTGCTTCACAGCTGTGGAAATTTAAGGTTGTCTTCGATGAGAACTTTAATATCCCTAAAGAAAGCAGGAATAATATGGTCTTTTCTTCGGAGGTAGTCAATGCGGAGGCATTCAGGGATAGTACGGTTAATTACCTTGTAGTTGCTGGAAATGAATTCTCCATTAACACCGCGATTGATATTGATAAGGAAATATCGTTGGGAATGCATATGATGAAAAGTGTAGAAGGTAAAGACAATCTGACGCAAACTACTGAGACCGTCGGTAATCAAACGAAGTACACTTTCAATTT
>CAMWKZ010000040.1 GCA_947174945.1 uncultured Prevotellaceae bacterium | reverse complement strand
GATTACATTCACGTTGGAGCTCGACGGCATTATACCTGTTCAGGAACTCTTTTGGCAGACCTAAATTGATTACCTTGACATCGGTATCACCAAAATAAGATGCTACTTTCTGTCCGAATCCACCATCAATAATGCCATCCTCTGCTGTAATGACCAGCTCGAAATCTTTTATAGAGTCGAGACAGGCTGTATCGAGTGTTGACACCTCACGCGGGTTTATTACCATAGGGTTAAAGCCCTTCACTGAGAGGTTCTCAGCCGCCTGCTGCATTACTGGCAGGAATGTACCCACACCTATAAGGGCTATTCGCGAGCCTTTTCTGACTATCTCATACGAGGTGCAGGAATAGTCATCAAGGATAGTGATTTTAGAGTCTGAACGCACAGCCCCACCCGGAACACGGATAACAACAGGTCTCCTGCGCTGGTCTTCCGCCCAACGGAGCATAGCCAAAAATTCCTCCTTGCATGTCGGAGTCAATACGAACAAGTCGGGAATGTTGGAGAGCAATCCCATGTCAAAGAAACCAAGATGAGTCTCGTCATTGATACCGAAAATCGAGCCATAGAATACAACGAATGTTGCTGGCTGGTGATTAAGGGCAATGTCCTGACTGAACTGGTCATATGCCCGCTGCAGGAAAGTACTTGCAAGTGCTACGACCGGGCGTGCCCCTCCCTTTGCGAGACCGCTTGCCATAGCAACCGTCTGTTGCTCTGCAATACCGACATCCACAAACTGAGAGCCTGCTTCTTTACGACGTTCGGGACTAAAACCTATTGCTCCGGGTGTTCCTGCGTTGATTACTACGAGTTCGGGCACCTCTTTCATTCGGGCGAGCACCTGATTGGCGAACAAGTCATCGTATCCTTCCGAAGTCTCAGATGAAGAATAGGGTTCTCCTGTCTTAAAATCAAACGGAGCTGAGAAATGGAATTTTTCCTTATCGGCTTCTGCGACAGGGAGCCCCATACCTTTCATCGTATTGATATGCACCACTACTGGATGGTCGATATCCTTAACTGAACGGAACATATTGATAAGACTGGGAATATCATTGCCATCATGAACATACCGATAGGCAAAGCCCATTGTACGGAAAAGGTTATTGTCCGCTGTTCCGTTAGTGTTGCGCAGCAGACGCAAGCCTGCATAGATACCACCGTGATTTTCTGCAATACTCATGTCATTGTCATTGACAATAACAATGAAGTTTGTATTGAGGGTTGCACCGTAGTCAAGCCCCTCGAAAGCCACGCCACCACTAAGTGAGCCATCGCCGATAACGGCGATTATATTTTCCTTACCTCCTTTGAGGTCGCGGGCTTTGGCAAGTCCAGACGCTAAAGAAACAGCGGAAGATGTGTGACCGAGTGAGAATAGGTCATAGTCGCTTTCCTTCGGGTTTGTGTACCCAGTTACGTCATCATAGTGTGCCGGATTGGTAAACGCCTGCATACGACCAGTCAGCATCTTATGGGGATAGGTCTGATGAGAGACATCAAATACGATTTTGTCTTGGGGAGTATTAAAGACATAATGAAGAGCAATGGTCGCCTCTATCATACCGAGATTTGGGCCAACATGACCACCGTGGGCTGATAACTTTTCAAGAAGAGCTTTGCGCATAGCCACTGCAAGGTCTTTTAGCTGCTTTTCATCCATTGGGCGGATATCAGCAGGGGACTTGATTGCTGATAAATCTACATTCATACTTATATAATCATTATTCATAATTATGAAACTTTATTGTGAGTGCAAAGTTACAGTATTTTATCCTTTTATAAGTTGTTAATATTTCGCTAAAACTTGCACAATTTTACGAAAAGTGTTAGTTTTGCATCATGGAAAAGCATCTTTATGAATTGATAGTGTTCTCCGAGGAATTCCCGCTCATAAACTCTCCGGCATTCTACGATTGTGTGGTGCATCTGATATGCACCAATGGAACAGGAAGTTTCTTATATAACGACAGGGATTTCACGATGTCGAAAAACGATATAGCTGTGATTTCCCATCCTCGGTTGGTTACAGAAATACGGTCTGATGATGATTTTCGGTGCGAATATATTGTCGCACCCGCTAAATTTCTTCGTAATCTTCTGCCTGCCAACAATTACGCTATTCAGGGAAGGGTGAGCCTGTTTGACAACCCAATAATAACAGTGTTAGATATAGATGCGGCACGCTTCAAAACAGACCTTGCCAATATCAAAAATCGAATCGACAACACTGGCCACCGTTTCTATAAGGAACTGATAGGAAGTCTGTTGCAAACAATGGTATATGACCTATTTGACTTTCATGCCAAGACAAACGATAGTGTCCTGACCACCGACCGGGTTGGCTATATCACGACGCAATTCTTTCTACTGATAGAGGGAGGGCGTCCTAAGACCCAGAGAGAGGTGTCATACTATGCTGCTCAGCTTAATGTGACTCCGAGATATCTGTCGGATACGATAAAGCGTGTGACAGGAACAAGCGTCTCAACCCATATCAATGGTGCGGCTACGGCGATTGCACTGGAATATCTTAAAAATAACACTATGTCTGTTTCCCAAATTGCCGATGAAATGAATTTCTCATCACTGAACTATTTCAGTCGTTTCTGTGTGAAGCATATCGGCATGTCTCCTGCGAAGTTACGAATTGCCGGCGCAAAAAACATTAAATAATATCGTTAATCGGGCTTTTTCAACCCTGTAGCCTCGGTGGGTGCTAAATAAATAGTTTTCTTTTCTTTATATATTTCTTTTCTTTAAAAATTAATTTAATTAATTATTGCCCCCTTATAGGGGCAATATAATTATTAATTTATTTTTATTTAATTATTTAATAATAACACGTGCGCGAGGCGGGAAGCAGGAGAAAAGTGGCACTTTTCATCCCGAATTCCTGCACTTTTCACCCCGTAAAGTACACTCAAATTAATCGGCGTTAACCAGCAATTACCAGCATTAACCTGCATATTCAGGCGTATTCAGGAAATAGCCATGTTGCAAATGTGTACCTTTGCATTGTCAAAAGACAACAACCCTAACAATACGTGAGATACTGTGCTAAATTAAAACTCGAATGAAATATACAACAAAAAATAGAATTGCGAAAGATTTCCAAAATAAGAGAGAGTCAGCGAACTTCAACCATTTGTCTGTTCCTTTGAAATAGTCGTATACTCCTAAGAGAGTTGCGTATATCACTATAAGTAGTAATACAATCCCCAAAGGGTGATATTGTAAACTTTTTAAGACTTCACCCTTATACGCAAATATAAATGATTTGAAAAGCCCACAGCCAGGACAGGTTAAACCAAAGAAGCGCTTCGATATACAAAGCGTTTCTTTAGTTTCTATATCGGGTTCCATATATCCTATAAGCAGCGGAATTATAATACAAAATAAACCGCCGAGAATATGTAATAAATGACGATTGTTAATCAAGACATTACCCTTATGTCGCGGAATATTTCCATTGCTATGTCTCGGTTTCTGTCTTTAACAACACCGGGCAGAGCAAATAGTAGATATAGTAACCAGAGTAAGAATCCAGCTCCAGTAAACCAATATGTCCACTGAAGTCCCCATTTGCCTACATAGCCATAAGGCATACCAAGGCAGATAAGGAGAAAGAAGTATGCCATTCCTACCGATTTCTTCTTACGTTTAAATTCTTCAACGAATTGTGATTGTTTTGACTCTGGCAATTTTGTAAGTCCCTCCCTTACTATTGAAGGAAGAATGTCGACGATGCTGCTTTCTACTGTTAACGCGTACCTTTTCTCAGCATTGTTTGAGTTGTTCATCTCGTCCATATTATATTTGCTTCTTTTGCTCCTGCGACCCCCTACAAGAATATTACTGTTTTCGGTTATTGGGTACTACTTATACACAAAAAAGCGTGGAATCGTACTTGCTACTTATCTCACAATCCTGGCCTTCGAACTTGCCACCACGTTTAGATAAGCAACTTCGAAGCCCACGCCGATATGAATATAGTACCCCTTATAGAATAATTATAGATACACTATTGCATCTATTCTTTTCTAAAGGGAATGCGTATAGACACATCCCGAGGTCATCTACCATTGCATCATCTGCTACGTGGATTCCAAGTGTTCGAAGTTTGGATTGTAGCGATGAAGCGTTGAGTAAACGCCTTTCTACATAAAGTAGTGATTCTCTTCCCACCCAATGCCCGCCTTGTTTAGGTTCTCATTGCTGATAAACCCATCCTTGGCTCGGCGTAGGTGTTCCTTGTTAATGTATGAGAGACTCGTCTCTCGGCACATTATTTGTACAAGAATTGAGAATTCAATGCAAAGATAGGTGTTTTTTTCAAAAAGAGTATAAATAGATGTGTGAAAATGCAAGTTGGCAATCAATTTTAACAATTTTTGCAACACTCGGCAAAAAGAAAGGTGTGAATCAACTCTGTTGTTACCTCACGGTATCGCCAAACACCTGTATCCATACAACAGCGAAGCCCACACCACTTATCTTTATTGTGCCCACATGAGTAGGTGCAAAGATAGGTAATAATTTCCAAACGGCAAAAGATTCGGCTGGAAATAATGGTCATTAAGAATGGCTGAATTTAAGAATATTTGCGTGGGAAAATCTATCTTCTCGCCTCCAGTATCTCCTTTGGGTAGCTCCAGTATCTATTTCGACATGAAACAGTATCTGTTTATATAGCCTTTAGATACTGGAGCATCCCGAAGGAGATACTGGAGCGGACGGAAAGAGATACTACAGGTAGAATGATGCTAAAATGATAGTTATGGGGGTATACAAAAAGTCCCGCTACAAAGGGTGTAGCGGGACTTTTTTATGAATGATTTTGTTAGAGATTGGCTAACTCTATAACCTTGTTGACTGCGGCAGCAAGGCCTTCGGTGTTCTTACCGCCAGCCTGTGCGTAGTGGGGTTGGCCACCACCACCGCCTTGAATCAGTTTGGCGGCTTCGCGAACCATCTGACCTGCGTTCAGTCCGTGGTCTTTCACTAAGTCATCGCTAAGCATGATGCTGAGCATGGGCTTGTCTTGGAAGCGGGAACCGATAGCGCAGAGGAACGGTGGTTCAACGGCAGCGCGCAGCTGGAAGACGAGGTCCTTGGCTGATGCGGGCGGCATATCGACAACACGTGTGATGACGTTGACACCGTTTATCTGTTGTATCTCAGTCATCAGATAGTTCTTGGTGCGTTCCACGGCCTGTGCCTGGAACTGCTCAATCTCTTTCTTCATCGTGTCGTGCTCCTCGATGTACTTCTGGATGACACCCTCAAGGTCTCTTGCATTGTTGAACAACGCCTTGATGGCCTTGATGTGGTCTTCCATGACATAGAGCAGGTCTTCGCACTCACGGCCTGTCTTGGCCTCGATGCGGCGAATACCGGCAGCCACACTGCTCTCGCTGATAATCTTGAAGAAACCGATGCGACCTGTGCTGGAGGCATGAATACCACCGCAGAACTCGCACGACGGCCCGAAGCGAACCACGCGCACCTTGTCGCCATACTTCTCGCCGAAGAGGGCGATGGCACCCAGCTTCTTGGCTTCGTCGAAAGGCACGTCGCGATGCTCGTCAATGTGGATGTCCTGGCGAATCATGTCGTTTACCATGCGCTCTACCTGACGCAACTCCTCGTCAGTCACTTTCTGGAAGTGAGAGAAGTCGAAGCGCAGTGTATCGGGACTGACAAACGAGCCCTTCTGCTCTACGTGGTCGCCCAAGAGCTGCTTCAACGCATAGTCCAGCAGGTGGGTTGCCGTATGGTTGGCAGCCGAGGCATCGCGCTTGTCGGTGTCGACGCAGGCCATGAACTCAGCCGTCGGGTCCTTAGGCAGTTGCTTAACGATGTGTACCGACTGGCCGTTCTCACGCTTGGTGTCGATAATCTCCACCGTCTCGTTCTCGTTGACCAGCACACCTTGGTCGCCTACCTGACCACCCATCTCACCGTAGAAGGGAGTGGTATCAAGCACGAGTTCGTAAAACTCGCTTTTCTTCTGTGTTACCTTGCGGTAGCGCAGGATGCGGCAGCTGTGCTCTGTGAAGTCGTAGCCTACGAACTGCTGTTCGGTGGTGGTATTGGCATCGCCACTGACGTAAATCCAGTCGGAGTTCTCGACGGCAGCTGCGTTGCGGGCGCGCTCTTTCTGCTTCTGCATCTCCACGTTGAACTGCTCCTCATCAACGGTAAAGCCGTTTTCGCGGCAGATAAGCTCCGTCAGGTCGAGGGGGAATCCGTAGGTATCGAACAGGCGGAATGCCTGCACACCGTCCAGCTGGCTCTTGCCCTCAGCCTTCAGCTTGTCCGTGGCATCGCTAAGCATATTGATACCCTTCTCCAGTGTGCGCAGGAACGAGTCCTCCTCTTCCTTGATAACCTTGGTGATGAGGGTCTGCTGTGCCTTCAATTCAGGGAAGGCATCACCCATCTCATGGACGAGGGTGGGGACGAGCTTGTAGAGGAAACCCTCTTTCTGACCGAGGAACGTATAGGCATAGCGCACGGCACGACGCAGGATGCGGCGAATAACATAGCCAGCCTTGGCATTCGAAGGCAGTTGTCCATCAGCTATTGAGAAAGCAACGGCACGCAAGTGGTCGGCACATACGCGCATAGCGATGTTGATATCGTCCTGCTGCTTGTCGATGGGATTCGCAGTCTCTTCCTCAAACGTGGTGTATTTCAGTCCTGTGAGCTGCTGTTCAGCTTTGATGATAGGCTGGAATACATCGGTATCGTAGTTAGAGTGCTTGCCCTGAAGCATACGCACCAGACGCTCGAAGCCCATGCCCGTGTCGATGACGTTCATAGAGAGCTTCTCCAGTGAACCGTCAGCCTTGCGGTTAAACTGCATGAACACGAGGTTCCATATCTCAATCACCTGTGGGTCGTCCTGATTCACCAGTTCGCGACCAGTCTTGCCCGAGGCAGCTTTCTGCTCAGGGGTACGGCTGTCAACGTGAATCTCGGAGCAGGGGCCACAGGGACCTGTGTCGCCCATCTCCCAGAAGTTATCGTGCTTGTTGCCGTTGATGATATGGTCTTCGGGCACGTGCTTAGCCCAGTAGCGGGCGGCCTCGTCGTCGCGGGGAATGTTTTCCTCGGGTGAGCCCTCGAAGACCGTCACGTAGAGGTCTTCGGGGTTTAGCTTCAGTACATCCACCAGATACTCCCAAGCCATGTCGATGGCGCCTTCCTTGAAGTAGTCGCCAAACGACCAGTTGCCCAGCATCTCGAACATGGTGTGGTGATAGGTGTCGTGACCAACCTCCTCCAAGTCGTTATGCTTACCCGACACGCGCAGACACTTTTGTGTGTCAGCACGTCGGCGAGGCTCTGGGTCGCGCGTACCTAATATAATATCCTTCCACTGGTTCATGCCAGCGTTGGTGAACATCAGCGTGGGGTCATCCTTGATGACCATTGGTGCCGAGGGTACGATGGCGTGCTGTTTCGACTCGAAGAACTTCTTGTACGAGTCGCGAATCTCATTAGCTGTCATCATGGCTTAGTCCTCGCAGGCACATGTCTCAGAGCGGAAGCAGTCGAGGTCTTCCACCTTGAAATTCTTGATATAGGCCGACTTACCAATCACGTCCTCCTCAGTCATGCGAACATAGACGTTGGCTGACTTCTCGAACAGTTCAGGAGCCTTGGCGGCATCGCGGATAATCAGCAGCGACATCACCAGCTCAGCCGTCATGTCGTACAGACGACGAGCCAAGAAGTCGTGAGCATCCTGATTGCCCAGCTCCTTCACAGCGGCGAGGGCCTCCTCGTAAACGGGGATGAGCTTCTCCACGCGAGCCTTGAGAGCTGCATTGGCGTGAGCGGGCAGTGTGGCCAGCATATCCTTGATGTTGGTCAGCATAGTGCCGTTAGCGATATAGCGGATGGCGGCAACAACCTGCAGTTGCGTAGTACCCTCGTAGATAGAGAAAATACGAGCATCGCGGAACAGGCGCTGGCTCTTGTACTCCATGATGAAGCCCGAACCACCGTGAATAGAGATAGCATCGTAGGCGTTCTGGTTGGCATATTCCGAGTTCATACCCTTGGCCAGCGGTGTAAAGGCATCGGCCAAGCGCTGATACTTCTTCAGCTCCTGCTTCTCCTCGGGAGTCAGCTTGCGGTCGCGCTCGATGTCCTCCAAGCACTTGTAGACATCTACGTAGGCAGCTGTCTCGTAGAGCAGCGAGCGGCCTGCGTCGAGCTTGGCCTTCATGCGGCTCAGCATATCGTAGACGGCGGGGAAGTTGATAATCTTATCGCCGAACTGCTGACGCTCCTTGGCATAAGCCAGTCCTTCGTTGTAAGCCTCCTGCTCAACACCTACGGACTGGGCAGCGATACCCAGACGGGCACCGTTCATCAGGGCCATAACGTACTTAATCAGACCCAGACGAGTGCTTCCGCACAGCTCAGCCTTGGCATTCTTGTAGGTCAGCTCGCAAGTGGGTGAACCGTGAATACCGAGCTTGTGCTCGATGTGGCGCACGTCGACACCTCCCTGACGCTTGTCGTAGATGAACATAGACAGACCACGACCGTCCTTGGTGCCTTCCTCTGAGCGAGCCAGCACAAGGTGGATGTCGCTGTCACCATTGGTGATGAAGCGCTTCACACCGTTCAGTCGCCAGCAGTTCTCCTTCTCGTCGAAGGTTGCCTTCAGCATAACGCGCTGCAGGTCACTACCTGCATCAGGCTCCGTCAGGTCCATTGACATACCCTCACCAGCGCAGACGCGGGGGATATACTTCTGGCGCTGCTCCTCAGAGCCGAACTCATAGAGCGTGTCGATACAAGACTGCAACGACCAGATGTTCTGGAAACCAGCATCGGCAGCCGAAATCATCTCGCTCAGCATAGAGAATACGGTGTTGGGCAGGTTCAGACCGCCGTAGCGACGGGGCATTGATACACCCCACAGGCCAGCCTTACGAGTGACGTCGAGGTTCTCGTAAGTCTTAGAGGCGTAAATCATACGGCCATTCTCAAGGTGCGGCCCTTCGAGGTCGACAGCCTCCGAGTTCGGCTCGATGATGTTGGCAGCCACGTCGCCCGTGATGTCGAGAATCTGCTTGTAGTTCTCGATGGCATCGCCGAGGTCAACAGGGGCGTAGTCATACTTCTTGGCATCTTCGAAATTGCGCTCCTTGAGCTCAACGATGCGCTTCATCAGAGGGTGGTTCAGATAGAATCCAATCTCTGGGTGGTCACTATAATAGTTTGCCATTGTTTACTTGCTGTTTTGTTTGTAATACTTGATGAGCTTGGGAACGACTTCCTCGACGGTGCCGACAATGACGTAGTCAGCAATCTTGTTGATGGGGGCGTCGGGGTCGTTGTTGACGCTGATGATGATACCAGAGTCCTGCATACCAGCAATGTGCTGGATTTGACCAGAGATACCGCAGGCGATGTACACCTTGGGATGGACGGTGACACCCGTCTGACCAATCTGACGGTCGTGGTCCAGCCAGCCAGCATCCACGGCAGCGCGGCTTCCGCCTACCTCGCCATGTAGCACCTTTGCCAACTGGAACAGCAGGTCGAAGTTCTCCTTCGAACCCATGCCATAGCCACCAGCCACTACGATGGGTGCGCCCTTCAGGTTGTGCTTGGCAGCCTGTACCTCGTGGGTCAGCACCTTCACGACGTAAGCCTCGGGGCTGACGTACTTAGATACCTCGGGGTAAACCACCTCGTTCTTAGCGTTGCCGTCGTAGATGGCCTTCTGCATCACGCCGCTGCGCACGGTAGCCATCTGGGGGCGATGGTCGGGGTTGACAATCGTGGCCACGATGTTACCGCCAAAGGCGGGGCGAATCTGATACAATAGGTTCTCGTAGGTCTTGCCAGCCTTCTTGTCCTCATAGGGGCCAATCTCCAGCTCGGTACAGTCGGCAGTCAGTCCGCTGGTCAGCGACGAGCTGACACGTGGGCCGAGGTCGCGTCCAATCACGGTGGCACCCATCAGGCAAATCTGCGGCTGCTCTTCCTTAAACAAGTTTACGAGGATGTCGGTGTGGGGAGCCGACGTGTAGGGGAACAGTCCCTCGCCGTCGAAGACGAACAGCTTGTCAACGCCGTAGGGCAGAATCTGGTCTTCCACCTTCTGCTTGATGCCTGTACCGGCTACCACGGCGTGCAGTTCCACACCCAGTTCATTGGCGAGCTTGCGACCCTTGGTCAGCAGCTCCTGAGATACTTCCTGTACCTGCGTACCTTCTATCTCTACATATACAAATACGTTATTCATATCCCTTTATCCAATAATCTTCTCTTCCAACAATTCTTTAATCATACCCTCAACGTCGGCATCGGATGCCGTCAGCGTCTTCGACTCCTTGGCCTGGAACACGATGTTCTTCACGGCCTTCACCTTCGTAGGCGAGCCGGCCAAGCCACACTGGTTGGCATCACCGTCGACATCGGCCACTGACCACTGGTTCAGCGTCAGGTAGGGACGCTCCTCGTACAAGTGGTTGTACTCTGAGTAGTCGTCGTCGGTCGTGCGCTCCAAGGGGCAGGTGGCACGCTTGTACTTCATCACGAGCTTGGCGTTCTGTGGGCGGCAGGGGGCTGCGCTTCCGTTGACCGTGATGACCACGGGCAGCGGAGCCTCGACCGTCTCTACACCACCGTCGATGACGCGGCGGATGGTGGCCTTGCCGTCCTCTACCTTCAGCAGTTCCTCGGCATAGGTCACTTGGTTCAGACCCAGCTTCTGGGCTACCTGCGGACCCACCTGAGCGGTGTCGCCGTCGATAGCCTGACGACCGCCAATCACGATGTCTACGTCGCCAATCTTCTTGATAGCCGTGGCCAGCGCATAGCTGGTGGCCAGTGTGTCGGCACCGGCAAACAGTCGGTCGGTCAGCAACCAGCCTGTGTCAGCACCGCGATAAAGTCCCTGACGGATAATCTCGCCTGCACGTGGAGGGCCCATCGTGAGGATTCCTACTGTAGAGCCTGGGTTTTGCTCCTTCAGTCGAAGGGCTTGCTCCAGGGCGTTCAAATCTTCGGGATTGAAGATAGCAGGCAAGGCGGCACGGTTGACGGTACCTTCGGCCGTCATGGCATCCTTACCCACATTGCGGGTGTCTGGCACTTGCTTGGCCAGCACAACAATCTTTAAAGCCATAAATTATTAATTAAATGAATGTATAATCCTTTTCTGAAAAGCGCTGCAAAGGTACTCTTTTTTGCTCAGATAGCCAAATAAAATGCACAAAAACAATAGTTTTGTGCACAAAAGACGCGGTTTGTGCAATCTCAGATGCCGTTGCCCGTCTTTTCTGTGGTATTCCTCTACCAGATGGAATCCATGAATATTATAAACAATTGCTAAAGAGGCATATTGCCATGTTTCTTAGGAGGATTGGTTTCCGCTTTGTTCTGTGTCATGTCAAGAGCCTGCATGATGGCGGTGCGAGTGTCCTTAGGCAAGATGATTCCGTCGATGTAGCCCTTCTCAGCCGCACGATAGGGATTGGAGAAAAGGCTTTCATATTCCTTCTTAGCCTCGGCGCGGTCAGTCTCTGCGGCCTTCCTATAGAGGATGTTGACGGCTCCGTCGGCCCCCATTACGGCAATCTCGGCATTGGGGTAGGCCAGATTGACATCGCACCCCGTTTCTTTCGAGGACATGACAATATAGGCACCACCGTAAGCCTTGCGCGTAATCAATGTTATCTTGGGCACGGTAGCTTCTGCATAGGCATACATGATTTTGGCACCGTGGCGGATGATGCCGCCATGCTCCTGCTGCTGGCCGGGGAGAAAACCGGGGACATCCTCGAAAGTAACAATAGGAATATCGAAGCAGTCGCAGAAGCGGATGAAGCGGGCTGCCTTGTCAGAAGCATCGATGTCGAGTACACCAGCAAGATACTGAGGCTGATTAGCCACGATGCCGACTGGGCGGCCACCAATACGGGCAAAGCCGATGAGGATGTTCTGAGCGAAGTTTCCCATGATTTCGAAGAAGTAGTGTTCGTCGACAACCTCCTCGATAAGCTCCTTCATGTCATAGGGGATGTTGGGATTCTCAGGGATGAGAGACATCAGTTTAGGGCATTCCCGTGGGCCAGAGTCATAGGAGGAGGTGATGACACCGTCTTCCATGTTGTTTGAAGGAATGAAGCTGAGCAGTTCGCGTATCATCATCAGCGTTTCTTCCTCGTCCCTGCCGACAAGGTGCGCAACACCGCTGCGGGCCGAATGAGTATTGGCACCGCCAAGCTCGGCCTTTGTCAGCTCCTCGTGGGTTACGGTCTTAACCACGTCAGGCCCGGTGACAAACATATAGCTGGTCTCATTCACCATCAGTATGAAGTCGGTAAGGGCGGGTGAATAGCAGGCTCCGCCAGCGCAAGGCCCCATGATGGCGGAAATCTGGGGTATCACTCCAGAGGCTTTGACGTTCTGATAGAAAATCTCTGAATAGCCGCTCAGTGCATTCACGCCCTCCTGTATTCTGGCTCCGCCGGAGTCGTTGAGCGCGATAATCGGCGCACCCGTCTTGAGGGCCATCTTCTGTAGCTTGACGATTTTCGAGGCGTTGGCCTTGCCCAGCGAGCCGCCGTTGACCGTGAAATCATAGGCATAGACGTAGACAAGCCTGCCGTCAATCTTGCCATATCCCGTGACGACACCGTCGCCGTCGTACCGTTTGTTCTCCATGCCATAGCTATGGCAGTCGTGCAACACGAAGCGGTCTGTCTCCACAAAGGTGTTATCGTCGAGGAGTATGTCAATCCGTTCACGCGCTGTGTGCTTGCCCGCCACCTTCTGCTTGGCCACAGCCTTCTCACCACCACCCTTCAGGGCACGCTTGTTTCTCTCTTCAAGTATATCGTATGTATTCATTTGCTTTATTCATTATCATGTTTGAAACTAATGAGGAGCTGGTTGCTAAGGACTGCGTCCCCTGCTTCCACTTCCACGCTTTTTATGGTCGCGTCCTGCGAGGCAGTGTAGGTGCTCTGCATCTTCATGGCCTCTATCACGAGCAGAGGGTCGCCTTTCCTGACCAAGTCGCCGGCCTTGACGAACACCTCGACTATCTTCCCCGGCATCGGGGCCTTGATGGAGTCCTGAACGTCGTCGCCCAGCCCGCTGCCTGTACGCAGGTACTTCTTGCGAGGATTCTGCAGTTCCACTTCGTACCGCCTGAAGTTAGCGGTAATGATGTACTTGCCCTCTGACGTGTTTACGCACTCGGAGTTATAGCTCTTACCGTTGTGGATGATTGAGCAGAAGCCCGTCTCGCTCATCACGACGTCCAAGTCTATTATCTCGCCATTTATCTTCACTTGTACATAGTTGCCTTCCTTCGACACAAGTTCTATGTCGTAGGACTTCCCGTTTATACTTGCCTGCATATTATGGTCTTAGATTCTTAGTACTCCCTTCTGCTTTGCAAAGGCGCGCCAGCGGCTGATGGGGTGCTGGTCTGCGCTGGTGGCAGAGGGGGGAGTGTTGTTGTTTACGATGTAGTCTATATAGGCGGCTGCAAGGGCCATCTTCTCCGCTTGTGCCTTGTCTGGGGCTTCGAGCAGCCTGTCTTGGTTTTCTTCGATGAAGTGGGTCGTGTAGTCGCCTTTCACGTAGTCGCGTGCGTCCATGATGCGACGCAGGTAGTCGATGTTGGTCACGATGCCCGTAATCTTGTATTCATAGAGGGCTCGACGCATTCGTTCAAGGGCGTATCTGCGGTTGGTTGCCCATACGATGAGCTTGGATAGCATGGAGTCGTAGTAGATGGGTATTTCGTAGCCGTCGTAGATGAAGCTGTCGACCCTGACGCCGATGCCCTGCGGGGTGCGCACATTGCTTATGACGCCTGCGGTGGGCATGAACTCGTGCTCGGTGTCCTCGGCGCAGATGCGGCACTCGATGGCATGGCCTCGTTGGCGGATGTCCCCTTGCCTGAAGCGCAGCCTTTGTCCTGACGCTATGTTTATCTGCTCCTTGACAAGGTCAAGCCCTATTACTTCCTCGGTGATGGGGTGTTCGACCTGAAGGCGGGTGTTCATCTCAAGGAAGTAGAAGTTCATGTCCTTGTCCACGAGGAACTCTATGGTGCCTGCGCCGACGTAGTTGACCGACTTGGCGGCCTTGACGGCTATCTCGCCCATTGCCTGGCGAATGTCGTCGGAGATGAAGGGGGAGGGGGATTCTTCGACTATCTTCTGGTGTCGCCGCTGGACGGAGCATTCTCTGTCGAACAGGTGGACGACGTTGCCGTGGCGGTCGCCGAGGAACTGTATCTCAATATGGTGGGGCGACTCGATGTACTTCTCGACATATACTTCGTCGGAGGAGAAGGAGGCTTTGGCCTCGGACTTGGCGGCGCGATAGGCTTCGACGAGTTCTTGCTCGTCGCGGACGAGCCTCATGCCCTTGCCTCCGCCTCCGGCGGCGGCCTTGATGATGACAGGAAGGCCTATCTCGCGACACGTCGAAAGAAGGTGCTCCTCGTCCATGTTGGCTGCCGTGCCGGGGACCACGGGCACGCCTGCGGCTATCATCGCCTTGCGGGCTGAAATCTTGTCGCCCATGGCCTCGATGCTTTCTGCGTCGGGGCCTATGAAGATGAGGCCCTCTGCGCTGCATCGGCGAGAGAAGTCGGCGTTCTCGCTCAGGAACCCGTAGCCGGGGTGGATGGCGTTACAACTGGTGGACTTGGCGGCATTGATTATCTTGTCAATGCAGAGGTAGCTCTCGGAGGAGGGCGCTGGGCCGATGCAGACGGCCTCGTCGGCATAGCTCACGTGCATGGACGTGCGGTCGGCCTCGCTATAGACGGCTACCGTGCGGATGCCCTTCTCCTTACAGGAGCGCATGACCCGAAGTGCTATCTCACCTCGGTTGGCAATTAGGATTTTCTTAATCATCTTACTATTCTCTGATGGTGTAAAAACATGAATTGTTAAGATGGAAAAGACTTGAGACGAAGGGGACGGCGGGCACGGGCATACGACGGGCTGGCCGCGGACTGGTGCCGCAGCTTGCGAACCTGTGCAGGGCTGGCTCAGCGGAGCCTGCAAGCAGGGTCTTGACGCTTGCTATATGCTTGCCTGTTCTCATCAGTTCAAAATCTAATCCACGAGATTATTGAAACAGTTAGCGCATGGCAGGTCTCCTGGCTTGCCCCTATTTCGGACGGCCTTCTCAATTACGCTAATGGTAATCAATGGCACTGTCGCCGAAACGCAGCATGGGACTTACAGTAGCGGGTCTGCTCAGGTCTTTCACCTGATTCCCTTTTAATCATGTCCGAAACCAATCGGTACATGAACCAATGCGGGTGCAAAGGTACAACAAATAAGTGATATAACCAAGAAAGAGCGACGAAAAACGATGCCCCGGCATGGTGTGGGGCGCATGGGGGCCATGTCGGGGCATGGTGCCGACCGCCTCCGTACATCGTGCCGAGTGCCTCTTTACGTTGTCCCGATAGGCTCGGCGAGGGGTAAGGAGCGGCTCCGTATGGGGTAAGGAGCCGTTCGGGACAGGTATTGGAGCGGCTCGGGCTGGTACGGGAGCGCCCGCCCTGATGGTTCAGAGCGGGCGGGCTTATGATTAAGGGCGGCCGCCCTTAATGAATGGGGCGGCCGCCGTAAACCGTTTTTTATCCGATTGTCACCGTCGGGCTTAGGCTGCCTTCTTGGTGGTAGTCTTCTTCGTCGTGTCAGTCTTCTTGATGAATCGACCCTTCTCGTCGCGCTCAGGGGCCGACTTCTTCGTAGTCGTGGTAGTAGCCTTCTTAGCCTTCGTCGTGGTCTTCTTCTCCGTGTCGGCCTTCTTCACGAAGCGGCCTTTCTCATCGCGCTCGGGAGCCGACTTCTTAGCCGTCGTAGTCTTCTTGGCCGCAGTGGTGGTCTTCTTCTCCGTCGTAGCCGTCTTCTTCACGAAGCGACCCTTCTCGTCGCGCTCGGCAGTAGCCTTCTTAGCCGTCGTGGTCGTGGTCTTCTTGGTCGTTGCGGTGGCAGCCTTCTTGCTGGCAGCCGATGCGGCACTGCCATAGCAGCGCGAGCACTCGTGGCGGCCCAGCTTCTTAGCCTCGGCGGTCGACACGCTCTTCACCTCCTTCGAGTTGGTGAGATAGCTGCACGACTTGCTCTTGTGATAGGCAACGGCACCGTCGCCCGTAGAGATGTAAACAGTTTGTGCGCTGGCGGCAACGCTCACGGCCACCACGGCAACAAGGGTAAGCAGAAATTTCTTCATAATGCTTTGTTGTTTTAATTGTTAGTTATGTCGGGTCTTAGTCACGTGCGTGCAAAAATACAAATACTTTCCCATTCCACCAAACCTTAGTCGGTATTTTTACAAAATATGATTCCTTTATTTTGTTTTCTCCGTTCTTATTCGTATCTTTGCACGCAAAAGCAGACGATACTATGGCACTGAATCTGAACAAGAACCTGAAATTGTACTACTCCATCAGGGAAGTCGCTGAGATGTTTGGCGTGAACGAGAGCACGCTGCGCTACTGGGAGCAGGAGTTCCCCTACCTGAAGCCCAAGACCAGTGGCGCTGCCAAGATACGACAGTATCAGGAGAAGGACATCGAGCAGATACGCCTGATACACAACTTAGTGAAGGTGCGCGGGTTCAAACTGGCGGCTGCAAAGAAGATAATCAACAGCAATCGCGACGGCGCAGACCGCAGGGCCGAGGTGCTGACCCGGTTGATAAGCGTGCGCGACGACCTGCAGGAATTGAAAAAGCAAATGGACTACCTCGAGTAGTCCATTTGTCTTTCGTCTTATTTCAAGCCTTTCATCATCTCCTTGACGGCTGTCACCAGCTGGCGGTCGTAGCCCGTGATGTAGTCCTCGGGAGTGTTGAACACCTCAACGTCGGGGAACAGCTCCTGATTCTCCATGAACTGGTCGTTCTTGTCCCACTTGCCCACCTGCGGAATACCGAAGACGAGCGTGCGGTCCATCAGCGTCTCCCACCATACACTGGTGGCCGTGCCGGCCACGGGGGTGCCTATCAGCTTGCCCACACCCAGCTCGCGATACACCCACGGGAAGCCCGAGCCATTGCTGTAGCAGTCTTCGTTCATCAGCACACACGAGGGCTTCACCCACTTGTTCAGCGGGTCGCGACCCACATACTTGCCATTAGGCACGAAGCGGTGATACTCGCGCCCACTCAGCAGCGTACACAGGTCGTCGTGCAACCAGCCACCGCCATTGCCGCGCTCGTCCACTATCGCACCCTCGCGGTTGCGGTTCTTGTCGCTCAGCAGCTCGCTGTACACGTTGCGGAAGTTCTCGCTGTTCATCGCCTTCACGTGGACGTAGGCCAGCCGACCGCCCGACAGGCTGTCCACCAGCTGGCGGTTGCGGTCAACCCACCGCTTGTAAAGCAGCTCGTCCAGCTCTGCCTGACTGACGGGCTTGATGGTTACGTCGCGTCGCTGTCCGCTCTTGGGGTCGTACACCGTCACGTGGGTGCGCTTGCCAGCCTTGCCGTCGAGCATATAGTTGTAGTCCTCGCCCTGCTTGATGGGCTGGCCGTCAATCTGCTCAATGATGCAACCCGCCTTGACACCCGTGTTGCGGACGGCAAACGGGCCGCGCTTGATGACCTCCTCGATGCGCAAGCCGTCGCCCTCGTAGCTGTGGTCGATGAAGACACCCAGCTGGGCTGTCCGCAGTGCCGTGCTTGTCGGGCGGTAGCGTGCTCCCGTGTGCGAGGCATTCAGCTCGCCTAACATCTCACTCAGCATGTCGCGGAAGTCGTAGTTGTTGTTGATATACGGCAGGAAACGCTCGTAGGTCTTGCGGTAGCCCTCCCAGTCAATGCCGTGCAGGTTGGTGTCGTAGAACTTCTCTTTCACCTGTCGCCAGATGTGGTCGAACAGGTACTGGCGCTCCTGTTCAGGGCGCAGGTCGAAGGGAGCCTCAAAGGCTATGGTCTCTACCTTGTTCTTGCCGAGGTCAATCTTCTTGATGCCCCTTGAGCAGAGATAGAGGGTCTTAAACTTGCTGTCGGCCTGCATCGCACTGCCGCCTACGTTCTTCAGCACAATCTCCGTCTTGTCGGCTGTCAGGTCGTGCTTCCACAGGTCATAGCCGTCCTCGAAGGCAGCCTGATAATACAGCGTGTCGCCCCTCGGGCTCAGCACGGCATCGCCCAGATGGCTGGAGTTGACGGTGAGGCGCACAATGCGATCGCGGCAGTTCTCCAAGTCGAGTACCAACGGCTGGACAGGCTCACTTTTCGGTGTGGCCTTCTTCTTGCCGTTCTTTGCCTTCTTGTCGTCTTCGCTCTCTTTCTTTTCTTTCTTGGCAGCCTTCTCGGCCTCGTCCAGTAGTGCCTTCTCCTCCTTCGTCATCTGGAAACGCTCGTAGGCATCCAAGTCGAAGAACATCAGGTAGACATCCTCCTCGGCTCCCCAGCTGCCATGACTGCGATAGCCGGCGCGGTCGCTGGAGAAGAGCATACCCTTGCCCCCTAACGCCCACTTGCCGAAGCTGTTGCTATAGCCGCTGTTGGTCAGGTTGTAAGGGGCTTTCTTGCCCGTGACGTCAACCAGCGCAATGTCGGGGCTGTGCCAGCCGCCCACACCGATGTAGCTGGACAGCAGCCAGCGTCCGTCGGGGCTCCACTCGCACCACAGGTCGCCGTCGCTGTAGGAGTAGTTGAACTTCCCGTCCAGCACGGTGCGTACCTGCTTGGTGGCCACGTTCAGGATGCGCAGGTCGCCACGGTTCTCAAAGAAGGCTATCTCCTTGCCGTTGGGGCTGTACTTGGGTTGCATCGACACGCGGTCGCCCTGTGTCAGCCTTTCCTCGGTCAGGTCAGTGGCATAAGTGAACTGCTTCTCCTCCTTGTTCTTGATAGTGGTGCGATATATCTGCCACACGCCACCGCGTTCAGAGGCGTAGGCCAGACTGCGCCCGTCGGGTGCGAAGCTGAGGTTGCGCTCCTGTTCGGGCGTATTGGTGATGCGCTTGGTGGTCTTGTAGTCGATAGAGGTCACGTAGACATCACCGTGCATAATGAAGGCAATCTCCTTGCCCTTGGGCGACAGGCATATCTCCGTGGCGCCCGTCGTCTCAACCTTGCGCACAAGGTCGTGGTCGGTACGGTCGGTGTTGATGGTGACGTTGACCTTCTTCTCCTGTCCATTGGCCCATGTGTACAGCTCGCCGTCGTAGCCATAGCACAGCGTGCCGTTGTTGGCCACCGTCAGATAGCGCACGGGGTTCAGCTTGTGATGGGTCAGTTGCAGCTCGCCACTGCCGTCTACGTTGCGCTTCCAGACGTTGAACGTGCCGTCGCGCTCGCTCAGATAATAGAACGACTGGCCGTCGGCAGCCCATACGGGGGTGCGGTCTTCGCCTCGGAAGTCGGTCAGCTTGGTGTACTTGCCGTTGCTGGTCAGCCAGATGTCACGGGTGACAGCCGACTGGTGGTGCTTGCGGAACGGGTCTTCATAGCCTTTATAGTCGTGATAAAGTATGTCTCCGCGGCTGTTGATGCTGATGTCCTCCATCGTGATGACGGAGAACAAGCGGGCACGTCCGCCCTTTGTGCTGACCTCATAGACTTGGGGAAAGTTGCGTGTCGGCATGATAGACTGGGCGGTAGGCATTATCTTTGCCTTGTACAGCACGTGTTCGTTATCACTGAAAGTAATGGGCAGCTCGTCGTTGCTGCTGGTAGTCAGTCGGGTGGGGGTGCCTCCGTTGCGGCTCATGAGGTACACATCGAAGCTGCCTTCACGCGTAGAGGCGAAGGCGATGCTGTTGCCGTCGGGGCTCCACACGGGGTAGGCATCGTAGGCTGAATTGGTAGTCAGCTGGCGAGCCTCGCCACCTGTTGACGGTACGGTATAGATGTCGCCCTTGTAAGAGAATGCAATGGTCTTACCGTCGGGCGAGATAGCGCTGAAGCGGAGCCACAGCGGGTGCTCTTGTGCAACGACGGACAAGGACATCGTACAGGTTAGCACAAGCAGGAATAGTTTCTTCATAATAGGATGGTTTATTAGGGATTCCAAGTATCGTTGATGCTGAATACAACCTCAGGGGTTATCTTCTGGGCCTCCTTCTTGGTCAGCTGGCGGCTCCATGCCACACGCTGATTGGTGGCAGCACCCTCACCACGGTTGTTGTACTCCATGTAACGGGCAGTCTTGACGGCCTCGGGGCGCCACTGGTGCCAGCCCTCAGGCCTAATCTGCTTGGGCAGCTCGCAGTTCATGAACAGCGTATAGCCGTAGTCGCGCCACGGACGGCCTAAGTAAACCTTGTCTACGTTAGGGGCAGCCGTAATACGGCAGTTGTTGAAGATGTAGCCGTAAGGAACATCCTGCGGCGTGGAGGCAGCGGTGATGTAAGAGTTGGCCTTGCAGAAAATGTCGCACTGTTCAAACCACGCTGTTGACGGACCAAAGATGAAGTCGGTGGTTCCTTCGATGTAGCAGTCCTTGAAGTACAGGCGGGTCTTGGCGTTGCCCGTATAGATAGTGTCCTGATGGCCTAAGAAGCGGCAGTTGATGAACGTCAGGCAGTCACCCTCTGTATGCAGGGCTACGGCTTGTCCTAATCGGGCTGAGTTGTTCTCGATGGTGATGTTCTTCAGTGTGATATGGCTGCCCTGAATCTTTAGCGTGAAGGTGCGGAAGGTACCTATATTCTTAACTTCGCCCTGCGCAGTCAGTGGGGTGATGTCGGCCTTGATGTTGGCGTGGTCGTCCCACGTGATGATAGTGTTGTCGCGGTCCTCGCCGCATATCTCTATGTTCGTCAGCCACTGGGGGATGGTCAGCTTCTCCTTGTAGGTGCCTTTCTTCACGAAAATAACCTTGTGGTAGTCCATAAAGGCGCGGCACACCTCAATGGCTTCGCTGACGTTACGAAACTGCCCTGTGCCGTCGCGGCTGACCACGAGGGTATCGGGGTTGTCATACTTGTCTTTAGCCTGTATGCTCATGACTCCCATGAGCACACAGATGATACTGATTAGCTTTTTCATACTGGGTTTGTTTTGTTGTTTGATTCTTTACATGATTTGCGATACGTCTTGCAAGCCTTCGACAGACTTTAGCTGACCGATAATCTCCTTCACGTCCTCGCGGTCGTGGACGCGCAGCTCGATGGTGCCGTCGAATACGCCTTCCTCGCTGGCAATGGTCAGCTTGTGGATGTTGACGTTCATCTGCATGGAGATAACGCGGGAGAGGTCGAGTAGCATACCTACGCGGTCGATGCCCTGCAGGCGGATTGTTGCATCGAAGAACAGCTTCTTGTGCATATTCCACTTGGCATCGAGGATGCGATTGCCAAAGCCAGCCTTCAACTTGGTGGCTACAGGACAGTCGCGCTTATGGATTTCTATCTGGTGCTTGCCGTCTATAAAGCCTAAGATGTCGTCGCCCGGAATCGGGTGGCAACAGTGCTTGAACTTATATTGCCCGATGTTGTCGTCGGTGATGTAGATGGGCTTTTTGCGATTGAACTTCTCGGGCACGACGAATAGTTCCTGTTGTTTCTTGGTTGTCTTCTTCTGCTTACCACGACCTAAGAACGGTACCAGTTTGCGCCAGCCCGACTTGCCGTTCTTTCCTTGCAGTTCGTCAAGGTCTTTTTCGCCCAGCAGGATGGTCTTGTCGGCAATGGCTTGGAAGAACTCTTCACGGTTGCGCACCTCGTGCAGCTCGGTCAGCTTGTCTGCGGCACTGAGCATATTCTCGATGTTGTTCTTCTTCAGGAACTCGCTAAACATCTCCTCGCCCTGCTTTTGCAGCTCGCGGCAGTTGCGGCGCAGTATGGCCTGTATCTTGGCTTTGGCCTTGGCCGTGCTGACAAAGTTTATCCACGACGGTTGTACGTGCTGTGACTTGGAGGTAAGAATCTCCACTTGGTCGCCACTCTGGAGCTTGTGGCTCAAGGGCACGAGCTTGTGGTTGACTTTCGCTCCGATACAGTGGGAGCCAAGGAAGGTATGGATGCTAAAGGCAAAGTCTAGGGCCGTACAACCTGTAGGCATGGTCTTGATTTCGCCCTTAGGCGTAAAGACAAATATCTCGGAGGCGAAGAGGTTGAGCTTGATAGCATCGAGGAAGTCCATTGCGTCAGGCTGTGGGTCGTCTAAAATCTCCTTGATGGTACGCAGCCAGTCGTTCAGTTCGCTTTCGTCCTCCGTATATTCGCTTTCTTCGCCCTCCTTGTATTTCCAGTGGGCAGCAAATCCCTGCTCGGCAATCTCGTCCATGCGGTTGGAGCGAATCTGCACCTCTATCCATCGGCCCTGCCTTGACATCAGGGTAACGTGCAGTGCCTGATAGCCGTTGGCTTTCGGGTGGTTCAGCCAGTCGCGCAAGCGGTCGGGGTGGCTCTTGTAGATTTTCGAGATAGCCACGTAGATGTTAAAGCACTCGTTGACTTCCTCTTCCCTCTTATCGGGCGTGAAGATAATGCGCACGGCCAAGATGTCGTATATTTCCTCAAAGGTGACGTGCTTGTGTTGCATCTTGTTCCAAATGGAATAAGGGGTCTTTACACGTTCCTTGATTTCGTACTTGATGCCCATCTGCTTCAGTGCCTCCTCGATGGGCGCAGTGAACTGGGCGAACAACTCATGGCGTGATTCCTCTGTAGAGGCCAGCTTCAACTTGATGTTGTTGTACTCCTCAGGGTGCTCGTACTGGAAGCTCAGGTTCTCCAGTTCCGATTTAATCTTATAGAGCCCTAATCGGTTAGCCAGTGGCGCGTAGATATACAGTGTTTCACCAGCTATCTTATACTGCTTGTTGGCTGGCTGCGATTGCAGGGTACGCATATTGTGCAGACGGTCACATATCTTGATAAGGATGACGCGGATGTCGTCGCTCATGGTGAGCAGCAGCTTTTTGAAGTTCTCTGCCTGCGCGGAAGCCTGCTCGCCGAATATGCCGCCACTAATCTTGGTCAGCCCGTCGACAATCTGTGCAATCTTCGGACCGAAGATGTTTTCGATGTCCTCAGTGGTATAGTCGGTGTCCTCAACAACGTCGTGGAGCAGGGCAGCGCAGATGCTGGTAGAGCCCAGTCCCACCTCCTCGCAGGCTATCTGCGCCACGGTGATGGGGTGCATGATATAAGGCTCACCCGATAGTCGGCGCACACCCTTATGGGCCTGTCGTGCAAAGTTGAATGCCTTGGTGATGATGTCCACCTTCTTACGGTGGCGTGATGCCAGATAATTGTCCAGTAGCCGCTGGAACGCATCGTTTATCAGTTTCTCGTCAGCGGCTTCGCGCATCATCAGCTCGTCGTCCATAGTCTTCTCTTCTATACCTTATTATATATTATATGTTATCTGCGTCTTCTTGTGCGGCGGCCCGTACTGCGGCGCTTTACGGGTGCCCTGCGACCTCGCTTGGCACGTGTCGTCTTTTTCTTATAGGTGCGAGTGCTCTTGCGATAGTAGGTGGGAGCGTCTTCCTTAATCTCTACCTCAGAGCGCTTCGACAGCAGTTCGTCGGCCTTATAGTTGTACACAGAATCGGCCATGTCGATAAACTTGCCCACTTCCGACTGCGGCAGTCGGAGCGGCATCGGCTCGGTAGCTCCGGGTATTACGTCACGGCGGTACATCGGGTTAAGCGAGCGCAGCAGGTCGATGTTAATGCCAACGACGGCAGCCACCTGCTCCATGTGTACGTTCCTGTTGACCATCACGGTGTCGGTCTTGGCCGGCAGACGGGTGGTCATGGGGCAGATGTTATGCTGTGAGTAGTAGGTCATGATGTAGTTGGCAGCGATGAAGGCAGGCACGTAGCCACGGGTCTCCTTGGGAAGATAGGGGTAAATCTTCCAATAGTCCTTTTCACCGTTTGAACGGTGGATAGCCTTGTTGATATTCTCCGGCCCACAGTTGTAGGCAGCAATGACAAGGTTCCAGTCGCCGAACACTTTGTAGAGGTCTTTCAGGTAGCGGGCGGCGGCATAAGACGACTTGACGGGGTCGCGGCGCTCGTCAACCAGCGAGTTCACCTGCAGCCCGTATTGCTTGCCCGTGCCAATCATAAACTGCCACAGGCCCGTGGCACCCACGCGACTGACAGCCGTCGGGTTCAGCGCCGACTCAATAATAGGCAGGTATTTCAGCTCCAGCGGCAACTGATACGTCTCCAGTGCCTCCTCGAAGATGGGAATATAAAAGTTTGACGCGCCCAGCATGTAACTGATAGAGTGGCGCAGGCGACCGCTGTAACGGTCGATGAACTTCTGTACCACGTCGTTGTGTACCATCTCCATCACGTTAGGCAGTCGGCTCAGTCGGTTGATATAATCCTCCTTGGTGTAGACTGGGTTGATGTCGCGCATATTGCAGTCGCCGTCCTCGTCCAGATAGGTCTTTGACATATACAGGTTTAGCAGGCTGTCCAAGTCGTAGGTCATGGCCTCGGGAAATTCAATCACCTCCTGATGGCCCTTCTGGTCGGTCACGGTAATCTCGTCTTCATCGTTTGTCTCGTCGTCCTCGGTGTTCACCTGCGCCAGCATACTGGTCGTGGCGAACATCATGGCGAGGAGCATCCATAGTTTCTTATTCATACTTGCTTTTCTTTGTTTAGGGTTAAAAACTCAGGCTACAGTTCACGCCCAGCGACTGGGCCTGCAGCGGGTTGCCCCCTGAATGGTTGGGGATAACGGCGGGCGACACCTTCAGGCTCAAGTCCTTTGAGATGTCAAACTCCGACAGCTCAGCGTCGACGTAGGCATCAATGACGGAAAGGGCATAGACGCCTATCATGACGAAGAAGCTCATGTCACGCCAGCGGCGGTACTTGTCTTTTCGGCTCTTGAACAGCTGCTTGTAGCGCTCTTCGTTGGCTGGGGTAATCTGTATGCCCAGATGCAGGAACTTGTTGTAGCTGGCCGTTGCCGGGTCGTCGTCCATGATGTCCAGATAGGCTTGCGAATAGTCCTTGTACATCATGTCGTTCCACGTCAGGGCATAGATGCAGCCCATAAATCCGCCGTAGATAATGGGCAGCTTCCAGTATTTGCGGTTGTATATCTGTCCGGCTCCAGGCAGCGCCATAGCCAGCCATAATGCCCGTTGCGGGTTGGGCTTCCATGTTGCCCAGTCGCGCTTGGGCTTCATCTGCTTCTCCTTCATGATGACCACCGACGCGGTGTCAGTCCTGCCCGTCAGGCTGTCGCTCAGGAGTGCCCTCGAGTCAACCTCGGCAATAGAGTCCATCACTGCCAAGTCCTCCGTCTGTGCCTGACAGTGAATGCCCGTGAGGAGCATGATGATAATGACAGTCCACCTACCCATTCGCTCCGTCCAGCGCGTTCATGATGCGCTCCAGCTGTTCCTCGTTGTCAAACTGAATGCTAATCTTTCCCTTGCCTTTAGGCGAGCAGGTCATCTGCACCTTGGCATGGAAGAACTGGGAAAGGCGCTCGCGCAGGATGCTGAACTCCTCGGACAAGTTGTCCTTGGCAGTGAGCCTGCCTTTGGCTGTCTTGATTTCCTCGCCGCTCTTTAGTGCCTGCACCAGCCCCTCCACCTTACGGACGGAGTATTGTTGCTGCTGCACTTCCTTGAACAGCTTGATTTGCTGTGAGGGGCTTTCCAGCGCCAGCAGGGCACGAGCGTGCCCCATCTCTATCTCGTGGTTCTTGAGGGCTATCTGTACCTGAGCGGGCAGCTTCAGCAGTCGCATATAGTTGGTGACGGCGGCGCGGCTCTTGCCTACACGTTCCGAAATCTTGGCCTGCGTCATGCCTGACGTATCGGCCAGATGCTGGTAGGCCAGCGCAATCTCGATGGCATTCAGGTCTTCGCGCTGAATGTTCTCCACCAACGCCATTTCCATCACCTCCTGGTCCTCAACGGTAACGATGTAGGCGGGTATCTTGGTCAGGCCGGCCAGCTGCGAGGCACGCCAACGGCGCTCACCGGCGATAATCTGGTACTTCTGTCCCTCCACTTTGCGCAGGGTGATGGGCTGGATGATGCCCAGTTCGCGGATGCTGTTGGCCAGCTCCTGCAGTGCCTCGGCGGCAAACTCGCGGCGTGGCTGGTTGGGGTTGGGCTCTATCTGCGACAGCTCAATCTCGTTCAGGTTCGACGAGCCTTCCGTCTTCACTTCGCTGTGAGTGTCAATCAGCGCGTCCAGTCCGCGCCCGTTGCCTATGTCGTCCAGCCCGCGTCCCAGTACATTGCGGTCGTATTTCTTCTTTACTGCCATGTGTTAACTGTTCTTGTTGATGATTTCCTTAGCCAGTGCCAAGTGGTTCTTCGTGCCTGTTGACTCGGCATCGTAGAGGATGACGGGCAACCCGTGCGACGGGCTTTCCGACAACTTCACGTTGCGCTGGATGACGGTCTTGAACACCAGCTCTTGGAAGTGACGCTTCACCTCGTCGTAAATCTGGTTGGCCAAGCGCAGACGAGAGTCGTACATCGTCAGCAGGAATCCCTCAATCTCCAGCTTGGGGTTCAGCTTCGTCTTGATAATCTTGACGGTGTTGAGCAGCTTCGAGATACCCTCTAATGCAAAGTATTCGCACTGTACGGGGATAATCACCGAGTCGGCTGCCGTCAGCGCGTTGACCGTGATAAGGCCCAGCGACGGCGAACAGTCTATCAGTATGAAGTCGTATTCCTGACGCAGCGGCTCCAGCAGGTTGCTGATGATGCGCTCGCGGTTGTCCAGATTCAGCATTTCAATCTCGGCACCCACCAAGTCGATGTGGCTTGGAATGATGTCAAGCCCCTCAATATCGGTGGTGTAGATGGCGTCGCGCACGTCGGCCTTGTCGATGATGCACTCGTAAAGCGAGCAGTCGACCTCCTTGATGTCTACGCCCAAGCCACTCGAGGCATTGGCCTGCGGGTCGGCGTCGACCACCAGCACCGTCTTTTCCAGCGTGGCCAGCGAGGCCGCCAGGTTTATGGTGGTAGTTGTCTTGCCTACGCCACCTTTCTGGTTTGCCAAAGCAATAATCTTTCCCATATTCTATCTTGATATATGTATATAATAC
>CAMWKZ010000039.1 GCA_947174945.1 uncultured Prevotellaceae bacterium | reverse complement strand
CCAAAAGAGTTCCTGAACAGGTATAATGCCGTCGAGCTCCAACGTGAATGTAATCTCAATCCTGACGGAATTACTGATATAGCTATGTCAGCTCTGAAATAATTAAACGAATAAAGTGTAATTGTCTACTGCAAGACGGTTTCCTGTTATACTCAGAAAGTATATCACATTAAAGACATCACTTCCGAAAGGATTGCATTGAGCTCAACGTTATTTAGGGAAACGCTCTTGCTTCTTGCGCTCCTGCCAGATTTCAACGCTGTTGATGATGTTTTGCCACAGCACGTAGCAGCCGGCACCTACTGAGGCTACAGGGTTGAGATACATATAGGCTACCCAGATGCTGAGGGCGGTGTTTTTCTGGAACAGGGCCTGACCTGCATTAATCTCCTCACCCAAGCAGCGGCCAATGGAACGGCCTATGCCGAACTGGACGAAGCAGAGGACAAAGGTGGCGGCAGCAATAAGCAGTAGTAGCAGGACGGTGGCATCGCTATGCACGATGTTCTTTACCGTGATGCCCGTGGTGATGCTGAGCGAGATGGCCCAAAAGTAGAAACTGAGGTTGGGCATCGACACGATGCGGCGGTGCAGGGCGTGCAGGTAATGTTGCACCAACCAACCCAGCACTAATGGCAGCAGTAGAACAACGGCCACCTTTTCCAATATTATCAGGAAGGCTGACAGGAAGTCAACGTGAACGGTCTGTTCAAGGATGGGGAACACCAACGGGATGAGCACGGCAGAGGCCAGTGCGGAGAGCAGGGTGTAAGTAGTCATTGTAGAGATATTGCCACCCAACTTGCCCACCACGACGGGGGCTGCTGATGCTGACGGCCCGATAATACACGTCAGCACGGCCTCCCAGAGTGTTTTCTGCTCCGCATCATCCTGTACCCACAAGATGATGCCGATATTCACGGCGATAAGCAAGAGCTGGGCTACCAGTACACCTGCGTGCCAACGATGAGGCAACATCTGATGGTAGTCCACCTTGCAGAAGGTGACAAACAGCGTAAGGAATACAGACAACGGGAAAATCATGTCAAACACAGGAGCCAGCACATCGCCCACTGCAACGAGCGCAGGCACCCAATAGAATGTCAGATAACACGCAGAGCCCACGGCAATGGCCACGGGCAACGTCCAGTCTTTGATAAATCTAATCAGTTTCTTCATCTTCAAATTCTAAATATCCTTCTATCCACTCCACCTTGTGCGACATCGCTTCCAGCGTCGGGTTGCTCACCGACAGCCCTAACAGACGGATGGGATGGTCGGCACTGTACACCACCTCGCCCAACAGTCGCTTAGCCACGGGCAGCAAGTCGTCTTTCGTTGTCAGCACAGGCTGTACGGTCAGCGAGCGAGTGATTTGCGTAAAGTCACTATATTTCACCTTCAACGTCAGCGTATGCCCTTCAAAGTCGCTCTTGGCAATGCGCCGCACCAGTTCCTCTACGGCATGGTATAGTTCGATGAGCACAACGGAAGGTTTGCAAATATCCTCCAGAAAGGTGCGTTCACAGCCCACCGACTTGCGCACCCACTCCGTTTCTACAGGCCGCAGGTCAATGCCTCGGGCAAAGTCATAGAACATACGCCCCATCTTGCCGAACACCTGCGTCAGCCGTTGCAATGGCACTTTGCGCAGGTCGCCACCCGTAAAGACGCCCATATAGTGCATCCGCTCAGCCGTGCGAGGCCCTACGCCCCATAGCTTTTCCACCTTGAGCTGGGCAATGAAGTCAAGCGCACGGTCGGGATGAATGGTCGTCATCCCGTCAGGCTTACGCCAGTCGGAAGCAATCTTGGCCAGCAGTTTATTGTATGAGATGCCAGCCGAGGCCGTCAGGTGGAGCTCGTCACGGATGCGCTGCCTGATTTCACGGGCAATGTCAACGGCCAGCGGAATGCCGGGTTTGTTCTCCGTCACGTCCAGAAAAGCCTCATCCAGCGAGATAGGCTCTATCAGGTCGGTATAGTCACGCATGATGTCGTGAACCTGATTCGACACCTCCTTATAACGCACATGGTTTCCTGGCACTACCGTCAGATGCGGACAAAGGCGCTTGGCCTTAACCATTGACATCGCCGAGCGAACCCCATAGCTGCGCGCCTCATAGGAGGCCGTCGCCACCACACCACGCGGCCCGTCGTAACCCACTGCCAGAGGGATGCCCCTCAGTTCTGGACGGTCTCGCTGCTCTACCGAGGCAAAGAACGCATCCATGTCTATGTGGATTATCTTCCGCTCTTCCATTGAGCCGGCAAAGGTATAAAAAAGTAAGAAGAAACGCATACAAAACTCTGTTAAATTTTGGCATCCTACCCGTTTATTCGCACCTCTGACCTACAGTCTAAGGCACTCGCGCTCGAAAATGCCCCAATAAATTTTGGCATTTTACTCACTTATTCGTACCTTTGCGCCAGTATGATGAAACAAGTAAGACCAAAGAAGAACCTCGGTCAGCATTTCCTGACCGACCTGACAATAGCGCGGCGAATAGCTGACACGGTGGATGCCTGCCCTGACATCCCCGTTTTAGAGGTAGGCCCCGGCATGGGCATCATGACGCAATTCTTAGTAGAGAAGCCCCGCCCGTTTAAGGTGGTGGAGATTGACCGCGAGTCGGTGGCCTATCTGAATGAGCACTTCCCCAGTTTGCGGGAAAACATCTTGGGCGAGGACTTCCTGCGCATGGACCTCAGTCGGGTGTTCAACGGTCAGCAGTTTGTGCTGACGGGCAACTATCCCTACGACATCTCCTCACAGATATTCTTTAAGATGCTCGACCATCGCGACCTGATACCTTGCTGCACGGGCATGATTCAGCACGAGGTGGCACTGCGCATGGCATCAAAGCCTGGCACAAAGGCTTACGGCATCCTGTCGGTGCTGATTCAGGCATGGTACGATGTGGAGTACCTCTTCACGGTAGAGCCTTCGGTGTTCAATCCACCGCCCAAGGTGCAGAGTGCCGTTATCCGTATGACGCGCAACAAGGTGGAACGGCTGGAGTGCGACGAACAGCTGTTTAAGCGGGTAGTAAAAACAGTCTTCAACCAGCGCCGTAAGATGCTGCGCGTATCGCTGCGCCAGATTTTCGACAGCCAGCATCCTGCCTCGGAGGGTTTCTTCCAGCAGGACTTGATGACACGCCGCCCTGAACAGCTTAGCATAGAGCAGTTTGTTGACCTGACGAATCTGGTGGAGAAAGAACTACGTGCAACTGCCAAATAAGTAAATGTGTCCGCACACAACTGATTGATTTGCGTCAAGAATAGCGTCCTTTTCCTGCGTTTTGGGGATGCAAAGTAAGCAGTGTTTCTAAAAAGCATCGTAACTTTGCAGCGTGATTCAGAGATAACATAACAAAGGTATTAGGCAAAGATTGAGGATAACAGACACATAAGGTTCGTTAGTAGTTTTAGGTTAGTAGTTAAAGTTATTTTATCTTTTAAGGTGTTAGGGATTTAATAAGGTAAGAGAGAGCATTAGGTTTTTAGTTATTAATAGGAAAAGAAAAAAGGTGCAGTCTGCGATTGGTTCGTAGGCTGCACAGCTTTTTTGTATGCCTGTATGCCAAACAGGCAAGGTTACTGAATCTTTTTGAGCCATCCTCCTCGGAACATTCGCAGCAGGAAGATGCAGCCCCTGAAGGTGAGTTCGATAGCCATAGCCGTCCATACACCGGGCAAACCGTAGGTGGTGGCGAGCAGAGCGGCCAGCGTCAGACGCACACCCCACATGGATAGCAGGCTCATGATGGCAGGCTTTAACGTGTCGCCAGCACCGATAAATACGCCATTGCACACAATGGCAGCGGCAAACATTGGTTCGGCAAAGGCTTCGATGCGAAGGCACTCGGTGCCCAGACGGATAATCTCGTCAACGGGAGTCATCAGCGACATCAGCTCTGAGGCAAAGACGAACATCAGCACACCCATGAGCGTCATGACGAGCATACCCAGTCCGGCTGACATACGGGCAAACGAGCGGGTGAGTGCCCGCTGGCCTGCCCCGAAACTCTGACCTACCAGTGTGGTGGCAGCCTCGGCAAGGCCGTAGCCCGGCATATAGCACAGGCTCTCAACGATGATGCCTAACGAGTGGGCGGCAATGGCCATCGTGCCCAGCGGTGCCACAATCAGTGTGCTAACCACCTGAGCCGAACCCATCAGGGTGTGCTGCAATCCCATCGGGCCACCTATCTTGAAGGCGTTGCCCACCACGTCCATCTTGGGACGGAAAGAGCCGGGGCGCCCTTTCAAGTGCAGTATGTCAGAACGGCAGAGCAGGAAGTAGAGCATCAGGATGGCAGTGATAAGCTCGGCAGCACCCGTTCCCATAGCAGCGCCCATCACTCCCAAGTCGAGCACATATATAAACAGGACGTTGAAGCACACATCCATGACGCACATCAGGATGTTCAGCATGGACGGGATTTTCATGTTGCCCGAGCACTTCAGCATAGAGCCTGCCAGCCCCTCGAGCTGGAAGAAGATGCCGCAGAAGCCGATGATGGCAAAGTAGAGCGAAGCATCGTGGGTTATCTCCTCGGAACCGCCCAGCCAGTGAGGCAGCGGCCCGCTGATGGCTATGGCCGTCAGCGAGATGGCCATAGCCCAGATGGTGCAGCACACCAGCGACTGGCGCAGCACACGGCGAGCCCGCTCAAAATCGTTGGCACCGATGGCATGGGCCACCTGCACAGAGAATCCCATGCTGGCCGCCGAGGCCAGTCCACCCATCAGCCAGCCCGTGGTCTCCACCAGTCCGATGGCTGCCGATGCCTTTGCACCCAGATGGCCCACCATCGACGCATCGATGAAGAACATGACCGTGGCCGATATCTGTGCCAAGATAGACGGGATGCTCAGGCTGACAATCAGCCTGAGTTTCTCGCCTTGCGTCATTTCGCGCCCCTCGCGGATATACGCCAGCAAGTCCGTTCCTTCCTGCTTGCCTCCGAACATTTACTGAGCTTCCAAGTACAATACGCGACTGGCCCACTCGTTCTTCTTGCCCCAGTCCACTTCATTGCGGTAAGGCATATCCAGTCCGTGGTTCATCAGGTAGGCACCACTGTACAACTGGCCTTCGCAGTCGAGCGGCTTCAGGTCGATGCGGTTCAGCTCGTGTACCTTATACATACGATTGGCATCAAGGCCCGCCATTTTTACACGGGGCAGGTGCTCATTCTGGAACGACTCCGTCTTCCACCAGTACCAGACAGCCTTCTGCTTCTGGTCGTCAACATACATGAGCGAAGCCAGCCCCTTGCGGTCGTAGGGCGACACCAGTCGGTAGATGTTGCCAAACTGCACGACGGGGCGTATCTGCTTGTATTCCTTGATAGCCTGACGGCACAGGGCTTTCTCCTCGTCGGTCATGTTCTTGGGCTGAATCTCCATACCCAGACGGCCCGACATGGCCACGTCGATACGGTACTTCATCGAGGTAGTGCGGAACACGGTGTGATTGGGCGTAGCCGATATGTGCGAGCCCATAGCGATGGCGGGGAAGAAATAGCTGGTGCCCCACTGCATATAGATGCGCTGCAGGGCATCGGTATTGTCGGACACCCAGAACTCGTCGAAGTAAGGCATCACACCCCAGTTGGCACGTCCGCCACCCGAGGCACAGGCCTGTATCGTCACGTCGGGAAACTTGGCCCTGACGCGCTGGCACACCTTCTCGAAACCACGATGGTACTCGATGTAGAGGTGGCTCTGGTCGTTCATGGTCAGATACTGCGAGCCGTGGTTCATGATGGCCATATTGGCATCCCACTTGATGTAGTCAATCTCTGGATAGTTGGTCAGGAGGTTGTCAACGATGCCGAACACGAAGTCCTGTACCTTGGGGTTGCTCAGGTCGAGCACCACCTGCGTACCACCACGACCCAACACTGGCTCGCGCTTGGGAGCCTTGACAATCCAGTCGGGGTGCTGCTCGTACAGTTCGCTGGTGGTGTTAGCCATCTCAGGCTCTATCCAGATGCCGAACTTGACACCGTTCTTCTTGGCGTCGCGCAGCAAGCCCTCGATGCCCTCGGGCAACTTCTGCTTGTCAACCACCCAGTCGCCCAGACTGGAGTTGTCCACCTTACGGGGGTACTTGTCGCCAAACCAGCCGTCATCCATCACAAACAGCTCGCCGCCCATCGAGGCGATGTCAGCCATCATCTGGTCCATGCCCTTCTGGTTAATGTCGAAGTAGACACCCTCCCATGAGTTAAGCAATATCTTGCGCTCCTTGTCGCCGTGCTGGAGCTTGTACTTACGACCCCACTTGTGGAAATTGCGGCTGGCACCCGACAAGCCCTCTTGCGAGTAGGTCAGTGCCAGTGCCGGCGTGCGAAAGGTCTCGCCCTTCTTCAGGTGATACTCCGAGTTGTCCTCGTTGATGCCGGCAAAGAAATAGTGGTAGTCCGTATCGTCGGTGACCACCTTCAGCCGATAGTTGCCCGAATAGCAGATGGCGGCACCTATCACGTCGCCTGTGTTCTCCTGTCCCTTGCCGTCCAGCGAGAACATCACCTCGCCGTGGTCGGTGTGCGAGTTACGGGTACCGTCCTTGTTGACGAGCACCTTCTGCCCCGGAGTCAGCGGTTCCTCCACCAGCTGGCCCTCGTTGGCCCATGAACCGTAGAGATGGCTGAGCCACACGTTGCCACGACGGATGGGCAGCATGGCTGACGCAAAGGTGGTCAGGGTGACGATGCCTTTCTCGCCATTGGTGATTTCCGTCCATGCCTCAATCATGTCCGTGTCCTCGTAAGCCTTGTAGTTCAGCTTGACGGTGACGGGATAGACGGGGTCTTTCAGCGTGATGGTCGTCACATCGCCATTGCGCTCCACGCCCGTGGCCTGCAGGGCGGTCGACAGGTTGCCATCGGCATGGCGCATGGCGAGGGCAGCCTCGGCGGGTGTGTTCAGTCCGTGGGCAGGATATACCTCCATGCGCCCGAACATGACGGGGTTCTGCAGGTGCTGCAGCTCCTGAGCATTCAACTTGGCACCGTAGTACACATACTTTGGCTGTGCGCCCTTCTCTACGTTCAGCACCAGCGTGTTGTTGCGGGTCTGAACCACTACTTGCTCTGCCCACGACAGGGTGGCCGTCAGACAGAGTGCCATGACGATGGCGAGTTTTTTCTTCATAAATAGTTTTTCGTTTTCGTTATTGTTTGCCTGATTGTTTCCGTTCCATCTCCTCTGCTATGATTTCGGCCATACGGCGCACGCCCTTCGTGTCGGGGTGTATGCCGTCGCGCAGCATCTTGTCGCCGTCGGCGGCATAGCGTGTGTGCAGGTCGATGACTTGCAGCTTGTTCTTCTTGGCCACCTTATTGATAACGGGTATGATGCCGTTGACGAGCACCGAATCGCTGATGTTCCATGTCGGTTTGAAGGCCGGGATGGGCGTACAGAGGATGATGCGTGGCTGGTTGCCGTTGGCGCGCAGCGTGTCAATCATACGCTGCAGGTCGGCCCTGAATCCCTCGCCATACTGCCAGTTCTCGGGCTTCGAGTCGTTGGTGCCCAGCTTGATGATGGCAATGTCGGGGCGGAAGGCCACGGCATCGTGCCACGACACTTCACGCTGATAGGGCAAGTCGCCCTTGTTCAGCAGGGTGCGCCCGCCTATGCCGAAGTTCTTGACATTGTAGTCGCTGCCCAGCAGCCGTTGCAGGTGGGCGGGGTACCCTTGTTGCTCGGCCATGTCGATGCCATAGCCGTCGGTGATGCTGTTGCCGATGCAGGCCACCCGCACCGCATCAGGCTTCGGCCCGCGGTGCGTCTGGAGCCAAGTGGTCAGGTCGTTCAGCATCTGTTCGTGATAGGTAAACATCGACTTAAATCCAAAGCCGTGGCCACCCGTCGGATAGATGTACAGGGCGCAGTCGTTGCCACACTTGCGCATAGCCGAATAGTAGGCCACGCCATTGGTGACGGGCGGCACCGTGCGGTCGTCGTTGGCCGTCAGGATGATGGCGGGCGGGGTGATGTGCGGACGGACGGCATTCTGGTTAGAGAACTTCTTGACCAGCTTGGCATCCTTCATACCCTCCGTGCCCAAGAAGTTGACGCACGAGCCTTTATGCGTCTCGCGCTCGTTCATCGAAATGACGGGATAGAACAGGATGGAGAAGTTGGGGCGCACCGCATACGCGCTATGCGTCGACACCGTAGAGGCCAGATGGCCACCAGCCGAGAAGCCCATAATGCCCACGTCGTAGGGATTGATGCCCCAGACGGTGGCCGAGTCCCTGACGGTGCGGATAGCCTGCTCGGCATCGCCCACGGGAATGGTGCGGTCGCCCTTCGGCATCCGATAGGTCAGCACAAAGTAGGCAATGCCCTGACCGTTGAAATAGTCGGCCCACTGGTGCCCCTCGTTCTGGAGCGACAGCCCCGAATAGCCACCACCCGGACAGGCCACCACGGCCTTGCCCGAAGGCTGCTCAGGCAAATATCCCACGATGTTCGCCTTGCCGTCAGCCGTCAAGTTCACGGTCAGTCGTCTGGCCGTCTGAGCCTGCATAGCCATGCCGCCGAGGCACGCTATGAGGGCTATCATCCATATCCTCTTCATCTTATTGCTCATTAGTACGTTTACGTTAATTCGTGCTACAAAGGTAGTGATAAATACTGATACCATCAAATTTGCAACCCGAAAAAGCCTAAAAATCATGGAATATTTGGGGGACGGCTTCTTTCTCGCAACGAAATCGATGCGACACATCGGGCCATGCTTGCCGTCCGAGTAGAACGAGCAACTGAGACCGACGTCTGAGTCCTTGCGTTGTATGAAATAGTACAGCATAATCATATGGTCAATGTCCTCCAGCTTGTCAATGCTCTCCTCGATAGTGTGAGGGCGTTGCAGTTTATAGCGTTCCACCGCTTTATCATCATAAAGGACGTTCTCCTCGACACCATCGGTGTCGAGCCCTCCAGCAATCTGGCCATCATCAACATCGTCGACGGCAACCAATACTGGCCCTCCACTATCAAGATGGACGATGCCAAGCTCTGCCAGCAAGAGGCCCACGAAGCCGTCTTCATGCAGAACCTCCGCAGGTATGCCATCTTCTAATCACCGTGAGTTTGCCCAATTCAGCACCACGCCAATTAGTGCGGTTATAGACACAAAATAACCATCATTTAGGCTTCATCCAGCCTTTAGTATCTCCTTCGGGTTGCTCCAGTATCTCTTTCGAGGTGCTTTAGTATCTGTTTACCCACCTAAACAGATACTGTTTAATGTCGAAACAGATACTCGAGCAACCCCAAAGAGATACTCGAGGAAATAGGATTGCATAGTGAGTATTATATCATAATGAACTGTAGCTGTCGCTGGAGCTACTGCCATTGAAAGCATTATCGTCTGGAACTACCTCCACACCCTCCAACGCCCCAGCGAAGGGCCGAGTGTTGCTTGAGAATTTTAAAAAGTAAATAGGAATTACATTCCGTTTGAGTTGTAGGCTCTATAATCTTTTCTTGTCGAATTGTTTTATCATCAAGCAAGGAAATAATAATGTCTTTGATTCCGATTATTCTTTAATAGTCCAGGTTGAACAATTCAACAGTCCACCTTCAATGGCAACTTCGTTATAATCAATAGTTTCAATAATTCTATCAGGGAAAATCTTCTTGAAAAGCTCTATTGTTTCTTCGTCTCGATTGCCATCTACATTGAACTTAGGCAACACTATCAAATTATCTACTTCAAGATAATTTACATAGATACCAATGGCATTCATTTCATGGCTTTTTTCGTACTTTTGCTCAAAGAAAGGTACATTGATATAATTGAGCCCATTTTCTGAGCAAGCCTTGTTTATACCATCACAAATATATTTGTACTCGGAGTTCAAATCATTACCCAAAACTGTGTCTTCGTTGACAAAGCGAACCATTCCGTCTGCATGACCAGTCACATCCGTTTTGAATGCAGGAATGATTATTACCTTTGCTTTGAGTAGTTTTTCAAGTTCAGAAACAAGCTTATTCTTATCATACTCTGGATTTTCGAGAAAAATTCTGTCGGTAAGAATAGCCTTGTTTCCATATAGAATAACATTTCCACCGTCAATATTTATGTCTGAGAAGATTGGATTAATGTTGTTCGCTGCGCATACTTCGTGAACATCACTCCTCGACTCTTCCCATTCCTTTTCTCCCCTTAAATAGGATGGGTCATACTTGAATTGGATAAGTTCTCCCAATCTATTCTGAACTGGCATATAGTCACGACACCAAATGTCTTTAGTATGAGTGAGTTCCTTTACAGTAACATTATACTTCCTTAATACTGAGAAAAGTTCGTTTGCTGCATTTGGGAACTTTTCTTTCAAGATACTTGAAACATAAACTGTATTCGGTCTCATGGTATTAGCTTGTTTATTTTTTGAGGGTTCTTGCTTTGGTGCTACTTCCTTCTCTAATTTATCTTCAACAGTTTTTATCGCTTTGAGGTAATCATTTCTTAGTGATGGCGAATTATAATCCAAGAAGGCTTTGCAAATATCTGGTGTTGGCTCTATCTTATTTGCAAGGCACATATCAAGCAAGATGGCCGACTTTGTGTTACTCTTTGGAGAGAATGAATCAATGTAATCAGATGACAAACTCTTCCCATAGATTTTAAGTTTACGGTTTATCTTTCGAAGAATCGCTTTTTGTCCTCTCGCTGACAGATTTGTTGATGTGAGCTGATTCAACAGCTCCCTCATGCTTGGTTTGAAATAACTCTTTATTTGTTCTTTACTACAAATCCACGTTAATATCAAACCTGCAACACCAATTATCGTACCTATAATAAATTCGTAATTCATATTTTCAGTTTTCAATTACCTAAACTAAATGCCATCCAATCCCAAGAAGAAAGCGGATTATTGTTTAAGAGTGTGGGACTATTGAATACTACCAAATACGAGGCTCTGCAATGCCATTCTGTCTAATAGCAAACAATAGCCCACGTATAAGATATATCATTCCCATAAGGGTACAATAATCTCACCGTGAGCATATTGCCACTATCCCAGACAGATGAAATTTTGCAGATTTCGTATTTAGGATAATATCAATCGCTCTTACTAAATTTGAGCCATTAAAACACGCTCCTACACAAAGGAGCACTTGAAACTCGCCACAAATTTAGTTAAAAGTTTCCATATCTCACCATAAACACACAAAAAAGTTAACGTTGTTTGTGATTTCCTGAGGCAAACAAGTTATAAACAAGTATGAACCCCACTCTCTATGGAATAACTATATAAGCCATAAAGATATGGTTATTCATACTTTTCTTGTTATGCCTATAATGCGAAATGGCCTGAAACGTGAAGCATGGAGAGGAAATAGACCATACCAACGTAATAGCGCCATTTGCCTGTTGGTGGCTGAACATCCCAAAGATACTGAACATACTGGCGGGCAAGAGCACGGTCTTCGGCATTATCGCTGTCAGCGAGGGCAAATGCACCTACAGCGTTGGCTCCTGCCATACCCTCGGTATAGTTGCCTGTCGGCTCGGTGCCATCAAGGTTGAATTGGCCGCTACTAAAGTCATCGTTCTTGAAGAACTGAAGCAATCGGCGCATCATGGTACGCTGGGATTGCTTGGCCTTTCCCGTCAGATAATAATCCATGCCAACATTCATGGAGCAGCGTATGGCATCATACTGATAGCGGTCGGTGTTGTAACCGAAGTTGGGACGACGATAGGGCTTGCCATTAAAAAGGCAATAATCTGGGAAAAGACCCGTTACAGGGTCTTGTGAAACCTCCAGCAACCAACGAGCCTTATCGGCAGCCTCACGCCAGAAATCATTCTTCGCATCAGCCATCATAGCCCATAAATCCAGAAATGCAGGCAGGCAATAGGACGGGTCGCTATACCAATGGACTTCCTCATTAGGAACGAAGGAAACAAGCTGGGTAGAGTCATCAAACAAGTTATACACTCCCGTAGCCCGACCATCTTTCGATGTAATTTTGTGTAATATCTCATTCGCTTCAGCGGCATACCTCGGCTCATTCCATTTCTTGGCAGCAAGAAAAAGAGCAGTAACGAAATAGATTTCGCCGTCAGAAGCATTGCTCTGTCCTATCTGAGTGCCATCAAGCGAGCATTGCCAGCAGAAATAACCGTCCCAAGGACTATCCGAAGGATAAGCCATATAGGTTTTAGCCCACCTCCATAGCTTATCAAACTCTGTGCGCTTGTTCAGTTGCAGACTAATCATCATTCCGTATGACATACCTTCTGTGCGAACATCATTGCTACCAGTATCTACAATGATGCCCATAGAGTCGCCTACCTCATAATAGACAGTCTTTTCACCATCTGCATCATACCTACTGATGTCGCCCGGGGTAAAGAAATAACGCCATGTACTATCGATACGTGCCTGCACCTCAGCCTCGCTCTTACCGAGCAGCGTTGAGAAAAGATTCTTAGACGAGCCAAACGGCAAAGCCGAACAGGCAGAACTATTCCCCTCTGCATAGCAGGCTATATGCAGCAATGCAACCAGTGCTATTAATAGAATTTTCTTCATATATTTAACAACGTAATTATATGCAATTATATTGCTATATGAGCAAATTCATGGTTTATCCAAATGGTGGCCTCTTTACCGATGAAGTGAACAAGCACATAGTTCGAGTCTGTCGGACAATCAGGGAAGTGATGTATAAACCCATCCTGCCACATCTGTCTGCGAATTTCGTTATCCGTAATGATTTCAGCAGTTCCACGCAATGCAACACTGTCGCCATAGAACGAATAACAAAGTCCAGCTTTGGGATTGCACCTGAAATCCTGAACCTTCTCGGAGTCCGCAGCAGTGGCTACCCAGACTTCATTACATCCAGTCGAGTGAATTTTATCCAAAGGCACAGGACGAGGGAAGCCGTCTGCATTAACTGATGCCAACGTCACCTCCTTGCACTGTGAAAGAAGGTGAGCAGCTTTTTCTATCAAACTTCTTTCGTCTTTCTGCTTCCAGCGTTTAAGTGTTGGAAAGAATTGCAGCATTTGTGCTTTTGCTTGTTGGGGTGTCAGATTCCAGCCTGCTTCCTTGTTTATCTGGTCTGTAAACTGCACGCAGAACTCTATCATTTGGCTCATATTGAAGTCATGGAGGAACACACCGTTCTTGTAGCAGTAGCAACAATAGTCCACGCTCTTGCTACCATCTGAATTAGTGCCGACGTTTATATCGGTAAGCGGCATTCCGCAACTTTGGCAAAACCTTTGTTCCATGTTAATTAACAACGTATTGGAAACTATCTACGTCTACCCAGCCACCTGCTTTCTGCGTGGCATAGCAGAACAGAGCAAAACGGCTACCCATGAAGAACCGCTGCCAGTCGAAACGGAGTTTGTAATCAGCACCCATCTGCGTCCACTCGTTGCCGTCAAAACTATAATAGAAGGTAGCAATGTCACGACCTACACGGAGGTCGGCATCAATGCGAAGCCATACTTTTTCGGGGACTGGTACGCTGGCAAGCACTTTCTCAGCCACCTGCTCTACAACCTTGTCTTTCTGCGACAGGCTAACCGACTGCTCGCTCAGTTCCAGTACCAACTTACGTTTCTGGCGCTTCACCGTCAGCACTCCTGAATCACTGTTAAAGGCAGCAAAGCCTGCACAGTCGCCATTGCGCAGATGCGACAGGTCAAGTGCCACCGTTGCGCTACACGTGGGGCCACCCATGCGTTGTGTCAGCGTGTTAGGAGCCACATACAAATTGGACACCACTCGACTGGTCTTTAGCCGCAGCCACCCCGGGCGCTCGTTCAGCGACCATGCTTTATCTACGGGGTTATGATTCCACTGCCAGTGCAGTCCCAGTTCCTTCTCAGAGAAATCGTCGCTACAAACAATGTCCGTCTGCGGCTGTCCGCTTTTCAAGGCGCGCACCCTTGTCGGCACCCGTCCTTCCTCGTCACCCAGCATAGGCCAGCCATCAATCCAGCGACACGGAAGCACCGTAGGCACACGCCCTACACCCCCACGGTCCTGAAAGATAACGCCATACCAGTCGCCATACTCGCTGTCGACAATGGTTCCCTGTCCGACATGAGGAAAACCACCGAAGTCACTCTGCAAGATAACCTTCTTCTCATACGGGCCTTGTATGTGGTCAGCACGATAGCACACCTCACGGCGATAACGCCCCGGCACACCCCACACTTGCGAAATCATCAGCAGATAGTAACGCCCGTGGTATTTCAGCATCCTGCTGCCTTCCAAAATACCCGTCTCGTCGGCCTCGCGCTGGAACAACTGACGGTGCGACCCTTCAATGACATCGCTCAAGTCGGGCTTCAGCTCCATCAGTTCACCCGTGCCATAGATTACATATACCCGACCATCGTCATCGAAGAACAGCGAGCAGTCGTGAAAATGACGCATACGCGACACAAGCGTCCACGGGCCTTCACCCTGTTCTGCCGTATAGATATAGGTGTCGCCCATCGCACCCGCCTCATTAGGTGCAAAGAGAGCATAGAAACGGCCCTGATGATACTTCAGCGACGTAGCCCACTGACCACGCCCGTAGACCGTTCCTCCTTGCATATCGTATTTCGGTGAGTCGGTGAGTTTGTCGAACACATAGCTTACCGTCTCCCAGTTCTTCAAGTCCTTCGACCGCATAACGGGAGCTCCCGGCATCAGGTGCATTGTAGTACTTATCATATAATAAGTATCGCCCACCCGCACAACGTCAGGGTCAGGCACATCGGCCCACAACATGGGGTTCTGCACATAACTGCTGTCAGTGGCTGCCTTGGCAATGGTCAGACAAGCAACCAATGAAACTACTGCTAAAAATATTCTTTTCGTCATGATATGTTTACTTTATAAAACGTAGGTTCCACTTAGCATTATCACTACTGTAGTCGTACTCTGCCAGAGTGGGGGTAGAGTCTGCCACAGAATAGAGTACATAATGGGTGTTCAGCCCCTGTTGTCCCGGGATGCGTTTTGGCATGATGCGGAAAGTTCCGTCAGTCAGTTGCTCTATACGCCACAGTTGTTCATCAGCACCAGAGAACTCAGGAATAACAGTTAGTTCTTTGTCAGCTGTAGCAGTAAGGGCACGCTCTGTACCAGCAATGACAATCTTGAAATAAGGGCCACCCAAATATCCACCAGCCTCAGCAACAGGGGTAATAGCCCAGTGCTGATGAGGACGGAACATATAATCGCTGCAACGAACAGGGACTGCCCCTGCAGGCCACGTCTGAGCAACGTCGGCCAGCGACTGGTCAGGAATCGACTGAAGCGGCTTGGTCGTATCCATCTGCCAGAAACGTTCACGCTCCTGCGGTATGCGTACAAAGTCAACAGCCAGTTCCAAGGAATAACCGCGACGTTCCGACTCTATCTCATAAACACCACCCTTAAAACGCTGGCCAGCTACAGGCCAGCCATTGCGCCACAGCAATGGACGGATACCCAGCACGCTACGCCCGCTACGCTCAAAGTCGGCTTCAAAATGGCACGACATCACCTCTACGCCTTCGTCAATGACCGTGCGTCCGAAATGGCCAGGGCCACAGAGACGGTCGCCAGCAGCAATCACCATACGCCCGCCACCGTTCAGCATATCCCGACCGATGTTGTCGAGATAAGGGCCTTCGACGGAACGTGAGCGTCCCACTACAATATTATAGGTAGAGTTGACACCATCGCAGCAGGTACCATGAGTGCCCAGCAGATAGTACCAACCATCATGCCAGATGAGGTCGGTAGCCTCGCAGTCAATAGCAATGTCTTTCTCTACATTGCCTTTCACACGTTCACCCGTCTTAGGGTCAAGCTCTATCAAGCGGATGCTGCCGAAGTAGGTGCCATAGGTAGCCCACAGGCGTCCCGTCGTTGGGTCGAGTAACAAGCTGGGGTCAATGGCATCGCAGTCTTCCATGCCATCGCTGGAGGCCACCTCAATAGGCTTGCTAAAGTGGAAGTCGGGCGATGTTGGGTCGAGCGTTTTGTTCCACATGGTCAGAATGCGCCCATTGTGTCCTCCAAAGAGGCCACCACCCGTGGCACCGTATATAATCAGGTATCGGTCGCCTATCTTCAGCACGTCAGGAGCTGCACCGCCACCAGGGCGCTCGGCACCACTATGCCACGACCAACCGTCATCGGAGATAAGGCCTCCCCCACCCGTACCAAAGGTGTAGTATTTGCCATCACATTCGGCAATGGTAGAAGGGTCGTGAATATAAGGATTTCCCGTCTGGGCTTTGGCACATAGCACACACAGGCACAGTGCCATTATGAATAATACAGAGCGTTTCATATTCTTATTGGGTAATAGTATAGTTAGTTATAGGATTTCCTTTCTCGTCAATCAATCGCACACAGAAGTCGCTCAGTCCGGGGCCATTGACCAAAGCAAAGCACAGCACATTGCGACCTCGTTTCAGCGTCAACCGTTGCGACACGCCATCGTCTTCCACCATGCGACGGTCACCATCAAGAGTAAGCACCTGCTGACCATTGAGCCACCACATGGAAGCACCATTGCTGCCTACTGCAAGACGCACGTTAGCCACTTCTTCTGGACTATCAATAACAGTCATACCCCAGAACAGGGAATGGTAAGGATTACGCCCCAAAGACTCGGCAAAGCGAAATACCCTGACGTGATAATTCTCGCTGTCAACCGTATGCCACTTTCCTTTCTTTCTGTTGAGCATGGGATAACCAACCGCTACCTTTTCTTGCAAATAGCTTTCCATCAGCAGAATATTTGAGGGGACTTCATGATAAATGGGTTCCTGTAACGCCCAACGACGGATGAATCCTGCAGAGTCAGGACGTACTGGTGCGGTGCCCGACGACACGGGAGTGAAATAGTCGGGACGGTTGCGGAACTGTACCCAGTCAATATCAACAGGCTCACCATCGCAAGTAACGATAAGGCCAGCTGTGCCTTTCGGCCATGTCTCCAATGGAGCCGTCAGCGTAAGCCATTGGTTACTTTGGTCACGACGGAACGGTCCACGCTCACTAACGACTGTCACAGGAATGCGTACTATCCGCTTTTTACCTGCGTGTAAACTTAAGACTGTGTTGGCTCTTGCCCTCACCTGTACCACTGCGTATGCTCCTTTGCGAAGTGAAGCAAAGTCCACTTCGCTATAACGCAGCCAACTGCCCTTTTGTGGCAAAGTGGCATACCAACCCTGAAAGCGGTTGAGTGTATCAAGGCTGGCGTTGGTAACCTCTTTGCTTGCTGAGCTATAACGGTCTACCTCAATGCGGGCAACAGCTTGGGTAACACCCACTCCACGCAAAGTAGGTTTCACCTCCTCAATCGTGCCATCCTTACGGAACGTGACACACTCAATACGGGCAGAACGACGCTTGTCCATTGCCGGGGAATAATCGTTATGATGATAGAACAAATACCACTGTCCTTGATACTCTACAAAACTATGATGATTCGTCCAACAACCATTGGTATGTTCGGCCATGAAGATACCTTTGAAGTCCCACGGCCCTAATGGTGAACGTGACATGGCATAAGCCAATGTCTCCGTACCCTTCTCCTTTCTGACCCAAGGGAAAGTCAGATAGTACCAGTCGCCTCGCCGAAAAACAAAGGGGCCTTCCTTGAAACCGTCAGGCAGGCCTTCCATCATTTTCGACTCACCATCCAGTTCCTTCATATTCTCTTTCAGTTTGGCGCCACGAATGCCCATACCACTCCAATAGATATAAGCCTGCCCGTCATTATCGACAAGTACAGATGGGTCAATACCCATAATACCGCGGATAGGCTCTGGCTCTAAGCGGAATGGACCAGTGGGCTGGTCAGCTATTGCTACACCAATAGAAAAACCACGTCCATTCTTAGGTGCATTAGGGAAATAGAAATAATACTTCCCATTACGTTCCACACAATCGGGTGCCCACATAGAATAGGCATCAGGCTTTCCCCAAGGTACTTGCTCCTGCGACACGATAACGCCGTGGTCAGTCCAGTCGGTCAGGTTGTCCGACGAAAATACATGATAATCAGCCATACAGAACCACTCTGATGCTGGCTGGCCTCCTATCTCTGTGACTGATGCCGGTGCTGGGATGTCGTGCGACGGATAGAGGTAGATACGGTTGTTAAAAACACGCGCTGTCGGGTCAGCAGTGAACTGGTCACGAATAATCGGATTTTGAGCTAATGCTGGCAATATTGCCACCAACGCAAGTATTGACGATAGTATTCTCATCTGATTTAATTATTAGTAATGACCACGCCACCATTCTGCGGGATGGTAACGGTGATTTGTTGTTTCTTACCCATGCGTAGGGACTTCACACTACCTTGTAGTTTCACATCGTCGGCATAGACCGCCAACGAAGCTGCCTTGTCGAACATCGGCAATGTCAAAGTCTTCTTAAGCGGTTGTTGTTCAGCATTGATGCCCACCACATACCACTGGCTGCCACTGCGACGAGCCAGAATGACATACTTACCAGGGTAGCCATCAATAAAGCGCACCTCATCCCATGTCGTAGGAACCTTCCGCATGAAGTCAATAGCCCATTCAGGGGCATCAGTCAAGTTGTTGGGAGCTAAAGCGAAGTGCTGTACAGCACTCTGGAACAGCACAGCAGTGGCCAGTGCATAGACATCACTGGTACGACGTACCGTGCCATGCTGGTTGTCAGCACCATAGAACTTATTGAGTGCCGAACCACCGAAGTCCATCGCACCAACAGTATTGCGCACAAAAGGATGAATGCAGGCATTGTGAGCCTCAGCATCACAAGCCCCTTGGCCGAAGTGCAGGTTCTCAGAAGCCAGCACAGCCTCAGAGGCTACATAGTTAGGATACATACGCTCCCAGCCACGCGGAAGCGTACAACCGTGGAAGATACACAGCAGTCCGTAGTCATTGGCATCGCTCAAAATATCCTCATAAAGTTGCATCATAGCCTGTTTATCACCGCCAAAGAAGTCTACCTTAATACCACGGATGCCGTTGTCATGCAGCCACTTCATTTCCTGACGACGAATATGGCTATCAGACATTTTACCTATAGGTGTCTGAGGAGCATCATTCCATGAACCGTTTGAGTTATACCACAAGAATAGCCCTACGCCTTTCGACTGTGCATAGCGAGATAGTTCAGCCATACGCTCGTAGCCTATCTGGCGGTCCCAGAAAGCATCAATAAGTACACTCTGCCATCCCATAGCAGCAGAGAAATCAATGTATCGCATTTGTTCGTCGAAATTACAACTGGGGTCCATCTTGATAATCCACGACCACGAACCCTTGCCGTAGACATAATTCTGCGAAGCCTTGTACTTTGGCTTAACAAGGTCAAAAGACACAGTAGTCTCTACAATGTTTGCCAAAGACCCAATGGTAATCGTGCGCCACGGTGTCATAGCAGGCAACGATACGGCAGGTGTCACAGAACCCACACCATTCTGCTCACCCTCCTGTGGAAAACCAATGTGATAGCTATTCACTCCATCATTCAGCAAGCGACACCCCACATAACCACCATCGGTGCCTGTCTCGCTAATAAGTAACCAACAGTTCTGCTGCCCAGTAGATTGAGTCGCAGCGTCCGAAACTTTAAAAAGACAAGGGAAGGTATAGCCCTCGCCCCAACCATTACAGTCTGCGGGCTCATCACACGTATAAGGTGTTTCGTAACTGGGTGACGTGCGGGCAAAGCCACCCATCGGTTTCGATTGCGGGCAGAGGAACGTTGTAGTGCCATCAGGCAACATAAAACCACTGGCCTCGCGCTCTATCACACAAACACGCGTTTCTTTCTTAGGATAAACCTTATAGCAGAAAGCCACATCACGATTACTTACTCGGAAGATAACGTCCATCACAAACGCGCCTTGCTGCATATAAGTAACTACGGCCTCATTAGCCTCATAGTTTACCTTACTCTGCTTGATATCGGGCAATGAATAGGTTTCACTAACCTTATTCAACTCCATTCCCTTCATCGTTAAACCTTGTGTATAGTCGCCGATGTTCGTTACCAAACCAAGAGCTGAGCAGCCTAAGACCTCTTGCCCTTGATAATTCACTCGATAACAGGGGCGTCCTCCATCTTTCAACTCCAGCATTACCTGTATTTTTCCGTCAGGGCTCAGAAGGCCCTGTGCCCTTGTTACTATGGTTAAGCCCAGCAGTGCCAGACTCATCATCATTGTTTTCTTTATCATATTTATTTCTCTTATAATCATTTTCATTCACGAACAAACACAGGGATATGACCCTTGTCAACAACTGTAGTAACAGTCTGCCCTCCTTTATAATACTGGCCTGTACGATTATCACGCCAACCTCCTGCATTCTTGGGCAGATAGGTTTGCCACGTTGTGACACCAGGCTCTGTGACAGGACTAACAAGATATTTAGGACCGAACATATATTCATGCTGTTGTTGCAAAGCTTTCTCATCGTCGGCAAAGTCAAAGACAAGGGGACGCATCAGTGTGTAGCCTTCAGTGGCAATACGCTCGGCACACTCCTCCAAATAGGGTCGTAAACTCTCACGTTCCCGCAGACACTCAGCAATAATAGCCTGTGCTTCTGGGCCGTAGTTCCAAGGTTCAGTATTACTCATATAGCCATGAACACGCATCAGAGGTAGATAGACACTGGTCTCTATCCAACGCAGCATACGCTCAATGTAGTCTGGATTAGTATATTGGTCGCTAGGACGGAAAAAGCCTCCTGCATCGTAAGTCCACCACGGAATACCAGCAGCCTGCACCCCAAGTCCAGCAGCTAACTGACGGCGGAAGGTCTCCCAGTCATTGCCCACGTCACCACTCCATAGAGCCGAACCATAACGCTGAATGCCGGGGAAGCCACAACGAGTAAGAATCATTGGCTCCTTACCGCTATTAACTAATCCATCATAAACCGTTTGATTAACCAACAGCGGATAGACATTACGGACACGCTCACCAGCCCATCGGCCATCGTTTACACGACGTCCCACAAGGTCGTCGTTCTCTGGCTCCGTTGCATCCTGCCACCAAGCATCAATTCCGAGGGGCACCAAACGCTCACGGAAGTGGTTCCAATAAGCTGTTGCTGCAGCAGGGCGGAAAAAGTCTATCCAATCGGTACCAGGAATATAGTGCCCATCACGTTGCATCTGCTGTCCTACCACAGATTGCTTGTCTATCTTCGACCATACACTAACCATCAACCGTATACCCATCTGATGCAGGCTGTCAGTCAGTGCTTTAGGGTCTGGATAGTACTTCTCATCAAACTGCATTGAGTTCCATCCATAACGTCCCCAATACTGCCAGTCTTGTACTATCATGCTAATAGGCAACTGCTCACTGCGAAAACGGTGGGCTGTCTGCAATATCTCATCTTGGGAGTGGAAACGCTCACGGCAATGAATGTACCCCAATGCCCATGAAGGCATCTTCGGAGCAGGACCAGTCAATTCGCGATAGGTAGCTATGATTTCATCAGGCGTACCGACAAACACAGTATAGTCAACTGCATCGGCGACAGGGGAGTGGAAAGTCGTCTCACGACCCACCTTTTTATAATAGAGTATTGGTTGGTCACCATTGGACAGTTCCGCCGTCAGATGATGACTACCTTTTTTCAAATGGACTATCTTCGAAGCTGTCGGCGGCAACCAGATGTTTTGCATCTCAATAACCGTCTCACCATCAATACAAAGGTTATGACGCCGTGCCATCTTCTGACCAACATCAAGCAATAGCGCATAGTCACCGTCCTCAACAGCCTCCAATGTACCGACAAACTGATAACGCTGGCGTATTTCCTGCTTATTGCCGTCAGTCGAAGTAACATTCACCATCTCCTGACTACCCTGTCCTTCCTGTCTCGTCAAAGCTACACTATGGTCACACGGATTGAAATCTGTCAGTCCATAATTATTCCAAAGCACTCCGTAGCCTTTACTGGAAATAAGCATAGGGATGGACGCCTGTGTGTTCACTTGCGTTAACCGACGAGAAACCCCTCTCACATTGGTATAGCCGTCTTGAAACTGACCTAAGCCAAAGAGATATTCATCTTTAGGTGATGCAAACGATAACATAGCATCATGGGTAAGGTCACCAGCTACTGTGTTGCTTTCCAGTTGGTGCTTCGTAGCACGAAAAACAACCTTACCCCGACGGTCTCTTACCTCAATACATCCTCGTCGGTCATCAGCTTTCACCGACAAAAGACAGTTCTTTACCTCATCATGCTTAACATAGAGCCAGTCTGGCAGTGGATTATTCGTTACCTCGTCAGTGACATATTGAATACGCACTGCGTTATGTGCAACGTGTTTCACAATAAAATGCCCCTTGTTTGCAGCCTGAGCCACAACTGCCAAAAGCACAAGGATTGCAACAATATGTTTTCTCATATCATTCTATAATGGAGTATTGAGAATCTTACTTGGCCTTCTGATTTTTCTCTAGTGTCCAACCACTACGTTTCAGAAGTCCAGGATGTTTGCCCGTCAGCATCTTAGCAGCCTGACGGTCATTCTTCAACTGCCAGTTAAGCCATGCCAATGCAGGAATAGTAAACTCACCACCATGAGCTTCGCGATAGGTACCGCCATGACCAACAGGATAGTTAGCGACATAGGCTGGCACGTGCTTTATCAAATGAAAGTCGTCCATACCATTCTCATAGGCAATATCCTTTTTGCCGCCCAATATATAGAACACAGGCGTATGGATGTCCTCCAACTTCGACTTCGAGGGCATTGGCATACCGCCAACAGCCTGTGCAGCATTCTCCAATTTGAAGAGTCCACTATTACATATCATAAGAGCCGTGATACGTGGGTCGGCACAATTGAACAGCGACTGCAAACCACCGCACGACATACCAGCCACACAGATATGCTGCGTATCTATCTTTCCGTAGTAAGGTGACTGCGGGTCAGAGTTCTGCTCTATAGCCCAATCAATACTTTCTATCTGTTGCTGTGTGGTAGACATCTCACCTTGATAGGGCTCATCAGTCATAGGAATATAACCCGTAGCCACAACAAGATAGCCGTGCGAAGCTATCTCATTCAGGAACTTATAATGTTCCCATGGTGAGTTAGAGCAGGCACCGTTGCCCCACACCAAAACAGGCAATGGATTCTTATGGTTAAAAGTCGAAAGGTCTTGTGGCACAAAAACGGTATGAGCAGGCAATATAGGTTCTTCTTTCATAATAGCCTTGTAAGCTCCTGTTCCACCATTCGCAACAATACGCGACTGAGGAGCGCCAGCAGAGAACTGCCACCAATCTAAGCGTACATCACCCATCGTCTTATCAAAACACAGATACAAGTCATGAATACCTATTGCACCTTCTACCACTGTCGTGAATGATTGAAAACTATCTACAGAGCCTGTATTCTTCACTGTAACAACACCAACAACAGGACCATCTTGAGCATCCAAACGAAGAGTAACGGTAGCCGTACCATTAGCAGCTGCCGTCAAGGCAAACTCACGAGCGCCTTTAGCTCCAAAGTCAACACCACGAACACGAATATACTCTCCATCATTAAGGTCCGTGACGCATACGTTACCGACACCTACAATGTTAAGGCCATAGCCCCAAGCCATAGTTTCAGCCTCCACACGTCGATAAGGATTCAGAGGTTTCAATTGCTTTATCGGTTGTTGGTCAAGCCAATAGGGAACTTCCTCAATAGTGCCATCAGGACGATAAGTAATTTCTGTTGCCGACACTGAGCGACGCTCATGATGTTCAAAAGTTTCAAGATGCATCAGGTCATAATTCTGGCCGAAAACATAAGAGTGTCCCTTGTAATCGCAAATACCAGGATGATTGCCGCGGTCACGGTCAGTAGGCCGCATGATGTAGCCTTTCGACTGCCATGGTCCAGTAGGCTTATCGCTCATAGCATAGCCCAACGCTTCAGGACAACACGTAGTAGCATAGGCCAAATAGTAATGACCATTCCGCTTATAGAGCCACGGCCCCTCCTGATAATGGTCCAAACGATAGTCCAGCTTATGAATATCACCCTTAACAGATATCATATCGTCTCCAAGCAATACATAATAGGTATTAGGATTTCCCCAGTACATATAAGCCTGTCCGTCATCATCAATGTAAACAGTAGGGTCAATATCCTCCCAGTGCTCCTGTTGCCAAACAAGGGGTTTGCCTATAGGGTCATGGAAAGGGCCATAAGGAGAGTCGCTAACCAGCACACCGATACCATGACCATGCAGAGGTGCATAGAGATAGTATTTGCCATTACGCTTGACCGTTTGAATAGCCCATGCACCATTGTCGCGGTTCCGCCACTTAAAATCCTTTAGTGAAGCTACGGCACCGTGAGCTGTCCAGTTCACCATATCAGTGGTTGACCACAGCAGCCAATCGTACATGAAAAATCCCGCCGAGCTGCGCTCGTTAGGGTCAACAATCTCGTCGGGCGAGGCATCGTGCGAGGTATATAAGAACAATGTATCACCATCAACCAAAGGTGAAGGGTCGGCTGTATACTTAGTCTGGAAAAGCGGCATATTCACCTGCTCCAGTCCTCGCATCTCCCACCAGTCAAAGTTAAAGAGTTTCGGGCCTTTACGTCCAGTGAATACAAAGTAAAGGTCATGGGTTCCAGTAACAACTGATGTCAGGTCTGTAGTCATAGTCTGCCACTGCTCCCAACCACCTGTTCCTGACACGTTTAATGTACCTATAAGTTGGCCCCTGAGACTATCAACGCGAATTTCTATCTGCCCACCACGTAATCCACTGGCCACGCGGGCTGTAAAGGTACGAGGCAGATGATTACCAAATGCTACATTCTGCAATTTGATATAATCGCCATTATGAATATCAGTGACATAGACACCTACCTGATTGTTTTGTTCCGTCTTCACACCTCTGGAGAAGGCCATAGTCTCGGCTTCCACACGGCGGAAAGGATTAAACGTGTCAACAGGTTTCACGCCTTCGTTGGTAGGCAAGATAGTCGGGAACGAGCCATCAGCATTATACTGGAACTCCTCAACGGCCACGCTTCGGCCAAAGCCTCCGCCACCAGGCAGTTTACCCGTATGGTAGAAGAAATAGGAGTGTCCCTTATAATCAGCCACGCCACAATGATTGGTAAATGAACCCGTGTCAGAGAGCGGCATGATAGGGCCTGCATAGGTCCACGGCCCAGTAGGATGCGGTGCCGTACTGTATGAAATGTGCTCAGGCACACCTCCCGCAGCATACAACATTTGGTATACACCTTGACGCTTTGTCAGCCAAGGGCCTTCCACATACGAGTCCTTATATTTCTTGCCTTTCTTACGTTGTCCCATCATAGGACTGCCAAAAGCTTCTTCTGTCATAGGAAGAAGTCCCACTTCACCGGAATAAGATATCATGTCGCGATTCAGTTTCAGGTAATAGCATTGTGGATTACCCCACATAAGCCAGGCCTGTCCATCATCGTCAATAAACACCGTCGGGTCAATGTGGTCCCACTTGGCATCAGTGTAAAGCGGACGGCCCAGTGCATCACGAAAAGGTCCTGTTGGCGTGTCGCTAACAGCTACACCGATAGCCATACCTGTTGACTGTTTACAATGAGCACAGATATACCAATAAAACTTTCCATCGCACTCAATACACTGACTGGCCCATGCACGGTCATCAGCCCAAGAGAACGATTCCAAAGCTAGTGGAGAGCCGTGGTCTTGCCAGTTCACCATATCTTGTGTTGAATACACACGCCATTCCTGCATCCAAAAGAAGTCAGCACCATCCTCGTCGTGACCCGTATAGACATACATTGTACCATCATGTACCATCGGGGCAGGGTCAGACGTAAACCAAGTCTGTACAAAAGGGTTCTGGGCCGTAGCCATAACGGCTATGCCCAGTCCCAGAATAGTTGATATAAGTTTTTTTTGCATCTTTTCAGTCTCTCAATCTCTTCATTTAAACAATAAGGGGGCCATCTCCCTAAGTGAGCGACGCCACGTCAAGAACTCATGGGCGGTACCTTCACTGACATATCCCACTGCAGGCAATCCAGCAGCCTTCAGTGCTTCGGTGCTTTTAATAACACCATCAGGACGTTCCTTTGAGCCACAGCTTTGGAAGATAAGGCGAACCTGCTTCTGGTTCTTAATGTCCTGAGGCTCGTACAGACCTCCGCTCAACAGGCCATAAGAGGCGAACACTTCAGGACGGCGCAAAGTGATGAGCTTTGTCTCAAAGCCACCCATAGACAGACCAGCCATTGCTCTATTCCACTTATCAGCCTTCGTCAGGAAGTGACTATCTATATAAGGTATAAGTTCATCAACCAGTACAGTCTCAAACTCCTTGGCTGTAAACTCATGGAGCTTACCGAACTTAACATCATTCGTCATGCCATAGGTCATAACAATAATAAACGGCTTTGTCTTGCCCTCGGCAATAAGATTATCCATGATAAGGCCAGCACAACCCTGACGGAACCAACTGGTCTCGTTCTCACCCCAACCATGCTGCAGGTAAAGAACCGGGAAACGCTCTTTAGGATTCTTGCCATACGTCGGCGGTGTATAGACCCATGCCGTCTTTACCTCACCCGTGCTCTTTGATGGGAACAGCACCTGACTGACATTACCATGAGCTACGTCCATACGATTCTGATAGAAAGCCTCGTCGGGAGCAGGAATTTCAATGCCACTCTCCCAACGACAGGAGCCAAAGTAGTTGTTCGTGCCAGGGTCGTTAACCACAGCACCATCAATAGTTAAATGATAATAATGGAAACCTGGGTCCATCGGACCTTCGGTGGTTCCTGTCCACACCCCATCCTTATCCTTACGTAGCACCGTACCACCACGGCCACCCAGTCCAAGACTAACAATAACCGACTTAGCATCAGGAGCTACAACGCGGAAACGGGCATAGCCATCGGAATTGACCATTGGATATTGCTGTCCGGGTTGGTTCAAAGGATTGGGACGGAAATCTTCCTTAACAACACAATTATCAAGAGCCGGGTTAAAGTCACGGATGATGCTATAAACACGCTTAGGCTTATATTGCTCATCGAAAGGCAGCGGATGGTTATTTACTCCCAGCCATGAATCACGGTCAGAGAGGTTCCAGAAAGTAACGCAGTCGATGACATCACGATGCTTACGGAAGATGCGGAAGATGCGGTTGTACTGGTCGTCTTGCAAAGTCTGCAAATAAGGAGCCAATGGCTTTGCCTCGCCACGGCTGAAACGCAACTGGCCACCCATTTCGGTGTTGGTACGGATATCCAGTTCGGTAACATGAATATGCTTTACCAACTCAGAGTACTTAGTGATTGCATCATCAATATCCTTCTCCGACGGACCATAAATATTATAGTGGCCCTGCATACCAATACCGTGAATAGGTACTCCAGCCTGCTGCATCTTCTTTACCATGTTATAGATACGGTCACGCTTGCCCGGGTCGCATTCATTATAATCATTGTAGAACAGCAATGCGTTGGGGTCTGCCTCATGGGCAAACTCGAAAGCCTTGGCAATAAATTCATCACCACAGAGTTTCCAATGACGGCTCTCACGATAAGGATTTCCCTCATGACCAGGCCACGACATAACATTGTCAGCAATAGCCTCATTTACCACATCCCAGCAGTAGACCACATCCTTATAGCGATTCACTACGGTATGTATATGCTCACGCAACCGCTGATAGAATACCTCTTTCTTGACGGGACGTCCCTTCTTGTCGGTGAACATCCAGTCAGCAAACTGAGAGTGCCAACACAGACAGTGGCCACGCAGTTTAATACCGTTCTGACGGGCAAAGTTTGCTATCGAGTCGGCTCCCCCCCAGTTCCACACTCCCTCTGCTGGGTGTACAGATACAGGCATCTTAAAACCATATGACCCTGCCCACGAAAAGAGAGGTGTAT
>CAMWKZ010000038.1 GCA_947174945.1 uncultured Prevotellaceae bacterium | reverse complement strand
TATATAATTAATCCGTTTTGAGCGCAAAAGTACAAAAAATATCTCAAATATTTCGCTGAATAAATAAAAAGTTGTACCTTTGCACCCGCTTTTCGGCGTAATCGCTGGCAGGAAGTTTCGAGAGGCCTGTTATGTTGCGTTGGAACGATAACAACAATTTTATATTTAAAAGAAAAATGGATTTAATTAAAGTTGCTGAAGAAGCATTTGCAACCGGCAAACAGCATCCCAGTTTCAAAGCTGGTGACACTATCACTGTCGCTTACAAAATTATCGAGGGTTCAAAGGAGCGTATCCAGCTCTATCGTGGCGTAGTCATCAAGATTTGCGGCCATCAGGAGAAGAAGCGCTTCACGGTTCGTAAGATGTCGGGGACTGTCGGCGTAGAGCGTATCTTCCCGCTGGAGTCTCCAAACATTGAGAGCATTGAGGTGAACAAGGTTGGTAAGGTTCGTCGCGCTAAGCTCTATTACCTGCGCAAGCTGACTGGCAAGGCAGCCCGCATCAAGGAGAAGCGTAGCGGTGTCGTTAACAAGGCCTAACCCTACTAACAGAACCTGTACGACATAAAAAGAGACACTCACAATGTGGGTGTCTCTTTTTCTATAACGATACAAAGATACGAAATTATTAGCTATTATCAATTGTCAGTTATCAATTATTTTGTATCTTTGCAAGCGAAACGAAACACATACATATTTATATATATAATGAAAGAACTACAGCTCAAGTACGGATGTAATCCGAACCAAAAGCCCTCACGTATCTTCATGCAAGAGGGCGAGTTACCCATCGAAGTGCTCAATGGCCGTCCCGGCTACATCAATTTCCTCGACGCATTCAATGCGTGGCAGTTAGTGAAAGAATTGAAAGAGGCAACAGGACTGCCTGCCGCAGCCTCGTTCAAGCACGTCAGCCCGGCTGGCGCCGCTGTCGGTCTGCCACTAAGCGACACACTGAAGAAAATCTACTTCGTTGACGATGTGCAAGGACTGGACGACAGCCCTATTGCCTGTGCCTATGCACGTGCCCGTGGTGCTGACCGTATGTCAAGCTATGGTGACTTCGTAGCTCTATCCGATACGTGCGATGACACAACGGCCTTGTTGCTGAAGCGCGAAGTGAGCGATGGTGTAATAGCTCCTGACTACACTCCAGAAGCTGTTGAGATACTGAAAGACAAGCGTAAGGGCACCTATAACGTTATCAAGATTGACCCGACTTATAAGCCTGAACCCATAGAGCGAAAGCAGGTGTTCGGCATTACCTTTGAGCAGGGTCGCAATGAAATTAAACTGGATGACCCCACCCTGTTTGAGAACATCCCCACACAGAATAAGACCTTTACCGCAGAGGCAAAGCGCGACCTGATTATCGCCCTGATTACACTGAAGTACACCCAATCGAATTCGGTATGCTACGTAAAGGACGGTCAGGCCATTGGCATCGGTGCTGGTCAGCAAAGCCGTATCCACTGCACCCGTCTGGCTGGCAACAAGGCAGACATCTGGTGGCTACGCCAGCACCCGAAAGTGATGAGCCTGCCTTTCAAGGAGGACATTCGCCGTGCTGACCGTGATAACACTATTGACGTATACATCTCAGAAGACGAACACGACGACGTATTGCGTGATGGAGTTTGGCAGCAGTTCTTTACTTGCCAGCCAGAAGTGCTGACACTAGCTGAGAAAAAGGAATGGCTCGCTAAGAACACAAAAGTGGCCTTGGGCTCTGATGCCTTCTTCCCCTTCGGCGATAACATTGAGCGTGCTCATAAGAGCGGTGTAGAGTTTATCGCTCAGGCAGGTGGTTCGGTGCGCGACGACCATGTCATCATGACCTGTGACAAGTACGGCATAGCTATGGCCTTTACGGGTGTACGTTTATTCCATCATTAAATATATGAGTAAAGAATCTGATTTCGAGGACATCCTCGTTAATGGTATTTCTTTTGGCCGGGGTGGCGGTCCTCGCCCTGTGGAGGACAAGGTAAAGACAAAGGCCAAAAAGAAGAAATACATCACTGGTGCTCACGGTAGTGGCTCTGCACGGCAGAAAGCCAAATACCGTGAGCAACGGGCTAACCGCCATAAGAAATAGCCCGCCATCAGGCAGAAGTTCATGAAACGAATATTACTTCTCATTCTGGTGGGCGTATTAACCCTATCTGCATTAGCCCAGAAATTCGTTGGGGGCGACATCTCAATGCTGAAAGAATTTATCAACAAGGGAGCTGTCTACAAAGACAAAGACGGCAACATTGTCGAACCCATAACTTTCTTCAAACAGCAAGGATGGAATGCCATGCGTGTACGCTTGTTTGTAGACCCAACAAGGGCTACTGAGAAAGAGAAGAGGGAAGGAGTTATCCAAGACTTAGCCTATGTCAAGGCTTTAGGGAAAAGAATCAAGGATGCAGGACTGAATTTCATGCTGGACTTTCATTACAGCGATACATGGACGCACCCCGGACAACACGCCACGCCCAATGCTTGGAGTAACATGACCATAGCAGAAAAGACCGCCCAAATAGCTCTTTATACGAAAGAATGTCTGGAAGAATTAAAGGCCGCTGGTGCCACTCCTGATATAATACAAACTGGCAATGAGATTAGTGACGGAATGCTCTACCCCTCAGGGCGTGTATCTGTAGGAGGTAGTACCTCAACAGGCGATGCTTCATGGACAAACTTTGCAGGCTATCTGGCCTCAGCCATCAAAGCCTGTAAAGAAGTATGCCCCAACGCTAAAATCGCCATTCACACTGAACTTCACGCCCCCAATAATGTGCCTAAGTTCTATAACATACTGGCTCAATATCCCGATGTCAAATTTGACATCATCGGCCTGAGTTACTACCCTGACTATCATGGCGAGCTATCGGTTCTCGACAATGTACTAACAACTCTCGAGTGTCAGCATCCCGACAAGAAAATCATGATTGTTGAAACAGGCTATGGTTTTAAGTGGCAAATATCTGGGGCTACAAAGAACCTCACAGGCACTTATCCTACTACAGAAGAAGGACAGAAAAAGTTTACCATTGACTTGATTAAACTTCTGAATCAACATCAAAACGTAAACGGCTTATACTGGTGGTATCCAGAATACACACTCAACAACATCGTGTTTGTAAACGGCAATGAAGATTGGAACAAAAACTTCACCAATGGCTATTGGAATGGAGCTTTGTTCCAATATAATACAGGAAAAGCCCTGCCTGCCCTCTACGAGCTCCCAACCTTCCTTAATGGTGAGGCGAGCATCCACTAAAGAAACATTCTTTTCATAAGCAAAAGCACTCAAATATATTGAGTGGGATTATAGTATCTCCTTCGGTGTGCTCCAGTATCTATTTCCACCTGCTTTAGTATCTGTTTATATAGTATATAGATACTGGAGCAACTCGAAATAGATACTGGAGCACACCGAAGGAGATACTACAGGCAAGACAAAGGCTACAGTATATTTATTTTCTACATAATTTCATGTTTTAGGACTACAAAAAGAAAAAGTGTTACTCCAATATAGATATAATTCAAAATAATATATTATCTTTGCATTATATTTAACAACATAAAGCTTAGCATTATGCGATGCCCATAAAGACTATGCTCCAAATTAGAGAACAAATGACTTTTCAGTATGCCATAGTAGATGTTGAGGTAAGTCTAAGTGACAAAAAAATCCATGATATTGGGGCTTTGCGATATGATGGAGCTATTTATCATGGTTGTTCGAAGTCAAAACTGATGGAGTTTCTGAACGGTGTAGATTTCGTTTGCGGACACAACATCATTCATCATGATGCCAAATATCTATTTACGGAAAGTGAATGTTCTTTTACATTAGTTGACACGCTCCACATGTCTCCGCTACTTTTCCCAGAGCGTCCTTATCATCGACTCCTGAAGGATGACAAACTGATAACAGAGCAGATGAATAATCCTGTGAATGACTGCGAAAAAGCCCGTGATTTGCTGATGGACGAAATAGCCTGTTGGCAAGCATTGCCAGATAGGAAGCGTAGAATATTTACAACATTATTGAAAGGAAAGAACGAGTTTAAGGGTTTCCTCCGTATAGTGGGAGCTGAGCTGACAGGTGTAAACGTATCAGCTTTGATTTGGAATGAGTACCGAGGACGAATATGTCAATATGCTGACGTAACTACACTGGTAGAGCAATATCCTGTGGAGTTAGCATATGCTTTATCGCTTATTGATACTAACGACGTGCGTTCTATTACGCCAAGTTGGGTTCTTTACAATTATCATGGAGTAGAATATGTAATGGAAACCCTACGCCAACATTATTGTTCAGAACCTGACTGCGAATACTGCAACAGTTTCTTCGACACACATCATAATCTAAAAGCCTTCTTTGGCTACGATGAATTTCGTACCTACGAAGGAGAGTCACTACAGGAACAAGCAGTATTAGCTGCCGTTCAGAGGCGGTCGCTTTTGGCTATTTTCCCAACAGGAGGTGGTAAGTCACTGACATTCCAACTACCTGCGCTGATGGCTGGCCGCACGGTACATGGACTAACGGTAGTTATCTCGCCACTTCAGTCGCTGATGAAAGACCAAGTAGACAACCTGACAGGGCGAGGCATTACAGATGCAGTCACCATCAATGGCCTACTTGACCCTCTTACAAGAGCTTTGGCCATTCAGCGTGTTCAGGATGGCGAGGCATCCTTATTATACATAGCCCCAGAGATGCTACGTTCGAAAACTATCGAGAAAATATTGCTGGCACGCCATGTAGTGCGTTTTGTCATTGACGAAGCACATTGTTTTTCTTCTTGGGGACAAGATTTTCGAGTTGATTATCTATATATCGGCAAATTCATTCGCAAATATCAACAAAAGAAAGGCTGCAAGCAATCAATACCCGTATCATGTTTTACGGCTACAGCTAAACAAAAAGTGATACAAGACATCTGTGACTACTTTCAGCAGGAACTTTGTCTAAATTTAGAACTATATGCTTCGAAAGCAACACGAACTAACCTTCACTATGCTGTTGTTCATGCTGACACAGACGAAGACAAATATCAGAAACTACGTGCCTTGCTATCCGAATATGATTGCCCTGCTATTGTCTACGTGGCTCGCACTCGTCGTACCCATGAATTATCAGCCCGACTGACTCGCGACGGTTATGTTTCTTTACCTTTTAACGGCAAGATGGAAACCGACGAGAAGGTAAAGAATCAAGACGAGTTCATGTCTGGGCGTGTTCGTATTATCGTAGCAACTTCAGCTTTTGGTATGGGGGTAGATAAAAAGGATGTAGGATTGGTGGTACATTACAACATTTCCGATTCTTTGGAAAACTACGTACAGGAAGCTGGGCGAGCCGGACGAGACCCAGAACTCAATGCCCGTTGTTACGTGTTATATAGCGATAACGACCTTGACAAGCATTTTGTTCTATTAAACCAGACTAAACTCAGTATCAGCGAGATTCAGCAGGTATGGCAGGCTGTAAAGAAAATGACCCGACAACGACTACAGGTAAGTAGTTCCCCTCTGGAGATTGCCCGTTTGGCAGGATGGAGTGATGCTGTTCCCGACATAGAAACTCGCGTGCGTACAGCTATTGCAGCTTTGGAACAAGCAGGCTATCTGGAGCGTGGTAATAATATGCCCCATGTCTATGCTACAGGCATTACTGTACGGAATATGGATGAGGCCCGACAACGCATCATAAATTCAGTGCTCTTTGATGATAATGACCGAGAAAAAGCTGTACGTATTATCAAGTCGCTGATTAGTCAAAAACACATAGTAAAGGCTCAAGATGCTGAGGCAGAATCACGGGTTGATTATCTGGCCGACATTTTAGGATTAAGCCGTAGCGAAGTGGTCTCTGCTGTGGTAAGAATGAGACAAGAAGGTATTTTGGCTGACAGTAGGGATATTACAGCATATCTACCAGACACCACTGTTACAGAGCGTAAGTCAATGCTGCTACTTGAACATTTTGCAAGACTTGAGCAATATATTCTTCAACATATCCCTGATGATGGCCTGTTGATTTCCTGTAAGCAACTAAACGACGATGCCGTGAATAGTGGTATTACGACATCCAGCGAGAAAGCTATCCGTACATTACTCTATTTCCTTGTGGTAAAAGGCTATATCCGTAAACAGGAAGATTCTGCAAGGAACATGAAATTGACACGGCAAACGGATAGTAACAAGACATTACATCGCAGTGAAAAGAGATGGAATATTTGTCGGTTTGCCCTCGAATGGATACATGGCCAGACTCAACTCTCTCCTAATGAAGCAGGACAAGATAAAGTGATATCATTTTCTATTGTTGAATTACTGAACCAGATTGAAGCTAATGGATTGTCACTTTTTGATTCAATAAGCAATGTGAAGATAGAAGATGTAGAGGAAGCACTGCTGTATCTATCTAACATTGGTGCATTAAAATTGGACGGCGGATTTATGGTTCTTTACAATGCAATGGCTATTCATCGCTTAAAGGACATGAAACTACGTTATAAAATAGACGACTATCGTATGCTTGACAAATTCTACAAGCAGAAAGTCCAACAGGTACACATCGTCGGTGAATATGCAAATCTGATGGTTCACAACTATGAGGCTGCACAACAATATGTGCAGGACTATTTTCAAATGGACTATAAACGATTTATTGCCAAATATTTCAAAGGTGAACGAATCATTGAAATACAACGTAATATTACTCCCCAGAAATACCAGAAGCTCTTTGCTAAGTTGTCAGAGCGACAGAAAGAAATCATTTCAGACAAGGAGTCACGATGTATTGTAGTAGCAGCGGGGCCAGGGAGTGGAAAAACTCGTGTATTAGTTCATAAATTAGCCTCATTACTTTTGCTTGAGGATGTGAAACACGAACAATTGCTAATGCTGACTTTCTCACGGGCTGCAGCTACAGAATTCAAACAGCGACTAATAGATTTGATTGGGGAGGTCGCATATTATGTCGAAATCAAGACTTTCCATTCATACAGTTTCGATTTGTTGGGGCGTGTTGGCAATCTGGAAGATGCAAAAAATGTCGTGAAACGTGCGGCAGAGATGATTAGTCAGGGAGAGGTAGAACCCAACAAAATCGGCAAAACAGTATTGGTCATTGATGAGGCTCAGGACATGAGTGCTGAGGAATTTGCTTTGGTTAAGGCACTAATGGTTAACAATGAGGATATGCGTGTTATAGCCGTAGGTGACGACGACCAGAATATTTATGAGTTCCGCGGTTCGAACTCTCAATACCTCTATCAATTATCACAAGAGCCTAATAGCCGTTTTATTGAGATGACTGAGAACTATCGCAGTTTACGCCATGTGGTGGATTTCGCTAATATCTTTGTAAGAAGTATCGGACAAAGAATAAAATCAGCCTCTATCGTTTCAATGAAAAAAGAAGGTGGATGGGTTGAACTGACCCGTCATACAGCACAACACATGTACCAACCTTTAGTAGACAATCTGCTTCGCCATCGCAATACAGGAACTTTAAGCGTACTTACACAGACTAACGAAGAAGCCGTAATACTTGTAGCTCTACTGCGCAAGCATGGAGTTCATAGTAAATTAGTACAATCTATGGATGACTTTAACTTTTCCAACTTGGCTGAAGTGAGATATCTATTAAAGTATATATCCAAAGGACTCACAACTCCGCTTATTCCAGATGACTTGTGGGAAGAAGCCAAACGAGCTACTTTTAAGAAATACGAGAGAAGCGAGTGTCTATCATACGTAAAACGTTGTATACAGCAGTTTGAACAAACTAATCGCGCCAAATATCATACAGACTTTTGGGAATTTGTCTTTGAATCATCTGTCGAAGATTTCTGTGAAGTGTCGAATGCTGAGGTAATAGTGTCGACTATTCATAAAGCGAAAGGACGTGAGTTCGATGACATATATATGCTCATCGCTGATACTCCATATAAAAACGACAAGCTATTTCGGCAATATTATGTAGGCATAACTCGGGCTAAGAATCGTTTATTCATACATACTAATGGGGATTTCTTTACCCGCTTACCTTCAGACAAACAGAATATAGACAATAGGCAATATCCAATGCCCGAAGAAATCGTACTGCAACTCTCCCATAAGGATGTTTATTTGGATTTCTTTAAGCCTATTAAATACGAAGTCCTGGAGTTGCGGAGTGGAGATAATTTGCTTTTAGAGGACTCCTATTTCCTTATCCCATCATCACATAGGGCTGTAGCAAAGCTATCAACAGGTATGTTGGCTACACTCGCAGACTGGAAAGAGAAAGGCTATATCCCCGTTTCTGCTTCTGTTCGCTTCGTTGTAGCATGGAAAGCCAAAGATGCACCCAAAGAAGAAAAGGAAACAGCAGTTCTATTGATTGACCTGATGCTTTCTAAATCATCTTAAGGTGTGTACATTATTACTTTTATAAGCAACGTGAACTGGGTGCATTCACCGTTATCTCACCAGAGCCATAGCAACGGTGGTGGTGCTCGTCGTAGATGACGCAGAACTGGCCGGGGGCTACGCCATGAATGGGGGTATCTGATGTAATGCGGTACTCGCCATTGTCAACAGCTATGATGCGGGCGCGATGGAACTCTGGGGTGTGGCGTATCTTGAAGGTGATGTTGCCGCCTTGGATGGGGGCTGTCAGTAGGTGCAAGTCGTGGATATGGAACTCCTGCTTGTATGCCGTTGCTGGGTCGTAGCCGTGAGAGACGTACAATATATTAAGGTGTACATCCTTCTTCACGACGAACCACGGGCCACCGCCAAAGCCAAGTCCGTGGCGCTGGCCAATGGTGTGGAACCACAGGCCACGATGACGGCCTATCTTGCGACCCGTTTCCAACTCGAGCACATCGCCTGGCTGTTCACCCAGATAACGACGGATATAGTCGTTGTAGTTAATCTTGCCCAGAAAGCAGATACCTTGCGAGTCTTTGCGCTTGGCGTTCACCAAGTGTTCGCGCTCGGCAATCTCGCGCACCTCGTCCTTCAGCATGTGGCCAATGGGGAACAAAGCCTTGCGCAGTTGCCAGTCGTAGATTTGGGCCAGAAAGTCAGTTTGGTCTTTCACAGGGTCAGGACTGGTGCATAGCCACTTGCGCCCCTCGCTGTCCACCTCCGTCTGGGCATAGTGCCCCGTAGCTATTAAGTCGTAGCCATGGCCTCGCTTCTCATCGAAAGCTCCGAACTTTATCAGTCGGTTGCACATTACGTCGGGGTTGGGGGTCAGTCCTGCCCGCACCTTATCCATCGTGTAGCGTGTCACCTGCTCCCAGTATTCCTTGTGACAGTCGATAACCTCCAGTCGGCAGCCGTATTTGTGACTGACGGCTGTTGCCATCTCTAAGTCTTCTTCCGAGGAACAATCCCATTCCTCCTGCTCCTCAGGGCCTATCTTGATATAGAAACAATCGGGATGCAAGCCCTGTCGTACCAACTCGTAAAGCACGACGCTGGAATCAACGCCGCCACTGAGCAACACTGCTATTCGCTTGTCTTGTAGATTCATAGGTGGGAAGTAAGTAATTAATAACCTCCAGACCGTCCATCATAGGCAATCTGGAGGCTTATCAGTATCTATCGTTATTTTCTGCTACACGTATCCTTTGCTTACTGCTTCTTCCAGAGCTTAGTCATATCTTCCAAGGTTTTGCCTTTCGTTTCTGGCACGAGTTTCCAGACGAAGAGGGCGGCGATGACGCAGATGACACCGTAGAGGCCGTAGGTGAACCAGTGGCCGAAGTCGTCGTTGGGGGTCAGATGCATGTTGAACATCGGCACGAAGGATGAGGAAACGATGAAGTTGAATATCCACTGGAAGGCAACGGCGATGGCAACGGCTGCGCCGCGGATGGTGTTGGGGAATATCTCGGCGATGAGCACCCACGTGATGGGGCCCCACGAGAACATGAACGAGGCTGAGTAAACCATGATGCTGGCAGCGGTGATGAACTTCATGTCAGCGTTGCCAAACGTGAGGGCGACACCGAAGGCTCCGACGGCCATGCCGATAGAACCCCAGATGAGCAGCGGCTTGCGACCCAGTTTCTCGACGGTGAAGATGGCCACGAGGGTGAAGAGGATGTTGATGATACCCATGAAGACGGTGACGACCATCGGGTCCTTCATGCCCATGTCGCCGAAGATGCGGGGGGCGTAGTAGAGCACGGCGTTGATGCCGACAGCCTGCTGGAACACGCTGAGCATGATGCCTACGAAGATGCACATGGCTCCGTAAGTCATGAGACGCTCGGTCTTGACCGTCATCGTGGCCTTGATGTCCGTCAGAATCTGCTGGGCCACGGCTGCACCGTTGATTTTCGACAGGATGCCCAGCGCCTTGTCGTCCTTGCCAATAGACACCAGATAGCGCGGTGTCTCAGGCACAAAGCATATCAGCAGGGCGAACAGACCGGCAGGCACAGCCTCCGAACCAAACATATAGCGCCATCCCGTGGTTACCGTCCACTGGGCGGCAGGGGTGATGGCGGCAATGCCCTTGCCCATTTCCTCAACCAGTGGCTGGATATGGTCGCCAAGGATGAAGAAGTTGACAAAGTAGACCACCAGCTGGCCAAAGATGATGGCGAACTGGTTCCACGACACCAGCATTCCCCTGATATTGCTCGGTGCCACCTCGCCGATATACATGGGGCAGATGGCCGAGGCCAGACCCACGCCAATGCCACCGATGACGCGGTAGACGTTGAACATAATGAGCAGCGAGTAGGTGGGCTGTCCATGGTCAAAGAACAGAAACTCGGGCTCCATTGAACCCAGTGCCGACACGAAGAACAGCAGGCCGGCAACGATAAGCGACTTCTTGCGTCCCAAGTTGGTGGCCAGCATACCGCTCAGGGCTGAACCGATGATACAGCCAATCAAGGCCGATGCCGACGTGAATCCGTGCCATCCGTCGGTATAGGCAAAGTCCTTGGCCTCCATGAAGAATGCCTGCAGACCCTTCTCTGCGCCCGAGATTACGGCTGTGTCGTAGCCAAACAACAGGCCACCCAGCACGGCGACCATCACGATAGAAATAAGGTAGGCTTTGCTACCATTTTGAGGTTGTTCCATATTCTATAATATTTAGGTATTTTGTTAATTGTTTACAAAAGTAGTGCTTTTCTTTCAAAATCTTTGCATTTATACAACTTTTTAACTAAATTTGTCGCTATAAACGCAACTTACACTGATTATAACAGAGCCAAGACGATGACTGTAGCTGACTATATCAACCAACAGAGTACCGACGAGCACCGCTTCTCGTTTGAGGTGCTGCCGCCGCTAAAGGGCAACGGAACGGAGGCCCTCTTCCGCACCATTGACAAGCTGGCAGTGTTCAACCCAGCCTTTATCAACATCACCACCCACCACTCGGAATATGTCTACCGCGAACTGGACAACGGCCAGTTTGAGCGACAGCGCATCCGCCGCCGACCCGGCACCATAGCCATTGCTGCCGCCATCCAGCAGAAATACAACATACCCGTCGAGCCGCACATCATCTGCAGTGGCACGACGGTGGAGCAGATAGAATATGAATTGCTGGACTTGCAGTTCTTAGGCATACGCAACCTCATGCTGTTGCGCGGCGACAAGGCCAAGGAGGACAGCCGCTTCGTGCCCACCCCGGGCGGGCACGCCCACACCACCGACCTCATCCGACAGGTGGCGCGATTCAACGAGGGCTACTTTGCCGACGGCACACCCATCAAGCACCCCGGGCCTAAGTTCGACTTCGGCGTGGCCTGCTACCCCGAGAAGCACGAGGAGGCTCCCAATCTGGAGCGCGACATGGAGTATCTGAAGCAGAAGCAGGACTTGGGGGCGCAGTATGCCGTCACGCAGTTGTTCTATGACAACGACAAGTATTTCCAGTTCGTGGAGCAAGCCCGCCAGATGGGCATCACCATCCCCATCGTGCCGGGCATCAAGCCGCTGGCCAAGTTGAGCCAGCTGACGGTGGTGCCCAAGACGTTCCACTGCGACATTCCCGAGGCGCTGGCCAAGGAAATCGTCAAGTGCAAGACCGACGAGCAGGCCACCCAGCTGGGCATCGAGTGGACCACCCAGCAGTGTCGCGAGCTTTACCAGCACGGTGTTCATAACATCCATTTCTACACCGTCTCGGCTGTCGACTCCGTTGCCGAGATAGCCCGACGGCTGTTGTAGCACGCATTTCATACCGATTATGCCTATTGGATGACGCTATTCATACGCATCCAATAGGCTATTGTTTTGTCTGGTCTTGCAGAAAGAACCGTTCCTACCCCCGGAAAGGACGGTTCTTACTCGTGGAAAGAACGGCTCTTTCCGAGGGTAAGAACGGTTCTTTCCCAGCAAGCGAAAAACTGACACCGCAAATCCACCTGCCGAAAAGACCCAGTTCGGACGGAGCAGAGAGGGGGAGAAACGGGAATTATCGTGCATAATCGTACATTATCGTGCACGAAACTGACCGAAACTGACTGAAACTGACAACGCGCTTTCTGCATTTCGTACCTTTGCACTGTCGGAAAATCCGACTGAGGTTCAAGTGCGCACAACTCCTCACAGTCAAACAACTTAAACATTATTTATTATGAACAACTTAATCTTAAAGCTGGCCATGCGCCAGGTTCGCAGTCCCAAGGCCATGAATTGTGGTAAGTATTATGCTCGCATTGGCAATGCCCAGACGTTGTCGCAGCGCGGATTCATCGAGCACATGATAGCCCACGGGCTTTCCTATCCCCGCTTCGTCATCGAGGGCGTGCTGTCACAAATCGTCAAGTGCCTGCCCGAGATGCTGGGACAGGGTGTCGGCGTTAAGTTCGACGGCCTGGGTACCTTCTACCCCACCATCGAGAATGCCACCAGCGGTGTGGCATACGCCGACCTAAAAGCTGGCGGCATCAACCCCAACGACATCGTCAGCGGTGTCCACGTCCGCTTCCTGCCCGACGATTCCAAGCTCGACGCGCTGACTTCACGCCAGTTTAAGGAGAAATGCACGATGGAGCTGGCCACGGTACAGTCGCCCCAGCAGGTGACCCGTGGCACTGGCGACGAAGCCAAGACGGAAACCGTCTGGCAGGACACTCCATACGCCGCATGGCAACTGCTGCCTGCATCTGCCGACGGCCATATCTAAGCAACCGCCTGCTGGACGGCCTAAGTTCGTCCAGCAGGCCTTCAGAACTCTCTCACAACGTGGCGTCCTTCAAGCCACGCCACCATGTTCAGCACAAGGTAGTTCCAGTTCTGGAAACCCTTGTTCATGATGGGGGTGCCTGTTTCGGGGTCGTAATACTCGTGCAGGGCACCCTCTTTTTTCAGGTCTTCGCCAAAGAGGGCCACGGTCTTCTCAGCCATCGTGCGGGCCTCTTTCGTCAGGCCATAGTCAGCCAGTCCGCGAAACACCATGTAGTTTGAAATGCCCCACAACGGGCCTTGCCAGTTGCTGGGGTTGTGGGTAGCCCGCGTGTTGTACATTTTCTCCAGCCGTGACAGCGTGCGCACCCCATAGGGCGAGCAGAAGGTGCGCTCGTCCATCAGGTTCTCCTTGACCATACGGCGCGCCTGTTCGGGCGTGGCAATGCCTGCCCAGAGGGTCATGAAGCCCGACCAGCAGCCCAGTCGCTGGATAAGACAGGGGTACTGGCGGGGTGCCCCCTCATGGAGCACAAAAGGCTTGCCAAAGATATATTGCGGCTCGCCCGTATAGGGCAACAGGTTCAGGTCAACACTATAGTACATTCCGTCTTTCTCGTCCCAGCAATACCGGCGCACGGCATCACGCAGCGAGTCGGCCATTGCCGTGTACCTTGCCGCCACGTCGGCCTGACCGAGCCGCTGGCCTAAGAAGCTCATGGCCCGCAGTTCCTTGTACATCAGGCAGTTCAGATAGATACTGGCCGACGAGCCCTTGGGGCGGAAGAACGTCGAGGGGTCGTTATCCACCCCAATCGCCAAGTCGTCTTGCCAATAGTAAAGCCCCGTGGCGGCATGGCGGTGGTGGTCGTGATAGTTCTGAATGAAGGCCTGCAGGCGGTGGTAGCCCTCGCGCAGCCACTCGGCATCGCCGTCCGTCTGCTGCACAAGGAACGCCGCGTGTTGCGCCAGACAGGGCTTGTGCATATTCGTGGCATAGATGTCCACGGGCTTCATCTTGTCGGGGTTGGTCTCGGCGTCAATCACCATTGGCATATAGCCATCCGCTGGCGAGGTGTAAGCCAAGTAGTTCAGCACACAGCCCTGCTCGTAGACTAATGCCTCCCGACGGTCGGCCTCGGTGCCTACGTCGCTAAGCGTCTGACGCAGTGCCACGTCCGACAGCCACGAGTCCCAGTCCCACAGCACGGCAGCATACTGCTTGCTGCCCGGCGTGATGTAGGGGAATTTGAATGCCACGCCCGACGGCTGGCGGTACATCTGCTTATAGTCGCCATAGATGTGCCGCTTGATTAACTCGCGATGCTCCCGCGTTACCTTCACCTTTCCTTTTGCGCTGCCCGCCAGTGGCAGACAGGCCATTGCCAAAACCAATAGAGTAGTCCGTATCATACTTGTTTGTTCGTTTGATTTCTATCCGTTGCTGCAAAGGTAAGAAAAAAAGCAGAAATATCCAAACGCCCTTTCGTTATTCGATTTTTCCCGCAATATGTGCGGAAGTTTCACGGATTTTTCGTAATTTTGCATCGATTATGGCTTTTGAGCAGGTGATAGGGCAACGCGAGGCACAAGCACGCCTAATGCAGATGGTGGACGAAGGGCGGCTGCCTCATGCCGTCATGCTGTGTGGCCCACAGGGCTGCGGTAAGCTGGCGCTGGCCACTGGGTTCGCTGCCCAGCTGCTGAACCGCTCGGCTGCCGATGCGGCCATGCTGGCCAAATGGGAGCACCCCGACCTGCACTTCACCTACCCGACCATCAAGCTGCCGTCGATGAGTTCGGACCACAAGCCCGTCAGCGACGACTTTGCCCACGAGTGGCACGAGCTGCTGAAGGCGAGCCCCTACTTCACCATGACGGAGTGGCTGGAGCAAATGGGGGGCGAGAACCAGCAGGCCATCATCACCGCAGGCGAGAGCGACGAGCTGCTGCGCAAGCTGTCGCTAAAGTCAAGTCAGGGGGGCTATAAGGTCAGCCTCATTTGGCTGCCGGAGCGCATGAACATAGAGTGCGCCAACAAGATACTGAAACTGCTGGAGGAGCCGCCCTCGCAGACGGTGTTCATCATGGTGTGTCAGGAGCCTGACCGCCTGTTGGAGACTATTCGCAGTCGCGTGCAGCGCATCGACATCAAGAAACTGGCCGACGAGGAGATAGCCGAGGCACTGCGCGACAAGCGCGGGCTGACCGAGGAGGTAGCCCACCGCACGGCTCGCATGGCTAACGGCAGCTGGCAGAAAGCACTGGAGATGCTGAGTGCCGACTCGGAGAACGAGCTGTTTCTGGATATGTTTCAGATGCTGATGCGACTGGCCTACCAGCGTAAGGTGAGGGAACTGAAGGCATGGGCGGAGCGCATGGCAGCGATGGGACGCGAGAAGCAGCGCCGGTTTTTGGAATATTTCCTACGACTGCTCCGTGAGAACTTCGTGTACAACTTCCAGCAACCAGAGTTGTGCTACATGACACAGCGCGAGGAAGACTTTGCCCGCAACTTTGCCCGCTTCGTGAACGAGGCAAACATCATCCCCATCAGCGACTTGGCCAACCGGGCCATTCGCGACATCGGGCAGAACGCCAACGCTAAGATTGTGTTCTTCGACCTTGCCCTGCAAATGATTGTACTACTGATACAGAAATAAGACTGAATAAGATATATGGAGAAAGAACTAACCATTAAGAATGGCTGCGACCGCGGACTGTGCAAGAACGCCGTGGGACGACAGGATAGACAACTGAACACCTACGACTGGCTGGCCGACGTGCCGGGCAACGTAGACTCGACCGACTTGGTGGAGGTGCAGTTCAAGCATACCCGCAAGGGCTACTACCACAACGTGAACAAGCTGGACCTGAAGAAAGGCGACATCGTGGCGGTGGAGGCCAACCCGGGGCACGACATCGGTGTGGTGACGCTGACGGGACGACTGGTAAAGCTACAGTTGAAGAAAGCGAACCTAAAGAGTGCCGACGACATCAAGCGGGTCTACCGCATAGCACGCCCCGTGGACATGGAGAAATTCCGCGAGGCTAAGTCGCGTGAGCACGCTACCATGATAGAAAGCCGCCAGATAGCCAAGGGGCTGGGACTGAAGATGAAGATAGGCGACGTGGAGTATCAGGGCGACTGCAACAAGGCTATCTTCTACTACATTGCCGACGAGCGTGTGGACTTCCGACAGCTTATCAAGGACTTGGCTGCCACTTTCCACGTGCGCATCGAGATGAAGCAGATTGGTGCGCGTCAGGAAGCTGGGCTAATTGGCGGTACGGGCCCCTGCGGTCGGGAGTTGTGTTGTGCCACGTGGCTCAAGAACTTTGTCAGCGTGGGCACTGCGGCTGCCCGTTTTCAGGACATCTCGCTCAACCCGCAGAAGTTGGCTGGTATGTGTGCCAAGCTGAAGTGCTGTCTGAACTACGAGGTGGACGACTACGTGGAGGCTGGGCGCAAGCTGCCTGCCAAGGACATTCTGTTGCAGACACAGGACAACGATTACCACTATTTCAAGGCTGACATTCTGGCTGGGCTCGTCACCTACTCGACCGACAAGAATATTGCGGCCAATCTGGAGACTATTACGGCGACACGTGCCAAGCAAATCATTGAAATGAACCGCAGGGGCGAGAAGCCTCTCTCACTGCAAGAAGACGGTAACAAGAAGGCTACCGCCACCCACGTTGACTTGGCTACGCAGGAGAACATCAACCGATTTGACCGGGCTAAGAAGAAAAAGAAAAGAAAGCCCAGAAAGCCCAATCAGCCTGAACAGCAAGCCAAGAATGCGAAAGAGTAACTTCACCTTATTATATATAGGGATGCTCATGCTCCTGTTTATGACGGCCTGCCACCAGCGAACCGTCTATGACCGCTATCTGCATACGTCACGAACAGGATGGGAGCGCAACGACACTCTCACTTTCCGCATTCCCCCCATGCAGGAAGGCGGAGAGTACACGGAGGAGGTAGGCGTGCGCATCAGTGGCGACTACCCCTTTCTGGGGCTGACTCTCGTCGTAGAGCAAACCAAGCTAAATACGCATGAACGGCAGTGCGACACGCTGGAGTGCAGCCTCATTGACAAGAATGGCCGACCGCTGGGAAACGGTATTACCCATTATCAATACCGTTTCCATCTAAAGACGCTCAAGCTGGAAGAGCACGACTCGCTGCGCATTGCCATTCGTCACGACATGAAACGCGAGATGTTGCCCGGCATCACGGAGATTGGTGTCAAGCTGAATAAAACGAAAGGGATGGCTAAGAGCGAATCAGATTACGGCCCGCATCCAGTCGTAGGAAGATAAAGAGCAACAGTGTGAAGCCCCACAACGACGAGCCGCCATAGCTAAAGAAAGGCAACGGTATGCCAATAACGGGGGTCAAGCCCAGCACCATGCCCACGTTGATAAACACATGGAACAGGAAGATGCTCAGCACACAATAGCCATAGACCCGCCCGAAGCGGAACGGCTGACGTTCTGCCAAGTATATTAGCCTTAATATCAACAGCAAAAACAATAGCAGCACACCGGCAGAGCCGAGGAAGCCTTCCTCCTCGCCCACGGTACAGAAGATGAAGTCAGTGTCCTGTTCAGGGACGAACTTCAACTTGGTTTGCGTGCCATTCAAGAATCCCTTGCCTTCCAAGCCTCCCGAGCCAATGGCTATCTCACTCTGGTGTACGTTATAGCCCGCTCCGCGCAGGTCTTCGTCCAGCCCCAGCAACACGTTGATACGGGAACGCTGGTGGGGTTCCATCACATTGTTCATGATGAAGTCGGCACCGTAGAAAAACAGAATAGAGCCTAAGGCAAAAAGGGCAATGAAGTAGTAGTTGCGAATGCGGGCACCCAGTCCTTCCCACACCAGATAGCCCACAAGGAACACTGTCATGGCCAGCTGCACATAGACGACGTTAAAAGGAAGCCGCTTCAACAGGAACCACAGGACTAACGTCAGGCCGATGTAATAGAGCAACAACCGCCAAGCCACCCGTTTGCTGCAGTACACCCATACCATGCCGATAGAGAACACCTGTATCAGGAGCAGCACGGAGAACTTGCCTATCGAGACTATAGAGTTGTCAAAGTAAACCTCGGCAAAGCGAATGCCCACCACAAAATAGACCACCATCGCCACGCCTGTAAATAGAATGGAGCCCGGCATTCCCTCACGGTAGAACACCAAGAAGAAGGCCAGATAGACCAGTGCCGAGCCTGTCTCGCGCTGCAACACGATACACACCATCGGCACCAAGATGATGCCCAACGTGGCAGCAAACTGTTTCCACTGGTTGATGTTATATCCGTACACCGACATGAATCTGGCCAACGCCAGAGCTGTGGCAAACTTGGCAAACTCTGCCGGTTGCAGTCGGAGAGGCCCCAGCACAAGCCACGAGCGGGAACCTTTGATACTATGGGGATTAAAGATGGTGGCAAAGAGCAGCAACACCAACAAGATGTAGATGATATAAGCAAAGGTATCGTAGAAGCGGTCGTCAAGCATGACGATGATAAAGCCCAACATGATGCTGGTACCTATCCAGACAATCTGCATACCCGAACGAGTAGCCAGACTGAAGATGTCTGTTTCGCCATAGGAATAGCTGGCTCCGCAAACGCTAATCCAGCCAAACGACAACAGGGCGATATAGAGCAATATCGTCCACCAGTCCAAAGAGCGTAGCACGCCAGGTTGTCGGTTATCTGCTTGTCGTACCATACGATATATGTTTATGTTGGAACTCCGTAGCACGCTTCTCTGAAGCCTCCGAGAGTTTCCCGTGAATATACTGTTCCATAATAAGACCACCAAGAGGCACGCCATAGGTGGCACCCCATCCACCATTCTCCACATAGACGGCCACAGCTATCTTTGGATGGTCCATCGGGGCAAAGCCCATGAACACAGAGTGGTCGTGGCCGCGGTTCTGAGCCGTACCCGTCTTACCACAGGCCATGAAGTCGTACTTAGCCAGTTCATGGCACGTGCCGCCCGTAGCTGAAGCTCGCATACCCTGCACCACATAGTCATAAGCATTCTTATTAGCCATCGTATAGCGGCGCTGGGTGTATAGAGTGTCCAGTTTCTCGCCCTGCACCTTCTTCACCACGTGAGGAGTAATAAACCAACCACGATTAGCGATGATTGCTCCCAAGTTAGCAATCTGTAGCGGGGTGGCATTCACCTCACCCTGCCCAATGGCAATAGAGATGATAGTCAGTCCATTCCATGAGCCTTTATAGGCTTTGTCGTAGAACTGGGCATTGGGTATCAGGCCGCGCTTCTCACCGGGCAGGTCGATGCCTAACTTATAACCGAAGCCCATGCTAACCATATAGTCACGCCACTTATTCATGGCGTTCTGCACACTGCCGTACTTCGACTTGGCTCCTATCATATAGAAAAGTCCCCAACAGAAATAACCGTTACACGACGTAGAGAGCGCTGGCACTAACGGCAGTGGCGAAGCATGGCCGTGACAGCCCACGTGTAAGCCTTTGTAGTTGAATCCGTGACCACAGGGATAGGCTGTACGGGTGGGGTGAATGATGCCCTCGGTCATGAAGGTCAGCCCCTGAGTGGTCTTAAAAGTAGAGCCTGGGGGGTATTGTCCCATGATACTGCGGTTAAGCAAAGGCTTCCACACGTTCTCGTTAAGCAGGCGATGGCTCTTAGAGCGCTGGCGTCCCACCATCATGCGAGGGTCGTAACTGGGCGAACTGACCATACAAAGCACCTCACCCGTAGTAGGTTCAATAGCCACAATACTGCCTATCTTGCCTTCCATCAACCGTTCACCCAGTGCCTGCAACTTGGCATCAATGCACAGTGTCAGGTTCTTGCCTGCCACAGGCCGACGGTCAAACTTACCATTCTGATAGCGACCCTGTACCCGTCCGTGGGCATCACGAAGTAGAATCTGCATACCCTTTTCGCCACGCAACTGTTTCTCATAGCTACGCTCTACCCCCAGCTTGCCAATATAGTCACCCGGCTGGTAATATTCATCCTCCTCAATATCGGCAGGCGATACCTCTGCTACATCGCCCAACACATGAGCGGCAAGAGGATACTGATACTGACGGATGGTGCGCCGTTGGACGTAAAAACCGGGGAAATGGAACATCTTCTCCTGAAAGACAGAGAAGTCCTTATCGGACAGCTGGCTCATAAAAAGCTGTTGGGTGAAGCGCGAATAGCCCGGATTTTTAGAGCGGTCCTTGATAGTCGCCATGCGATAGTCAAAGTCTTCCTTCGTTATATTCAGGGCTGCACAAAGGTCAAGCGTGTCAATATGGTCTTGGGCCTCGTTCATCACCACCATAATGTCATAGGCTGGCTGGTTATACACCAGCAGCTTGCCATTGCGGTCGGTAATAACACCACGCGAAGGATATTCTATCTTCTTAAGAAAGGCATTGGAGTCAGCACTCTTCTTGTAGTCGTCGCTGGTTATCTGCAACGAGAAGAGCCTAATGATGTAGACAATCACTATCAAGATGGCTACACCAGTTATCACGTATGGTCTGCTGTCAAGACTATGGTCTTTCATTGGTACGGCTTCTGGCTATCTCAAACGTAAATATCAATGCCAGCGTGAGCAGCGTACTGCCCCCCACGCACATAGCCCAATGAAGCAGGTGGAAGAAGGTAAACATCTCCAGTGAATAGAACACCAGACAATAAAGCAGCACAAGCGCAACAACATAAGCACTGTACTTCAAAGGGCCTAACGACGAGAGTGACGGCTCAAGATTTTCCACAGCATCGCGCGACAAGAAGAGTTCCAGATAATACGGCTGTATGGCAGCTATCAGTGTGAGCGAAGCTGCGGCTATTCCCGGGGTATTGGAGAAGATATCAATGGACAGACCAAGCAGAAAACTCCACACAAGGCTGGCCCATTTGGGATAATTGCGGGGAAACAACGTGGCGAAGTAAACATAAAGCAGCGGTGTCGCACAGTTGAACAGGTGAGTACCACCCAGCACCACAAGCTGTGCCACGAGGAAAAGCAGAAACAGGTAGGTTCTTTTCAGTATATCCGTTGACATAGGGCTATTTCCTTATTCATTAACGTTGAGTTTCAGCGAGTCTTTGGCTGCCCGCATCAACTGCATCCGCTCAGCAATAGACTTATCGGTAATGACTACCACATCACGCAGATTGCCGAAATCAGTTGACAGCCGTACCTTCAACTTATAAGAGATACCATTACGCGAATTATAAACCTCTACTATCTGACCTATCAGCACACCCGGAGGGAAGATGCTGGAGTAACCATTTGTCTCAACCCAGTCGCCTCGCTTGAAACGGGCATGGCGAGGAATGTCCTCGACATAGGCGTATGCCACATCGCCACCATACCAACGCAACACACCGAAATAGTCGTGGCCACGAATGGCACAGCTAATACGCGACGACTGGCTGTTCAGCACAGGGATAACCACCGAGTAATGGGCCGAAGTAATATAGGTGACACCCACGATGCCCTTGCCACAAGCCACACCCATGCCTTCCTCAACACCATCGACTGAGCCTTTGTCGATGGTCAGCAGGTTGTCGGCCTTATTCAACTCATTAGAAATCACCTTGGCTGGTACCAACTGGTACTGGCTAAGATAGTCTGCCTGCTCTTGCTCCTTTGCATCAATAGGCTGCGTAGCCTCCTGATAGAGGCGACGTAGCTGAGTAACCTGACGCTCCAGATAGTAGTTACGGAGCGTCAGGTCCTTATTGATTTTCTTCAACGAGAAGAACGATTCCACTGCCGATGTTGCCTCGCAGAAACGGCCTGCTATAAAGTTAGCCGTCGAGAACCAGACACTGCCCTGATAGCTGTTATACTGGAACAGGAGCACAATGCAGATAACCTCGAGCACAACGAAGACGGCCCAGTGGTAGTATTTGAGCAAGAAGTCCAGCAGGTTCTTCATCAGCTGCTTGGTTTTATCGCATCAGGAAGGTAAAGCGGTCGACATTCTTCAGGGCGATGCCAGCTCCCTTGACAACAGAGTGCAAGGGGTCTTCTGCAATATGGAAGGGGATGTTTATCTTTTCTTCCAAACGGCGGTCAAGGCCACGCAGCAGGGCTCCACCACCAGCCAGCCAAATGCCGTTCTTCACGATATCGGCATACAACTCAGGAGGCGTGTTCTCCAATGCAGAGAGTACAGCGTTCTCAATCTTGGCAACGGTCTTGTCAATACAGTGAGCTATCTCCTGATAGCATACGGGCACCTCCATAGGCAGAGCCGTGATACGGTTTGGGCCATGTACAACATAATCCTCAGGAGCATCGTCGCCTAAGTCAGTCAATGCCGAGCCAACAGCTATCTTGATACGCTCAGCCATACGCTCCGACACCTTCACATTGTGCTGACGAGCCATATACTCCTGAATGTCAGCCGTCAGGTCGTCACCAGCCGTGCGGATAGAGTTGTTGCTGACAATACCACCCAGCGAGATAACGGCAATCTCAGTAGAACCACCGCCTATGTCGACTATCATGTTGCCCTCGGGAGCTTCCACGTCAATACCAATACCAATAGCAGCGGCCATTGGCTCAAAAATCAGGTAGACATCACGACCATCGGCATGTTCAGCTGAATCGCGCACAGCACGCAGCTCCACCTCGGTAGAGCCAGAGGGCACACCAATCACCATACGCAGCGAGGGCGAGAAAAGGCGGCTACCCGAATGCGCCATCTTAATCAGTCCGCGCATCATCTGCTCACAGGCTGAGAAGTCGGCTATCACACCATCGCGCAGAGGGCGAACGGTACGAATATTGTCGTGCGTCTTCTCATACATCATCTTGGCCTTTGAACCGACGGCAATCATCTTGTCGGTATGGCGGTCAAGAGCCACCACTGACGGCTCGTCCACCACTATCTTATCATCACTGATAATAATAGTGTTAGCCGTTCCCAGGTCCATTGCTATCTCCTGAACAAAACTAAAAAATCCCATATTTAAATTACTATTTAACTATTTTCTATTTACCATTTACTTCTCAAACCACGCATGGATAGCAGTGTCGTAGTGCGAGCTGACACCAAAGGCACGGGTGGCAAACATACGGCGTTGCTCCTTAGTGGTCTCAGCACCTTGCTTGTTCAGAATGTCAAGCAACACACCATACTCAGCCTTCGAGGGCACAATCACCACATCATTGAAGTTCTTGGCACCGGCACGAATCAGCGAGATGCCGCCAATGTCAATCTTCTCAATAATATCTTCCTCAGAGGCTCCGCTGGCAACGGTCTGCTCAAAAGGATAAAGGTCTACAACGACCAAGTCAATCTCGGGAATCTCATACTGAGCCATCTGCGCACGGTCACCCTCGTTCTCACGACGACCTAAAATGCCGCCGAACACCTTGGGATGCAGCGTTTTCACACGACCACCCAAAATAGAAGGATAAGTCGTCACGTCTTCTACTTTCTCGCACGCATAGCCCAGCGACTCGATAAACGTCTGTGTGCCGCCCGTCGACAGAAACTTCACACCCTCAGCATTAAGTTTCTTGAGTAACTCGTCCAGCCCATCCTTGTGAAACACAGAGATGAGCGCAGTTTTAATCTTCTTTGTGTCTGCCATAAACAATATAACGTTATATTAATTCGAATTAGGTTGCAAAATTACAAAAAAGACAGCATACCGCCACATATTTCCCACAAAATTTTTCGCCTTCCCTAAAAATATTGCATAATAATAAGCCTCAAGCGGAGACATACTGTCATCCACTTGAGGCTGTTTTTATTGGGAGCAATACGAATGCTCCACTGGGGCAAGTTATATTTGCTAATACAATTAATTGACGGCGAATGTGATAGTCACATCAGTTACATCCTCACCAGCCCAGTCAGCTACATTCATGTCTTTGAACTCGATTTTATCAAGGTTTGCAGCCGTACCCGTAATCTTGATTTTATAGTTATAATTATATCCTATCTTCCAATTAGGACTCCAGCTACCAGTCATGTGACGAGACAATATATTCTCATTTCCTTTTTTAACTACAACATCAAATATAAGCTTGACATCACCTGCTGAGTAGTTGTAAGGAATTACATAAGCTGAGCCTGTTTTAACCGATGCTCCGCCAGCTATAGTTTTGTTGTTAGCAGGGACTGAGAGGTTTACTACTGCGTCAGCCTCTTTACGCTCCACTTTGGTCCACTTATACACATCATTGGCTTTAGGGTCATAGGAACCACGATTGCGGATATTCTCTACTCTAACATTTGAAATATAGACATCATAGTCAGCAGGGAATTCACTTACGAACTCAGCACTGAGTTTCGTAAGAATATGATTGAACTGAAATGAAACCCTATCATTGCCCTCTCCGGCTTTTCTACCAACAACACCTTCGTTATATGCGTAGATTAGGTCGTGCTGATGAGATTCGTCACAAATATAGTCCGAGAACCTCAGTACTCTGGCAGGGTCATTGACGAGGTCTAATGTCGGTGAGCCAAAATCGGTGTTAAGTTTTATGTCACCGCAGCTATAAGCATAGAAATTATAAATGGCATCTGGCACCCAATAGCGAGTATTGTTATATGTCCAGGTATTATCGCCCGTCTTAGATACTTTTTCCTGATGGAAAACCTGAATGTAGTTAGTGGCATTGTTCTTTGGGGTATAATAGCCATAAACATAGAGTTCGTCCAAATTGCTTGTTGTCAAATCACCGCCAATAGAAGTGTCATCGACACCGCGCGTTTGCTTGCCGACCACGTTCTCAAATCCAATAGCATTAGCTTGAACACTCTCTTCATAGACTTCAGATGAAGTGCATCCCGAAAGCGTCAGTCCTCCAAGAAGAGTTGCAAAGATAGCTTTTTTCATAATTTGTAATGTTTAAAATGATTAATTTATTGATTATTATATTATTTCTATGTTTATTCTGATGACACGGGCAGGTCTATTTCTACACGATTGCCCCAGTCTTTCACATCAACATCAAACCCCGAGTTTGAGATGTCCTGGCCGTCCTCGATACGCAGACCTGTGACCTTGATGACACCACCGCGGGGTTGCTTGGCCATCTGGTCTGTGATGTCGAAGTTAAACTCGAGGGTTTTGCCATCTTCAAGTGCTACTTCCAAGTTCAGGGTGTATAGCCTTTCCGGCGTTAGGTTATCGGCGGAGCGACCGTAATACTCATCTGGGAAGCCCGGTACGCCAAACGACCTGACCTGTGCCTCACAACCGTAGGGCGTGACCGTACAGTCGTAGAGGATGATGGCCGACTTGTCTGAGGTCTTTCCGTCGCGAAGATAGACGGCCTCAGCCAGTCCTCCGATAGCACCTCTGGCATAGGTTATCTGTTCTTTGCCATGTTCAAATTCATAGCGAACCAAGTATGTATATACCAACGGTTGCATCTTCACTGGCATGGGATATAGCTCGTGGATTCGCACATTAGGAACTTTATCGATGAACGACGCATATAGCACATCGGGAGGATTCATCGAGCGCACATCGGGGTGTCGCTCCTTAATATAAGAAATGGATGCGCGCGTGCGCGAAGTGGTCGTAGCACTTGCATAGGGCTTCTCCAAGTCAGAGAACACGATGTACTCGGTATCACCGTTATAGAACAGGAACGACTGGTCTGAGCTTCCGTCAAGGGCAAGCTCACCACCTTGAAGTGAGAGAACCTTCTCGCTTAACTCACCATCGGCTGAGTATTTCACCAATGCGACCCATTCCGGCATGGCAGGCCGGAGGTCGTCATAGCTATAACCATAGTATGCTGCGTCCCAGTTGCTGGCATACGACATACCGTAGTTACGCTCCCATTCCTTTTCCCACGAGAACGACACATCAGCAGCCGCATAGTGGTTGTAGCACAAATCCTTCTGACACGATGTCAGCAACAACACCGTGGCAACGACAGCAGTTATTATCGAATATCCATATTGCTTCATTGTGCCAAACGGTTTTTAGTTGATTTATTGATGTCGTTGAAACGCCACGCAAGCGAGAACTTCAGCTTCAACGGCCCGAAGTAGTTGAGGGTCTTCGTGCGCTGATACAGGTAGTGGCCGTCGAAAGGCTTGTACTCCTCGTAGCGGGTGTACATATAGCCCGCGCCAACGCCTGCCTCCAGCGAAAGACACCTGCCGATGGGCCACATATAGCCGTATGAAAGTCCGACCATATAGCCGTTTCCCATATAGCCTGTGCCACCATTCTCCAAGTCGTATTTGCCTGCACCCGCAAAGAGACCGGCATACATTCCGTGCCACGGGCCGCGTGTATTGAACCATCGCCGGAGCTCGGGCGAAACCATCGCAATGCGATAATACTTGTGCTTTGCATCCTTACTCCACCATGCGAGAGCACCTTCAACTGCCAGCGACCACTGATTGTTCATGCGCCACTCCAGTTCGAGGTTAGGCAGCAGGGCTGCGTCATAAAGCAGGTTAGTCTTCAGCGCAAAGCGGTGCAGCGGGTCAGCCTTCAGCAGAGCAGCTGCCACGGTGTCACCTTCAAATGCGGTGTCTGGCACCTTGACGAACACGCTACCCGTCTCCTCCACCTCGTTGGCAACTGAGGGGGGGACGGTCGCCTGCCCGTCAGCATCCTCCTGACTTGTGGCGGGGCACGGCATGGTATAGAACAAGCTGGCAACAACACTGCGCAGCTGGGGGAACATGTGTCTTAACAGCCATCGGTAGGGCTTTCCCCCGTCAAGGTTCATCAATTGCTCCTTACGGCTATCCCTCAGTCGGCCATCGGCATCGAGCACCACAACGGGCGTATTGTTGAGAATAGCAAGCACTTTCTCACGCGAAGGGACATGAGGATTGGCGGCGACCATCAAGCGAAGCTCGTCCCATGCAATATCCTCCTGACCATAGCGAATAAGATTGGTGCCGATACCAGTCTTGTCAGTAATATAATTAACGATACTTTCACGGCGATTCTTCGCCAGCCGAAGATTAGCCTTGCCATCTCCGTCGGGCGACGCATAGCCATTGACCACCACGCTGTCGATGCCATCGCTGGCGGCAGCCTTGCGAACCTTATCTACAAAATCAGCCATTGACACACGATTGTCACCCAACATCGGGCTAAACCGACTATGGCCTGTCTGGAACAACACCTTCGTCGAGTCAGCCGGATTCTGGCTCATGGTCGTAAGCACGGTGAAAACCGCGAGTATCAGTGCTGAAATTCTCTTCATACACATATATAATATATAGTTGGGCATTTACTATTACCCCCCCCATTATCTATCATACGCTGCAAAGTTACATATATTTTTTAGAAATCAAACAAATTTATCACATTTTTTATTATAAATAGGTCAAGGTCAATAAGAAAGGATTGCACGCACTTCATGATAGTTAGTTCCATAAACACCTGTAGAGCCTTGAGAAGACCCTTGCGACAAATCGACAAAAATAACAGTACTTTGATTGTTTACCTGAGAAGAAGTCCACCATCCAAAGTGTTTATTGGGTAGTATATATTTCAGGTATTCGCAATCCTGAGGCAACTTGCATCTAACGGTTGCAAGTGTTTTCATCAGACTTTCTTTGTCCTCAAAAGTAAAAGATTTTTTCTTAGTTACCGTTATCGCATATGCATATTTCATCATATCCTCCGCCTGATGCTGCGCCGGCAGATACCAGCCGGAAGTATTCTTGGGAGGCGCAAGCGTTGAGTGCCAATCCTTTGTGCCGTATAAATCACATACATAAAAGGCGGGAAAATCCACTATCGTAACATTCCTCTGATACTTAGCACTTAATTCCGAAAATTTCTCCTCAATCAATTGCCGATACCAATATCCGTTATATCCGGCAGTCCCTGTTATGTGGATGCCTTCAACCAAAGGAAGGTTGCCGCTACGCACGCACCATTGGACAGAATCCTGACATGCCTCAGTCAAAGCCATGACATATCCGTGGCACTTCTTAGAGCCAATCATTTCAGTATAATCGGTCCGATCTAGGCCCATACCACCCACATAAGGACCAGCGTAAAATACGACACCCACGCAGTTCTGCGGTTCAAGCAAATCCACAGCATCGTATGGCAGGGGATAGCCTTTCCGGTCCTTGCTGCAGAAGAAATCCCCTATCTTCACTTTATCATCCATCAGCTCCCCCATATCGATGGTCTCGTCGTGGATAAAACGTGTATTGCGAGTTTCCTTGGGATGTATGGTCTGCACCCCGCCGTAGGTCTTGCCGTTGCGATAGGTGTACTCCCAATTGAACGTGTACTCGTCATCGTCACCCAAGATATATCGATAGCTCCCGTCTTTAGCATGATAGATGACATCTATAAGGCTACCTTCAACTTCATTGTAGTACTTGAGGTACTGCGGTTCCCCATAATCGCCTAAATAGATGAAAAAATCATCAAAGCCGGTGTCGGAGGCGGTAAACTCAGTGGAGGTAATTATATCATTTGAGTCGTAGGTTAATGCAATCTCATAGTTCCTCGGCTGGTAGCGGATGGTCTCGCCGTTGGCGAGCTTCCATCTCACTTTCGCGTCGAGAACAAAGCAGTTCCTTATATGGCTGAGCTCCACCCTGATGCTGCGCGAGGTGGTAAAGCCGGTCTTAGACCACACCATCGGGTCGCAGCATCTGAAGTCCTCCTCGCTGCTCTGATTCCCTCTCCACTTGAACAAGGGAATATCTTTGAAATAATCGTCGATGTTTTCCTCCATCAGCCCCCCGATTTTCTCCTGAGTGGCTGCATCATTACTCTCAACTTTTACATCGGCCTCGGGGGTATAGGGGTAATAGGCGATATATTTGTACATGGAGGCTTCGTAGTAGATACGCTGCTTCCCCTCGGTGTTGTCGGCATCGAAGTCCCATTTCT
>CAMWKZ010000037.1 GCA_947174945.1 uncultured Prevotellaceae bacterium | reverse complement strand
CCTTACAGGAGAACATCATCCGCTATGAGCGCGAATTTGGCCCAATCAAGATTCCTAATCAAGAACTACGCACGATTGCACCTTTTTCCGTAGGTAAGGGCGAGGCTTAAATTAAGGCCTGTTTAACCCCAAGATAGGCTTCACTCAACCTCCAGTATCTCCTTCGGGTTGCTCCAGTATCTCTTTCCACCTGCTTTAGTATCTGTTTACCCACCTAAACAGATACTGTTTAATGTCGATGTAGATACTCGAGCAACCCAAAAGAGATACTGGAGAGAAAACCTTAAATAAATAGGCACTTTTCAGTGCGAAAGATGCACTCAAATAAATCAGTAAAAAACCACATCTTTATATAATTTCCTAAGCCTTTTCGCCTTAATTTCAAAAAAATCCGTAACTTTGCAAACCGTAACTAAAAACGAAAAATATGCAAGAAAAGTGGAATCTATTCGTACACTCTCTACTTGAAGACAAGAAGACAGGTGTAGAGGAAGCAATATATCACAAAACGATAGAGCGTCAGTTCCAGCACCTTAAATGGTTGCCGTACCAGGATGAGATATGCCATAAACTAAACATTCCCATCGGAAACAATGGTTACATTCAGCCAGACATTCTAATTACAAGAGACGGCAAAAAGCAATTTGTCATTGAGGTAAAACATCCACAGCATATCCAGATAGCAAAAGACCGTGACCAATTAGTGTCATATATGCGCCAGTTGAAATTAGAAGTTGGCATTTATATCGGAGAGCATATTGAGATATTCTACGACAAGCCTAAAAGTGAAAATGCCATTTCGGTACTGACCATTCCTTTGGAATATGACAACAAGCGCGGAGTACGTTTTGTAGAACTATTTTCTAAAGAGCGTTTTAGCCAAGAAACTATTATCCAGTTTTGCGAAGAACGTATCAAAGAAATGCGGCATCAGGAAAGCCTGAATAAGATAAAAGAAAACTTGTTAAATCAAGCACAACAGCAGATTACAGAGAGCATGAAGATGTACCTAATGGAGAAATATGGGAATACATTTACCGAAAATGACATCGCAAATATGCTGGGAACGATTGAATTTACAGCAACTCTCAAGGGAAGCCTACAACAAAACACTGCCATTATTCCCCAAACCATCTTTCAAAACAATAGACAGATACCCCCAAAGCCAGAATCTTCGCGCGACAAGACAAAATATTCAATAAACGGCAGCGAATTCATAGGCAAAGGACGCTTCGTCCTTCAGCTGGTAAAAATATATGTTGAACAGCACCCTAACCTAACATTTTTAGAACTGGAACAAATATTCACCCCCAGACTACAAGGCTCACTCGGCGTGATACGCCCTACTGCCCATATTCGTGAAAAAGAATATAACAGATATTACGTAAAAGCTAACGAATTACTGCATAGTGCAGATGGTATTGACTTTGCAGTATGCTCCCAATGGGGTATATCCAACATCCCCAAAGTAGTAGAGCGAGCAAAGGAATTAGGATATGAGATTAAGACTCAACCCCCAACATTTTGACAAGGACAAAAAAGCCAATAATCATTAAAACGCTTATTTTATGTTAAAAAACATCAAGTAGGCGTCTTTTTGTTTATTATATATTAGGTCGTTAGGGGAAAAGTTTGTACCTTTGCAGCCCAAAAGCGCTTAGTAAACACGAGGGCGCATTGTATATCGTTGAAACTTAAACATAATAACAAATATATAATTAATTAAAAAACAAACAATTATGCCTACAATTTCACAATTGGTAAGAAAAGGCAGAAAGGTGCTCGTTGACAAGAGCAAGTCGCCTGCGCTGGACTCATGTCCTCAGCGTCGTGGCGTTTGTGTTCGTGTCTACACAACGACCCCTAAGAAGCCTAATTCGGCTATGCGTAAGGTAGCCCGTGTTCGTCTGACAAACCAGAAGGAAGTTAACTCGTACATTCCCGGAGAGGGACACAACCTGCAGGAGCACTCTATCGTGCTGGTTCGCGGTGGTCGTGTAAAGGACCTTCCCGGTGTACGTTACCACATCGTGCGCGGTACGCTCGATACTGCTGGTGTCGCAAGCCGCACACAGCGTCGCTCTAAGTACGGTGCTAAGCGTCCTAAGGCTAAGAAGTAATAATCGGAGAGGATTAGAAAGCCGTAAGGACTTACAAAAGACAAATAATTAAGAAACGTTTTGCTGGAGAATTGTTAAAGACAGGTTGAGTAAATGCTCATGTGAGAGCATTGAAGAACGAGAAAAAGCAGCCCCAAGCAGACATTAATTCAAAAACGAAATGAGAAAAGCAAAACCCAAGAAGAGGGTCATTCTTCCCGACCCAGTCTTCAACGACAAGAAAGTGTCGAAGTTTGTGAACCATCTGATGTACGATGGTAAGAAGTCTATCTCTTATGAGATTTTCTACAACGCCCTTGAGACCGTTAAGGCCAAGATGCAGAACGAGGAGAAGTCGGCTCTGGAAATCTGGAAGCAGGCTCTTGACAACATCACTCCGCAGGTGGAGGTAAAGAGCCGCCGTATCGGTGGTGCTACTTTTCAGGTTCCTACTGAAATCCGCCCCGACCGCAAGGAGAGCATCTCTATGAAGAACATGATTGCCTTCGCTCGTAAGCGTAGCGGCAAGTCAATGGCTGACAAGCTGGCTGCTGAAATCATGGATGCCTTCAACAATCAGGGTGGTGCCTTCAAGCGTAAGGAGGATATGCACCGCATGGCTGAGGCCAACCGCGCATTCGCTCACTTCCGTTTCTAATCAAAGGTAAAAAGATAAAAAAGTAAAAAGGTAAAAAAGAAATGGCAAATCGCGATTTACATTTGACCCGCAATATCGGTATTATGGCCCACATCGATGCCGGTAAGACCACCACATCTGAGCGTATCCTGTTCTATACGGGTAAGACGCACAAGATTGGTGAGGTGCACGATGGTGCTGCCACCATGGACTGGATGGCACAGGAGCAGGAACGTGGTATCACCATTACCTCGGCTGCTACTACCTGTAACTGGACTTGGAATGGCAAGCAGTTCAAGATTAACCTGATTGACACTCCGGGACACGTTGACTTTACCGCTGAGGTGGAGCGCTCACTGCGTGTACTTGACGGAGCCGTTGCTACCTATTCTGCTGCCGATGGTGTACAGCCTCAGTCTGAGACCGTATGGCGTCAGGCCGACAAGTACAACGTTCCCCGTATCGGTTATGTGAACAAGATGGACCGTTCTGGTGCTGACTTCTTCGAGACTGTTCAGCAGATGAAGGACATCCTCGGTGCCAACCCCGTTGTTATTCAGGTGCCCATCGGTGCTGAAGAGAACTTCAAGGGTGTGGTTGACCTCATCAAGATGAAGGCTATCCTGTGGCACGATGAGACTATGGGTGCTGAATACGATGTAGAGGACATCCCCGCTGACCTGAAGGACGAGTGCGACGAGTGGCGCAACAAGCTGCTTGAGGCTGCTGCTGAGTATGACGAGTCTTTGATGGAAAAGTATTTCGATGACCCCAACTCTATCACAGAGGAGGAGATTATCGCTGCTATCCGCAAGGGTACCATCTCAATGACTTGCACTCCTATGATTTGCGGTTCTTCTTATAAGAATAAGGGTGTGCAGCCCCTGCTTGACTATGTTTGCGCATTCCTGCCCGCTCCTGTTGACGTAGAAGTGGTTACTGGTATCAACCCTAACACCGACGAGGAAGAGGGACGCAAGCCCAGCGAGAGCGAGCCTACGTCTGCTCTGGCCTTTAAGATTGCCACTGACCCCTACATGGGACGTTTGGTATTCTTCCGCGTCTACTCTGGTAGCGTGAAGGCTGGTTCATACGTCTACAACCCCCGCTCTGGTAAGAAGGAGCGCATCAGCCGTCTGTTCCAGATGAACTCAAACAAGGAGATTCCTATGGATTCTATCGACGCTGGTGATATCGGTGCAGGTGTAGGTTTCAAGGACATCCGCACGGGTGATACCCTCTGCGACGAGGACAAGCCCATCGTACTGGAGTCTATGACCTTCCCCGACACCGTGATTTCTATCGCCGTTGAGCCGAAGTCACAGGCTGACGTTGCCAAGCTTGACAACGGTCTGGCTAAGTTGGCTGAGGAAGACCCGACATTTACCGTTCGTACCGACGAGCAGAGTGGTCAGACCATTATCTCTGGTATGGGTGAGCTTCACCTTGATATTATTATCGACCGTCTGAAGCGCGAGTTCAAGGTTGAGTGTAACCAGGGTAAGCCTCAGGTTAACTACAAGGAGGCTATCACCAAGACTGTTATGGGTTACCGTGAGGTTTACAAGAAGCAGTCGGGTGGTCGCGGTAAGTTCGCTGACATCATCGTTAACGTTGGTCCCGTGGACGACGACTGGGATATCAAGGAGAATGGTGGCTTGCAGTTCGTCAACGAGGTGAAGGGTGGTAACATTCCTAAGGAGTTTATCCCCTCTATCCAGAAGGGCTTCGAGGCTGCTATGAAGAATGGTATTCTTGGCGGCTACCCCGTTGACTCGCTGAAGGTTGTCGTTGTTGATGGTTCGTTCCACCCCGTTGACTCTGACCAGCTCTCATTCGAGATTGCTGCCCAGATGGCTTACAAGTCGGTCTGCGCTCAGGCTAAGCCCGTACTGATGGAGCCCATTATGAAGCTCGAGGTGGTAACACCTGAGGAGAACATGGGTGACGTTATCGGCGACTTGAACAAGCGCCGTGGTCAGGTAGAGGGTATGGAAGAGGCTCGCTCGGGTGCCCGTGTCGTAAAGGCTCAGGTTCCTCTGTCAGAGATGTTTGGTTATGTAACCGCTCTGCGTACCATCACTTCTGGTCGTGCCACCAGCTCAATGGAGTATGACCACCACGCTCCGCTGTCTTCAGCACTGGCTAAGGCTGTGCTTGAGGAGGTGAAGGGCCGTGCAGACCTCGTGTAATGAATAAAAAGGGAGTCGCTGAGCAAATGACTCTTTAGCGACTCCCTTTCAAGTAAATCATAAATAATAATTAATTAAGTAACTTAACAAGATGAGTCAGAAAATTCGTATCAAGCTGAAGTCATACGACCACAAACTCGTTGACAAGTCAGCAGAGAAAATCGTGAAGGCCGTTAAGGCTACTGGTGCTATCATCAGCGGTCCTATTCCCCTTCCCACTCATAAGCGTATCTACACCGTCAACCGCTCTACCTTCGTTAACAAGAAGTCTCGTGAGCAGTTCCAGCTGTCAGACTACAAGCGTCTGATTGACATCTACAGCTCAACGGCTAAGACTGTTGATGCCCTGATGAAGCTCGAGCTCCCCAGCGGTGTTGAGGTTGAAATTAAGGTATAATACCTCTCAAAAAGACTATAAGAAGCCTTCCGATACTATTTCGGGAGGCTTTTTCTTTGTGTTCTCCTGCCATTTTTGTAACTTTGCCCCATAAACTATAACGAGTTAAAGAGAATGAAGAGAATGATGACGGCCCTTGTGGTCATGGTCTTGGTGCTTGCTGCAAAGGCGCAAATGGTTGACCCTGTACATTTCACTACCACACTGAAAATCTTGGAAGGAGGTGAAGGTGAAATCGTATTCAACGGACGGATTGATGCTGGCTGGCACGTGTATTCTACCGACTTGGGCAACGACGGCCCTATCTCGGCTACGTTTAATGTTGTAAAGTTAGAAGGTGTAGAAACGGTAGGCAAGTTGAAGGCACGGGGCGATGAGCTCAAGCAATACGATAAGATGTTCGGCATGGAGTTGCGCTACTTCGAGCACAAGGCCACGTTTGTACAGCGAATACGTTTTACTAAGCCGAAGTATGACATTGACTGTTATCTGGAATATGGGGCGTGCAACGATGAGCTTTGTATGCCGCCGACGCAGGTGGAACTGAAAAAGAGTGGTAATAGTCCTGCTCAGGAGCAAACGGATAACGAGGAGAAGTCAACGGAGGAGACTGCTGCTCCAGAGGAGCCTGTCGTACAGCCAGACACTTCTGAGGTAGCTCAAATAGACACCGCAGTGGTACAGCCGTTGACATTCGACGATAACGACACAGCAACACCTCTTGACCACTCCATTTTCTATATATTACTGATGGGCTTCGTGGGTGGACTGCTGGCAGTATGTATGCCTTGCATCTGGCCGATTATCCCGATGACGGTATCGTTCTTCCTAAAACGGGCCAAGGATGACAAACGAAAGGGCGTTCGCGATGCACTGACCTACGGGGCAAGCATCGTTGTTATCTACTTAGGCATGGGACTGCTGGTAACAGCCATATTTGGCTCTGACACGCTGAACGCCCTGTCAACTAATGCCGTTTTCAATGTGTTCCTATTTATGATGCTGGTGGTGTTTGCCCTGTCGTTCTTCGGATGGTTCGAAATCAAACTGCCCGACAGCTGGGCCAACAAGGTGGATAGCAAGGCGGACTCGCTGGCTTCACACTACTCTCCCCTCACCTCTTATCTCTCTATCTTCCTGATGGCCTTTACGTTGGTGCTGGTATCGTTCTCCTGCACAGCCCCCATTATCGGGCTGCTGCTGGTGGAAACGGCAACGAGTGGCAACTGGCTGGCACCAGCTGTTGGTATGCTGGGCTTTGCACTGGCACTGGCACTCCCCTTTACAGTCTTTGCCCTCTTCCCCTCGTGGCTGAAGCAAGCCCCCAAGTCTGGCTCGTGGATGAACACGCTAAAGGTCATGCTGGGCTTTATCGAGCTGGCCTTCTCACTAAAATTCCTGTCGGTAGCTGACCTTGCCTATGGGTGGCACTTACTGGACCGTGAAGTGTTCCTCTCCCTGTGGATTGTCATCTTTGGCCTGCTGGGTGCCTACCTTTGCGGTTGGCTACGTTTCCAATCTGACGGCGATTCACCGCGAGCCATGCCAGTGGTTTGCATCATGGGCGGCTTGGCATCGCTGGCCTTTGCTCTCTATATGGTACCAGGGCTGTGGGGTGCCCCTTGCAAAGCCGTCAGCGCCTTTGCACCACCTATCAGCACGCAAGATTTTAACCTGAACACAAAGGTAGTCGAAGCCCGCTTCAAAGACTACGAACAGGGCATGGCTGCCGCCCGTCAGGAAGGCAAGCCCGTACTGCTTGACTTCACGGGCTACGGTTGTGTGAATTGCCGTAAGATGGAGGCAGCTGTATGGACCGACCCTCGCGTGGCTGACAAACTGATGAACGACTACGTGCTCATCTCCCTTTATGTCGATGACAAGACCCCGCTGCCCGAGCCATTAGAGGTAACAGATGCCAATGGCAACAAGAAAACACTGCGTACCGTCGGTGCCAAATGGAGCTGGTTACAAAGCCAGCGCTTCGGTGCCAATGCCCAACCATACTACATAGCCATTGACAATGACGGACGCCCCCTGACCAACAGCTACTCCTACAATGAAGACATACAAGGCTACCTCGATTTCCTCAATCTGGGTTTACAACGCTATAAGCAGCAATAAAAACAATCTCAATACACTATAAATTAAGCAATTTATTCACAAAACATCAAGGCAAACAAAATTTAACATAATTACTTTCGATATTCTAATAGAAAACGTTACCTTTGTAGAAAATTAATTCATCAAATATGGAAAATACCATGAAAAAAATCATCAACGCAGTATTGACTGTAATGGCCATATGCCTATTGACGGCATGTGAGAAAGAGTTAGCAACAGAATCTGGCAACCAAACTGCGTCTACAGCAAATAGCGAATTGACCATCACTACACGAGCAGCGAGTGGCGAAACAGAAGTTAGTCTACCCGTGACGCTTTACGTTATGGATAATAATGGGATATGCGTCAAGAAAGAAACGCTTACATCAACAACAGAAGGTATTTCAATGGAGCTTCCTGCTGGTAAGTACCATGTGTATGCCATTGGCGGAGCAAAGGAAAATGACTATATCCTACCAGCAACAGAAAACGCAACAGCACAGAGTGAGATTGCACTGAAGAGTAGTGCCAAACATGACGACCTAATGACTGCGTCAAGTGATATCACATTAAAAAAGAACCAAGAAAATCAGCTAACGCTTGATATGTCAAGAAAGGTTATGAAAATCAATATGCTAACCATCAACGGCGTACCAGCTGATATTTCTGCTGTTTCCATTACTCTTCAACCGCTATATAAAGCCCTATTACTGGACGGTAGCTATGGAACGGCCACAACAGGCGAAACCATAAACCTAACTAAACAGACTGATGGCACTACATGGAAGAGTGCCGAGGTACTGTATATGTTCCCACAAGCTGGTTCGGCAATTATAAAGGTTAGCCTGACGAAAAACGGCCAGTCTCAGACCTACACTTATACGTGTACGGAAGCACTGACTGCTAACCATGAATACAACATTGAAGCGACCTACGTTGACAATCAAAACATAACGATGCAGGGCAGCATCAATGGAGTGGCATGGGGAACCAACATTAACATCTCCTTTGAATTTGGTAACAATGGGAATGGAGATGACGATGATAATGAAGCCCCTACTGAACCCGCACCAACAGCAAATACCATGTATAAGGACTGCTATGTGATGTCCGTAGCCGATGATGACAACGGAAAGATTGTAACTTTGTTGCATAAGAAAGCCGTCGAACTGCCTGGTACTAATAAAACTGAAGCACAAGTTCTCGCAGAAATTGATGTCGTATTACCAAGCTTTAGCATCAATGGTATTACTGGATGGAGGATTCCCACAAAAGACGATTTTAACGGTTTCTATCCCAACTATTTTAATAATGCTGTTAAGAATGACAGTGAAGCAACGCCCTACCAACAATCATACGGATATTACTACAAAGAAGGAGCTAATTTGAAAGTATATAAAGCAGGCTCTGGTATGTCCTATGGAATGGAATTCCAATACGGCCTAATGTTCCGCCCCGTTACAACAATTCGATTCAGCAATAAGAACTAATATTCAATAACAAAATAAGGCCTAATATGCAAATGGGAGGATAAGATAGCGTAAGTTCAATTAATAAATGCAACTTTTGGATAATGACCCAAAGGGTTACGAAGGAACAGTTTTTTAAGTAGAAAGAGGGACGCATCCCTCTCTCCTTGTTGGAAAATTGGTTATCTTTAAGTGATTGCCGCGGCAATAGGTAAGGACAAGTCCGTCGTGAGCCGCGAACTAAGACGTAACCGTAACGACAGGGGCGATTACAGTTTCTCCCACGCCCAGATGCTTGCCGATGTGCGCAAGGAGCGTCTTGTCCGTCCTCGCACGTTCACGGGTGAGGTGCAGAACCGCATCAACCGCTACATGCGCAAGTGGCAGTGGTCACCTGAGCAGATAGCCGGCTACTGCCGCCTGAGAGGGTATGCGATGGTGTCCGTGGAGCGCATCTACCAGTACATCCGTCAGGACAAGGCGGAGGGTGGCGACCTCTACAGGAACTGCCGCCATCGGCTCAAGCACCGCAGGCGGCCTGTGGGCAGGCATATCCCCATCAGGGACAGGGTGAGCATCGACGAGCGTCCTGCCTCCGCAGACGGGACGAGGTACGGCGACTGGGAGATGGACACCATCGTCGGACCGGGAAACAAGGATGCCATGCTGACGCTGGTGGAGCGGAGCCAGGGATACTCCATCATCGCACGGCTGCCGAAGGGGAAGGACGCCGACGGACTGCTCAGGGTGGCATACAGGGAGCTGCTGCCATATATGGGATACATCAGGTTCATCACAACCGACAACGGAACGGAGTTCGCAAGGCACAGGGAACTCGCACAGGCACTGGGCACGAAGATATACTTCACACATCCATACGCATCGTGGGAGAAGGGACTCATTGAGTACACAAACAAACTCTACAGGCAGTACATACCAAAAGGCGTACGGTTTGACTGCTACACTGACCAGCAGATAAAGCAGATACAATACAAAATTTAATGCAAGGCCAAGAAAAAAACTCGGATTCAAGGCACCGGTAAACACTTTTTTCATACCTTTGCTGGCATAGTTGCATTTGGGAGTTGAATCTTCGCTTGATACAAAATTAGCGAAAAACTTGCGAGTATCGGAAATTATTTATAATTTTGCAGCGCAACAACAAGTATAACTCACATATTTTATTAATAAACTAAAACAAAAAGCGTATGAAGAAAATTTTTACTCTTATCGCAGCAGCCGTAATGGCTATGGGGGTTAATGCGCAGACCAAGCTGATTGACTTCCCAACGTCATCTACAGGTATCGCTGTCGTTGATGGCGGTACAGCCGTATTAGACGGAAAAGTAACTGCTAACGGAACTGAGTACAACCCAACCATTCAGTTTAAGAACAGTGGAACTGACAAAGGCGTAGAGCTGACTACAAACGGAGGCTTTAAGGCTGGTGACGTGGTAACTCTGTCTGTCGTTATTAGTAATAATGACGAAACGAAGAAAGGCCAAGTAGAGATTCACGGAAGCCAGAAGCTCTTTACTACGACCGAAGGATTCAACGCAGCCCTCGAACCCACAAAGGACCCCGTTCCTGAGTCATACACGCTGACGGAAGATGTCGAGAAACTGGTTCTTGCCCGTTCAGGTAACACAGGTACCCACATCACAGCACTGACCGTTACCCGTGGTGGCGGTGCAGCCGAAGGTGTTGAGGTTTGGGATGCCGCAGGCCTTGCTTACGACGAGAAGACAAAGACAATTCTGGATGTTGTAAAGACTGAAAACAACAGTGGTAGCTACATCATTCCTTCGTCTATCAAGCAGTTCCCTGAAGGAACATACCCTGAAAACGTAGCTGATGTCATTGCATGGTTGGACCAGCAGGAAGATGCTTCTATCTACGCACTTCCTCTGAATGACTATGTATTTACCGCTTCTACAGCTAATGTCAGCCTGAAGGCTGTTTCAACTCCCAACGCTACCGAGAACGACAAGCCCGACGTAGAGTGCTGGCAGAGTGCTGGTGGCGAGGAATCAAACATGGCTCTGAACACTGACGAGTGCCCCATTAAGTGGACTAACTACGTAAAGGCTAAGACTGGCAACCCCAGTCTCGGATATTACAATTACTACGACACTAATGCTGATGGAGACGCTGTAAACCGTGTTAGTGATGTCCTTTGGAGCATCGGCTGTGGCAAGGCTCCTGGTAAGGGTACTTATTTCGAGTTCACCTTTAAGAAGGCTGGTGCAATGGTGATGGGTGTATATCTGAACCGCCCCAACCAGTCAAGCGTTGTTGTTATCGACAAAGAGACTCTTGCTCCTTTGGCATACACCGACCTGTCGTTCAAGGGCTTCTGCCAAAACAACACCGTTAAGTATCCTGATAACGGCGAGGAGTCAACCGACCCCACCTTCCAGGCATTCCAGTTCAGAGAGGACTATACCATTAACGTTGAGGCCAACCCTGGCCGTCCTTTGATTGGCTATCTCTCATTCCCCGTTGAGGCTAAGACCTACATAGTATTCCAGCCCTCTTCTCAGCTGGGTATCTACGGCTTCCAGTTCACCGAAGGCGGCTCAACCAATGGCGTAGAGACCATCAAGCCCAACAAGGTATGGAACGCTGACGCTCCTATGTACAACCTCGCTGGTCAGAAGGTAGACAAGAGCTACAAGGGTATCGTTATCCAGAACGGTCGCAAGTTCTACAACAAGTAAGGCATACACCTTATTCAATTAAATAACCCAAAGAAGCGGAGCCACACCGACGGCTCCGCTTCTTTTTCGTTGTACGCTCTCTACGGGCAAGGCTATTCCTGCGTCCGGCACAATTAATCAAGGAAAAAATTTGGAGATTTGCGCAAATTAGCTTACCTTTGCAATGATGAAAGAAACAAAGTGGCGCGAGAACATTATCCTTGTCGACGCAGACTACGTCGACAAGGTTGCGTTTGACCTGACGGTGAACTTTGAGCGAATGCTCGGTCGGCAAATTCCACAGGCCGACATGGCCAAGTGGTTGGAGTGTGTGGCACTGGACGGAGGCCTGCGCCCAACAACCGACGGCGAGCGCAGCATACAGGTAGTGTTGCTGCATCAACGGCCACAGATGGCTAACTTCCAGCCGGGCACTATGGCCGAGCTTGACGGCAAGGCATTCACTGGGCCACTGGGCGAATTTCAGCTTAGCAGCGTACCCGTAGAGGAACTGACAACGATGGACGACCTGTTCATCGACTCAATGCAGGTTATCGCCAATGCCGCAGAGGTCAGGCGGCTCATCGTCGTGCCCGACGCAGAGCATATATATAATAAGGTACGCGAAGCCCTGCGCCATGCCGACGATGACAAGCACATCACCGTGCTGACCATGCAGCCCATGCAGGGCGGATGCTTCCGACAGGAGATACTGGGTTACTCGCTGATGGCCGCCCTCGGCATCAGTGGTGAAGAGATAACAGACAACAAATAAAACGAGATATGGCAAGAGTATTGATGATTGGCGCCGGAGGCGTCGCAACGGTTGCAGCGTTCAAGATAGCACAGAACGCTGACGTGTTTACAGAGTTCATGATAGCCAGCCGTCGCAAGGAGAAGTGCGACGCCATTGTAGAGGCCATCCACCAGAAGGGCTACACGCTGCCCATCCAGACGGCACAGGTGGATGCCGACGACGTAGAGCAGCTGAAGGCACTCTTCACGAGCTACAAGCCCGAGTTGGTAATTAACCTCGCACTGCCCTATCAGGACCTGACCATCATGGATGCCTGTCTGGCCTGTGGCTGCTCGTATCTGGACACGGCCAACTATGAGCCGAAGGACGAGGCTCACTTTGAATACTCATGGCAGTGGGCCTATCGCGACCGCTTCCGTGAGGCTGGCCTGACGGCCATTCTGGGTTGCGGATTTGACCCGGGTGTAACCAGTATCTACACGGCATACGCTGCCAAGCACCACTTTCAGGAGATGCAGTATCTGGACATCGTAGACTGCAACGCTGGCGACCACCACAAGGCTTTCGCCACCAACTTCAACCCCGAAATCAACATCCGCGAAATCACCCAGAAGGGTCTCTACTGGGAGAATGGGCAGTGGGTGGAGACGGAACCGCTGGAGATTCACAAAGACCTGACCTACCCCAACATCGGGCCGCGCGACAGCTATCTGCTGCATCACGAGGAGATTGAGTCGCTGGTCATCAACTATCCCACCATCCGCCGTGCCCGCTTCTGGATGACCTTCGGCCAGCAGTACCTGAAGCATCTGGAGGTGATACAGAACATCGGCATGAGCCGTATCGACGAGGTCGAGTACGAGGCTCCGCTGGCTGACGGGACGGGCGTGGCCAAGGTAAAAATCGTGCCACTGCAATTCCTGAAGGCCGTGTTGCCTAATCCACAGGAGTTGGGCGAGAACTACGAGGGCGAGACTTCTATCGGTTGCCGCATCCGTGGCATCGGCAAGGATGGTCAGGAGCACACCTATTATGTATATAACAACTGCTCGCACCGTGCCGCCTACGAGGAGACGGGAATGCAGGGCGTGAGCTACACCACGGGGGTACCCGCCATGATTGGTGCCATGCTTTTCTGCAAAGGTCTGTGGCGCAAGCCGGGTGTATTCAATGTTGAGGAGTTCGACCCAGACCCATTCATGGAGCAGCAGAACAAGCAGGGACTACCCTGGCATGAGATTCACGACGGCGACTTGGAACTGTAGGATTTGAATCGCAAAGGATAAACCGCTAAAAATGTAAACTGAATATATGGCAAAGAAAGAAGAGACGAGCGAACAGCTCAATCCGCAACAGGAGAAAATGAGAGCCCTGCAGGCAGCCATGTCGAAGATTGAGAAGGACTTCGGCAAGGGCAGCATCATGAAGCTGGGCGACGAGAAGATAGAGAACGTAGAGGTGATTCCCACGGGGTCCATTGGACTGAATGCCGCCCTCGGCGTAGGCGGCTATCCTAAGGGGCGCATCATCGAGATTTACGGCCCGGAGTCGAGTGGTAAGACGACACTGGCCATCCACGCCATTGCCGAAGCCCAGAAGGCTGGCGGCATTGCAGCCTTCATTGACGCAGAACACGCCTTCGACCGTTTCTATGCCGAGAAGTTAGGTGTTGACATTGCCAACCTTTACATCTCGCAGCCTGACAATGGTGAGCAGGCACTGGAGATTGCTGACCAGCTGATACGCTCCAGTGCTGTTGACATTCTGGTGGTTGACTCCGTGGCAGCCCTGACCCCGAAGAAGGAGATTGAGGGCGACATGGGCGACTCGGCTGTTGGACTGCACGCCCGACTGATGTCGCAGGCACTGCGCAAGCTGACGGGTACCATCGCCAAAACGAACACAACCTGCATCTTCATCAACCAGTTGCGCGAGAAGATTGGTGTTATGTTTGGCAACCCTGAGACAACAACAGGTGGTAACGCCCTGAAGTTCTATGCCTCGGTACGTCTGGACATCCGCAAGTCGACCGCCATCAAGGACGGTGACAACGTGATTGGTAATCAGGTGAAAGTGAAGGTTGTAAAGAACAAGGTGGCTCCTCCCTTCCGTAAGGCAGAGTTTGAGGTTCTGTTTGGTGAGGGGATTTCTAAGATTGGTGAGATTGTCGACCTCGGCGTAGAGTACAACATCATCAAGAAGAGTGGCTCTTGGTTCTCTTACGAGGATGCCAAGCTGGCACAGGGACGAGATGCCGTCAAGGAACTGCTGAAGGACAATCCCGAGTTGTGCGAGGAACTGGAGGCCAAGATTATGCAGGCTATTTCTGAGAAATAAGAAAGCATATACAAACAAAAAAGGCTGCACATTGATGATGTGCAGCCTTTTTTGTATTTGCTATCATTAAAGCGGGGTTCCCGTCTTCATCGTGCCACCGGGAATGCCACCGACACCTCTTCTCGACTTCTTCTTTGCCGAACCACTGCCGTTGGCTGTGCCAGCACGAGACTGAGCCTGCTTCACGATACCCTTTGAGTCGAACCTCACATTGAGCATTGCCCCCTTGGAGCGGGCATACAGCCACGTCTCAACACCATCGCTATTCACAACCTTGCTGGTGGGTTCACCTGCTGCCATCAGCACTTCGTCCTTCGTCATACCAGGAATAACAAGTCCCTCGCGAATGGCTGCCCGCGTTTCCTTACTGGTTGTGCGAGCCATACCCTCGCCCATACCGAATACGTGACCGAAATAGCTGTCGCTCTTCTCATTGAAACCACCCAGCTCATCCTCTGCGGTAAAAGTAATATCCTTATAATAGATACGGCGGCTCTCTGCTTCGCGCAGGGTCAGCGTATAGTAACGGGTATTCTTCTGCGGAGTGACTTCATCAATAATAAAGCCTGTAAAGCGGGGCACCTTCATGTCAAGCTCCTTGCCAGCACCCTTACTACTCATGCTGGTGGCAACCTTGGTGTGAACCGTCTTGCCCACGTAGTCCTTTACGTCTTGTGACACTGCCATATTGTCATCCGAGAACTCAAACGAGCCTTCAAACAGGAACTTCTCGTTGTCAACAATGAACTCGTCATCGCGCATACCGCTATTCGTCTTGCTCATGGCTACGTTCTGATAGAACTGCTCACCGTTCTCGTCCTCCACAATAATCTTAACAGGAAATGAACGGGTGCCTACACCGACGGCTTTCACCTCTACAACCTTGTTCTTATCCACAGTCACCTCCTTATAGCCATCGCCGTCATACTCGGTATCTACACGGAAATGCTGGGTGCGGGTCAACAGTAGTTTGCCAAGCAGCAACTCACGAGCCTTATCAACATCGCCCAAATAAGCCAGCGTCGGCACGCCCAGCTTGCCATAGCAATAGTCGTCAAACGTTCCGTTGGGCAATTCGTAGTAATAGTCGTGGTTGTCATCCTCACAAGTGAAGTTGACGTGTACCCGTCCGTTCTGCATATCCTCATGCCCTTTATATACCATAATCTTATGGCGCAGCTTGCCACTACTTACCTCACGGTTCGTCGTAGCGTCACGGAACGTATTCACCAGCAGGTCGTACTTCTCGGGAATCACCATAAAGCGCATACCTTCCTTCCAGTCACACATGCTGTAGAAACGGAAGTTCTTACCCATAAAGTCCGTTGCCTCAGGCTCATCATTCTGAGCCGTTGTACCCTGCTCTGGCTTTACCACCGTTTTCTTTACGCCCTTGGTCTTGACGATGTAGGGGTTTTCCTGTGCCGTGGCTGTCAGCACTGCAAAGGCAAACCCTGCCATTAAAATCACTCTTTTCATGATTAATGATGTTTTACTTATAAATAATATGCTGCAAAGATAAGGATTTTTTTTGATACTTATGCCAAAATGTCACCTTAATATTGAAAAAAAACGCTTTTGGCACGTGCTTTGCAGTCTATTGAACGACAAAGTTCTGAATATTAACAATTAAAATAAATACAACTATGGGAAAGATTATTGGAATCGACTTAGGAACAACTAACAGCTGCGTTGCCGTATTCGAGGGTAACGAGCCTGTGGTTATCGCTAACAGCGAAGGTAAGCGCACAACACCTTCAGTAGTGGGCTTCGTAGAGAATGGTGAGCGTAAGATTGGCGATCCCGCCAAGCGTCAGGCTATCACCAACCCCAAGAACACGGTTTACTCAATTAAGCGTTTCATGGGTGAGAACTGGCAGCAGACTGAGAAGGAAATCTCTCGTGTACCTTATACCGTTGTCAATGAGGGTGGCTATCCCCGTGTTGACATTGACGGACGCAAGTACACACCGCAGGAAATCTCGGCAATGGTGCTGCAGAAGATGAAGAAGACCGCAGAGGACTATCTGGGTCAGGAGGTGACCGATGCTGTCATCACAGTGCCTGCCTATTTTTCTGACTCACAGCGTCAGGCTACCAAGGAAGCTGGACAGATTGCTGGTCTGAATGTACGCCGTATCGTCAACGAGCCGACGGCTGCCGCACTGGCCTATGGTGTTGACAAGGCTAACAAGGATATGAAGATTGCCGTGTTCGACCTCGGTGGTGGTACGTTTGATATCTCTATTTTGGAGTTCGGCGGTGGTGTGTTCGAGGTACTGTCAACCAATGGTGATACTCATCTGGGTGGCGACGACTTCGACCAGGTTATCATCGACTGGCTGGTTCAAGAGTTTAAGAACGATGAGGGTGCCGACCTGACTCAGGACCCGATGGCTATGCAGCGTCTGAAGGAGGCTGCCGAGAAGGCCAAGATTGAGCTGTCTTCTTCAACCAGCACTGAAATCAACCTGCCTTACATCATGCCAGTAGGTGGTGTACCCAAGCACTTGGTAAAGAATCTGACTCGTGCTAAGTTCGAGCAGCTGGCTCACGGCCTGATTCAAGCTTGCTTGGCTCCGTGCCAGAAGGCTATCGCTGATGCCAAGTTGAATACTGCTGATATTGACGAGGTTATCCTCGTAGGTGGTTCAAGCCGTATTCCTGCTGTACAGGAGTTGGTTAAGAACTACTTTGGCAAGGAGCCCAGCAAGGGTGTTAACCCCGATGAGGTGGTAGCTGTAGGTGCTTCTATTCAGGGTGCTATCTTGAATAAAGAAGGTGGTGTAGGCGACATCGTGCTGCTCGACGTAACCCCGCTGACACTGGGTATCGAAACAATGGGTAGCGTAATGACCAAGCTGATTGAGGCCAACACGACCATTCCTTGCAAGAAGAGCGAGGTATTCTCTACGGCTACCGATAACCAGACTGAGGTGACTATCCACGTACTGCAGGGTGAGCGTCCTATGGCTGCACAGAATAAGTCTATCGGCCAGTTCAACCTGACAGGTATCGCTCCCGCCCCTCGTGGTGTTCCTCAGATTGAGGTAACCTTCGATATCGATGCCAACGGTATTCTGAAGGTCAGTGCCAAGGATAAGGCCACAGGTAAGGAACAGGCTATCCGCATCGAAGCCAGCAGCGGTCTGTCACAGGACGAAATCAACCGCATGAAGGCCGAGGCCGAGCAGAACGCCGAAAACGACAAGAAAGAGCGTGAGCGTGTTGACAAAATGAATCAGGCTGACTCGATGATATTCCAGACCGAGAACCAGCTGAAGGAAATCGGCGACAAGATTCCCGCCCAGCACAAGCCCGCTATCGAACAAGCTCTGCAGCAGCTGAAAGATGCCCATAAGGCAGGCGACCTCAACGCTATTGACACTGCTATGGCCGCCCTTAACACTGCTTGGCAGACTGCTTCACAGCAGATGTACCAAGGTGCACAGGGTGCTCAACCCGGCCAAGACAATCCCTTCGCTGGCCAGCAGCAGGCTCAACAGGAAGCTCCCAAGGATGACAACATCCAAGATGCTGACTTTGAGGAGGTCAAATGAGACCGATAAGTAAAGATACAACAAATACTGTCAAATAGCGTGTATCTCAATGAGTTACACGCTATTTGCATTTTGTGGACTCATGTTTATTATGTGCTTATTATTCCTTTTTTTAGTTCATTAGGCCACCCATTTTGACCATTAAGCCCCATTAAGCCAAAATATAGTTTACTTCCTCAAGAAATCTTTTTAACACCTCATAAAAAGAAAACACCTTGTAAATCAATTACTTACAAGGTGTTCTGCGTACCCAGACCCGGGCTCGAACCGGGATGGGTTGCCCCACTGGTGTTTGAGACCAGCGCGTCTACCGATTCCGCCATCTGGGCTTAAAAGCGTTGCAAAGGTACGAATAAGCACGCAAAAAACAAAATAAAAAGAATAAAAAAATAAAAAAAAGGCGTGTTTTTGTGTGTTATAGGTAAAAAGTTTGTATCTTAGTAGTCGAAATAAGAAATTAAAAGCATACTATCTAAATATCGTACTATGGAAATGAGTAACAAGAATTATTGCGTCATATTGGCGGGTGGGCGTGGCCGTAGGTTGTGGCCGTGCAGCCGCGACCAGTATCCAAAGCAGTTTATTGACTTCTTTGGCACGGGGCGCACGCAGTTGCAGACAACGTATGACCGCTTTGTCAAGCTGCTGCCTCAGGAGAATGTATATATATGTACGTGCAGGGACTACGTTTCGCTGGTCAGGGAACAGTTGCCTGAAGTGGACGAGCGCCGCATCTTGGTAGAGCCTGTGAGCCGTAACACTGCCCCCAGTGTGGCGTGGGCTACGATGCGTGTGCTGCGCATCAACCCCGATGCGAATATTATCGTATCGCCGTCCGACCATCTGGTTGTTGACGAGAAATCGTTTGCCCATAGTCTGGAGGTCGGTGTCAACTATGTGTCTGAGAATAGCGTATTGTTAGTAATGGGCGTGAAGCCCACCCGTCCAGAGCCGGGCTACGGCTATATCCAGCTGGGCGATGTCAGTTGCAAGCCAGAAGTGTTTCGCGTCAAGTCGTTCACCGAGAAGCCAGAACGCGAGTTTGCCAAGATGTTTATGGAGAGTGGGGAGTTCTATTGGAACACGGGCGTGTTTATCTCGAATGCCCGCCACCTTATCAAAACGTTCGAGGATATATTCCCCAGCGTCCTGCGCAATCTGAAGGTTGAAAAGCCTGAATACACGTATGAAGACGAGCTCGAATACGTGAGCGAGCGTTACTCCATCTATCCCAACCTCTCGATAGACTATGCTATCTTGGAGCATAGCAGGGACGTGTACGTCATGAAATGCGACTTCGGATGGGCTGACTTGGGTACGTGGCACGCCATCTACGAATGTATGAGCAGGGGCGAGGACGACAACGTGGTCATTGACTCCACCGTTATGCTCGAGAACTCACGCAACAACGTCATCAAGCTACCGAAGAACAAGTTAGGGGTTATCAACGGGCTTGACGGCTATATCGTGGCAGAGGAGGGCAACGTGCTGCTTATCTGCAAGAAGGGCGACTCGTCGGCACTGGTGCGTAAGTATGTGAATGAAGTACAGATGAAATACGGCGACGAGTTTGTATGACGACGATAGGATTAGACGGCAAGCGCATTGTCAAGAACGGCACGGGACTGGGCAGCTACGGTCGCACGCTGGTGAACGACCTCATCCGCATGGGTGACGGCGATTTGCAGCTGCGGCTCTATGTCCCTGACGAGGGGCGCGATGAGCTGCGTGGCCAAATCATTGGCGATGGTAATGTACGGTTTTGCTACCCGAAGGGACATCCTTCTGCCGTTCAGAAGGCGTGGTGGCGCTCACATGGCATCGTGGATGACCTGCGCCGCGACAAGGTCGGCCTATATCACGGACTGTCGGGCGAACTGCCTATTGGTCTGCAGAAAGCTGGCATCCGTGGGGTCGTCACGATTCACGACCTGATATTCATGCGCCACCCAGAGTATTATCACTGGCTCGATACCAAACTCTACGAGTGGAAGTTCCGCCAATCGCTACGCGAGGCCGACCGTATTATCGCCATCAGTGAGCGCACCCGTCAGGACATTATCGAGTTAGGGGGCGACGAGTACGCCGACCGCATTACGCTCATTTACCAGAGCTTTTCGCCCCGTTTCTCTACCGAGGTCGGAGTCGAGCGGAAGACGCAGGTGCGCACCCAGTATCAGTTGCCGCGCCGTTTTGTGCTCAGCGTGGGCACCATCGAGCAGCGCAAGAACTTAGGACTGGCTGCCGAGGCGGTGGAATTGCTGCCGCAGGATATTCACCTCGTTGCCGTCGGGCGGCAGACAGCCTATGCCAAGACGTTGCCGCACGGTGAGCGCATCCACCTGTTGAGTGGTGTCCCCGACAGCGACTTGGCCGCCATCTACAGCATGGCTGAGGCTTTTGTCTACCCCTCCCGTTACGAGGGCTTTGGCATTCCCATCATCGAAGCCATTGCCGCAGGGCTGCCCGTGGTAGCCTGCACGGGTTCCTGTCTGGAGGAAGCCGGCGGCCCGCACAGCCTGTATGTGGGTCCCGACAGCGTGATTGACATGGCCGATGCCTTGAAGATGTCGCTGCGCGGAGCCCGTGGACGTGACGAGCGCATTCGTAAGAGCCGTGAGTACATACGCCGTTTCGAGGGCAACGACGTTGCCCAGCAGGTAGCCCACCTTTACCACACCTTATTATAATATAAGGCGGAGCTGTAACAGCAGGTCGGTCATCGACGAGCGGTTGATTTGTTGCAGTCCGCTGCCGATGGTGCTACGGTTGAAGTAGTCCGTCACCCCGACCTTTGCCGTGAACATCAGGTGGCTGCCGATGTCGGCACGGGCCGTCAGCGCATAGCGCACACCGTGGCCATAGTACATGGGGAATGAGTGGTCGTAGAGCACGGACGGCTCATATTGGTAGAGCCTGCTGTCATAGTCGTCGGTGTGAAACCATCCAGCCTGCAGGGTCGTGTGCAACCATGACGTTTGCCATGAAGCCTGCTGACTAAGCATTACTCCTTTCTTATTCTCACCCGCCCAGTTGACGCATACCGCATTGGCCAGTGTGCGCAGGCTCCACTGGCTCGACAGGACGTAATTGCCGCCCAGTCGCAGCCGGTGCTCCGTGCGGTTCAGGAGCCGCGTCTTGTCGCTGTTGTCCCGTTGCCGGATGTGCAGTCGGTAGCGCCCGTCGGCGCTCCATCGCTTTCCCGTGTAGCGAGCCGACAGCATGGTGTCGAAGGCATCGCTGGCCGCACTCACCAGATAGCGGGGCCAGCCGAAGTGCGCATAGTCGGCATAGCCCTGCAGCAACCATGCCCACGATGGTCGCCAAGAGGCACCGACGTAGATACCGTGCTCGTTCTGTATGCCGCTGCCCTCGCTGAAACTGTAGCTGTGCAGGGCGGTGTATCGCTTGTCGTAGTAACGGTGGATAGCCATCAGGGTGACGGTTTCGGTCAGCCGATAGCTCAGCGAGTGGAGTGCGGCCATAGCCCCCTGACGGTTCAGGGCGGTCTCGCCAGCCATGCTCAGCCGCTGGTTGGCATAACCGTAGTCCAGGCTGACGTTGGCAAAGTCGTTGCCATCGGCGGCATACTGCCGATAAGGCGTATTAGCCTTCTGGGGTAGCAGCGTGCGGTCCAAGTGGGTATAGACGGCGTTGACGTTGACATAGCCCGTTCCCTTGCGCCATCCGGCACTGATGCCGAGGTCGCTTTCGTGGGTGTTGTGCTTCTTGGCGAGCTCAGTGGGTGTGCGGTGATAGCCGTCGGTCAGCAGCGTGCGAGCTGTCCCGTCGTCGTTAAGCGTTGCGTCAATGGGACGGTAGGAGGCAAAGGCCGTCAGGTGCCACTGGGGAGCCAACTGTACGGTGGCCGCCGCCCCCCGCAAGTAGCCAGCCTGCGAGCGCGAGGCATGGGCCGTCAGCGTGTGCGTGCTGCGCCCCAGCGACTGCAAGGTGGCGAGCTTGCCCAGATGAAATCCCGTGTTGATAACCAGTCCCATGCCCATTTGTACGCGGTACATACCCAAGTTGAGTGCTTTCAGCCGCCCCATGTCGCGCACTTGCAGATAGTAGTTGTAGTGGTCGTAGCCCGCCGTGTTGCAGTTGGCAAAGAAAGGCTCACCCGCATCCTGTGCCGCCGTCAGCCCGAACTTGATGCGCCCGTAGTAGTTGAACTGATAGCGCAGGTCGTGGCGGTATGGGTAGCCTAAGTAGCCGTTGTCGTCGCCTTTCCGCTTGTAGAAAGGCACCTTTCCCGTCATCATCAGCGTGTGGCTGCCGTCTGCCATCACGTCGCTCAGCTTGGGCCACACCTTTTTGTCGGCCTCCTTACCCGCTGTTACGAAACAGCTCAACAGCTGGCGAGTGTGGTAGTCCAAGGCCGTCACCATCTGCAGTTCGCCCAGCGAGCGCACGGGGCCGTAGCGGTAGACGTGCTCTAATAGTGCCTCCACCTGTTGCGCCGACAGGAATGGCAGTTGCTCCAGCTCCTCACGACTGGCCTGATTCAGGTTGATTCTGCTTTGCGCCATGTCCTCCAACATCTCCATCGTCTCCGTGCCGTAGCTCTCGTCTATCTCCTCAGTCGTCAGCCAAAGCCGTAGTGCCTCTCTCCAGTCAGGGCTTTGGGCGTGGGCACTGGCGATGTGTAGTGTTAAAAAAAGAAAGAATATGCGCTTCATCCTGCAAAGGTATGAAAATAATCATAAATTATGAATTAGAGTTATGGATTTTTCATACCTTTGCAGCGTGAAACGAAAGATACTCCTATTAATGGCCGTTGCAACTGCGTGGCAGGGCATGGCGCAGACGAAGCGGGCTGACGAGCCGGACATGGACAGTCCCACGTTTGTGCCTACCGTCAAGGTGGGCAAGGTGCTGGAGGGCGGTGACAGCATCCAGTATATGGAGATGAACAACGTCTATGTGTTTCCGCCCGTCACCTTTGCCAGCAAGCGTCAGCAGAATGCCTATATGCGACTGGTGAAGAACGTGAAGACGGTGCTGCCCATAGCCAAGGAGGCCCGTCTGATAATGATGGAGACGGCAGAGTATCTGGAGACACTGCCCAACGACAAGGCTCGCGAGGAGCACATGAAGCGGGTGGAGAAAAGCATCATGCAGGAGTATAAGCCCCGCATGAAGAAGCTGACCTACTCGCAGGGTAAGTTGCTCATCAAGCTCATCTACCGCGAAAGCCACTCATCGGGCTACGAGCTGATTCAGGCCTTTCTGGGCCCGATGCGTGCCGGTTTCTATCAGGCGTTTGCGTGGGCCTTCGGGGCATCGCTGAAGAAAGAGTACGAGCCTGAGGGGGTAGACCGCCTGACGGAGCGCGTGGTGCTGATGGTTGAGGCGGGACAGTTGTAACAATGGAAATACAGGTAATGATGATAAGGAATATTATACGCAGCTTGGCCTTGCTGGCCGTTGTCTGTTCGTGTGGTACGGCCAAGAAGAGCCAAAACGGCGAACAGCATGTGGTGAAGATTGAGTTTAACGCCGACTCGGCATACGCCTTCTGTGCAGCCCAGTGCAACTTTGGCCCTCGCACCATGAACAGCGAGGCTCATGAGCTGTGCGGCCAGTGGCTGGTGGAGAAGTTTCGGCAATACGGCTGTCAGGTGGAGCAGCAACGGGCCGACCTGAAAGGCTACGACGGGACGCTGCTAAGAAGCACCAACATCATTGCGAGGTCGCCACTGGCCAAAGACCGCCGCATACTGGTCTGCGCCCATTGGGACAGTCGCCCGTGGGCCGACAACGACCCCGACTCGGCCAACTGGCACAAGCCGGTGATGGCTGCCAACGACGGGGCATCGGGAGTGGCGGTCATGCTGGAGCTGGCCCGCACCATTCAGCAGAACGATTCCATACCCGTGGCCGTCGACTTCATCTGCTTTGATGCTGAGGATTGGGGCGTACCCCAGTGGAGCAACGAGGTGGATGGCGACTCATGGGCGCTGGGTGCCCAATACTGGGCAGCCCAACATAAGGGGAGTGCCTATCAGTATGCAGTGCTGCTTGACATGGTGGGCGGTCAGGGTGCCAAGTTCTATCGCGAGGGCTTCTCCATGCAGTATGCCCGCAGCATTGTGGAAAAGGTATGGCAGGCTGCCAGTGCCGCCGGCTATGGCAGCCTGTTTGTCAACGATTCGGGCGGCTACATCACCGACGACCACATTCCCGTCAACGAGAAAGCCAACATTCCTTGTATTGACATCATCAACCACTACCCCGACTGCCAGCAGAGCAGCTTCGGCCCAACGTGGCACACGGTCAGCGACGATATGCAGCACATCGACAAAAACACGCTGCAAGCCGTCGGCCAGACATTAGTACAATTATTGTTCTCAGAATAGCGGTCAGCACCGCTTAAGCGGTAAGAACGGCTCCCTCCCTCGGAAAGAACGGGTCTTACCCTGAGAAAGAACGGTTCTTTCCGAGGGTAAGACCCGTTCTTTCCCCAAGAATGAAAAGTTGGTATCGTAATGCTTATCGGTTTGAAGTCGCTGCGCTGGCGGATAAGGTCGCGCCTTTCTGCACTTCTTGCATGACGCGCAGGAAGTTGCCACCCCAGATTTTCTGGATGTCCTGCTCGCTGAACTGGCGAGCAAGTAGCTGACGGGTGAAGTTGGTTAGCTCCGACGAGGAAGCCAGTCCGCAGATACCGCCGTCGCCGTCGAAGTCGGTACCCAGTCCCACGTGGTCGATGCCCATCACCTTGATGGCGTGCTCCAAATGGCGCATGGCATCTTCGATGGTGGCCTGACAGTCTTTCACGAGGAATCCGTTATAGAGCGTCACCTGCATCACGCCACCTTTGGCTGCCAAGGCGCGCATCTGCTCGTCGGTGAGGTTGCGCGGATGGTCGCACAAGGCGCGGCAACTGCTGTGGCTGCACACGATGGGGTGCTGGCTCAGCTCCAGCGCATCGTAGAAACTCTTCTCGGCGGCATGGCTCAGGTCGACCATGATGCCCAGACGGTTCATCTCCTGAATCACCTGACGGCCAAACGGGCTTACGCCGTTGTGGGTGTTGCTGCCACGCGCCGAATCACAGATGTCGTTATCGCCGTTGTGGCAGAGGGTCATGTAGACAATGCCTCGTTGGGCAAAGTGGTGTAGGTTCACTATCTGACCGTCAAGGGCGTGGCCGTTCTCAATGCCCAGCATGATGCTCTTTCGGCCCGTGCGCTTGTTGCGCCACAGGTCGTCGGGGGTGCGTGCCAGTGCGAGGTACGCCCCGTTCTGGGCCACGATGTCCTCTATCTTGTTGAAGATGTTGTCGGCATACTCTTTGGGTTGGTCAGTAGGCTGGGGCAGGTAAGCCACCATGATGGTGGCATCCTGACGGCCTTCCGTCATCTTGTGCAGGTCGACCAGTATCTTCGGGTCGCGCTGGCCGAAGTCTACGCCCTGTGGGAAGAACATCGGGGTGTCGCAGTGCGTGTCAAGTGTCAGAATACGATGGTGCAGGTCGCACGCCCTACGGTATTGCGTTGCCTCTTGCACCAGCCAACTGAAAAGGGGCAGTCCTTCGTCCATGCACTCAGGGTGCCATTGCACTCCCATGATGCTCTTGTGCTCCGTACTCTCCATAGCCTCGATGGTGCCGTCGGGAGCCGTAGCCGTCACCCGGAACCGCTCGCCAGTGTCGCTGACGGCCTGATGGTGGAACGAGTTGACGTACAGTCTTTCCTGCTGGTACAGTCGGTAGAGGATAGAGCCTTCCTTCACACGGACGCTATGCGTTGGCTCCGTGCGGTCGGCATCCTGTGAGTGCTTGATGGTGAAAGGGGATGGGGTAGGGCTGTCTGGGTTGGTTCGGTCGGTAGATGGGGTCAGGCTAATGTCCTGTGCCACCTTGCCGCCCAGCACCATTGCCAGCGTTTGAATGCCGCGGCAGATGCCAAGAATGGGTATCTGTCGGTTGTAGGCTAACTGGGTGGTCAGCAGTTCTGGCAGGTCGCGCTCGCTGTTGATGCCGTGCAACAGGTTGTGAGGCTCCTCGCCTGCGTACAATGGGTTGTAGTCGGCACCGCCGCTAAGCAGCAGGCCGTCGACGTGCTCCAGCGTATTGATGATGCTATCGGTGTCGGCCAGCGGCGGTATGATGACGGGAATGCCACCTGCCCGTTGGATGGATTTGTAGTAAGTCTCGGCTAGCTTGCAGGTAGCCTCGCCATAGTTGCCAGTGATGCCGATGACGGGCTTGTGCTGTGCCTCGGGAAACGACGTGTAGGCTTTGGCCAGTTGCGACTGCCAGTTAAAGCGGTTCTCCATCGTAGTGGTTATTCGTCTACCGTAACAGGAATCTCGCGCTTGATGCTTTGCTCCAGCGAAATGAGCGTCTCGGTAGCCACCACGCCGGGAATGTCCTGCAGGCGACCGTTCAGCAGGTGCATCAGCTGTTCGTTGTCGCGGGCATACAGCTTGACCAGCATGGTGTAGGAACCAGTGGTGAAGTGGCACTCCACGATTTCGGGAATGTGGTGCAGCCGTTCCACCACGTCCTTGTACATCGAGCCACGCTCCAGCGTGATGCCCACGTAGGTGCAAGTGCTGTAGCCAAGGCTCTTGGGATTTACGTCGAAACCGCTGCCCATGATAACGCCGCCCTCGATAAGGTGCTGCACGCGCTGGTGAATGGCTGCGCGCGACACGTTACACTCGGCAGCCACATCCTTGAACGGGATGCGGGCGTTTTTCGACAGGATGCTTAGTATTTTTTTGTCGAGATTGTCAATCTTATCCATAGCTCTTCGGGTTGTTGTTGATTAGATGCTTTACAATTTGTTAGCAAAAGTACGTATTTTAATTGGAATGGGCAACAAATTGCAAAGAAAAAGTACGGAAACTGGCGCTTTTTGTTGACTTTTGTGCGCTTTAGAGCTTGCGGATAAGTGTCAGTCCGTCGCGCAGGGGCAGGATGACTTGCTCCACGCGTGCGTCCTGTAGCAGGTAGTCGTTGAAGGTTTCAATGCCTCGTGTCTGTGGGTCGCGGTTGTAGCTTGGGTCTACCACATGGCCGTCCCATAGCGTGTTGTCGGCCAGAATGAAGCCCCCCTTGCGCACCACGGAGAGTGCCATCTCGTAGGTTTCCTTATAAGTGCGCTTGTCGCCGTCGATGAAAGCCATGTCGAAGGTGATGCCTAACTTGGGAGCTTCTGTCACAGCGTCGCCGATAATAAACTTCACCTTGTCGGCCACGGGCGACTGTTCCAGCCACGGACGAGTAAAATCCTCCTGTTCGTCGTTGATTTCAAAAGTGTACACCATGCCGCCGTCTTCCAGCCCTTCGGCCATGCAGAGGGCTGAGTAGCCGCTGAATGTGCCGACCTCCAGAATGTTTTGTGGGCGCAGCATCTGCACTAACATCTTTAGCAGCCGCCCTTGCAAGTGGCCTGAGGCCATGCGCCCGTGCAGCATGTGGATGTTGGTGGCGCGCCAGAGCCGGTACAGGTATTCTGGCTCTGGCGACGTGTGCCGTTCTATGTATTCTTCAATCTTCAACGTGCAATAGTCCTTCAATGGCCAGTCGGTATGAGTCCAGTCCGAATCCGCAGATGACACCCTTGCAGGCGGCTGAGATAAACGAGTGGTGGCGGAACTCCTCGCGCTGATGGACGTTGGAGATGTGAACCTCGACGACGGGGCAGCGCAGTGAGCGAATGCAGTCGTGCAGTGCTACGCTGGTGTGGGTATAGGCACCGGCATTCAGCACAATGCCGTCGTAGGTGAAGCCCACCTCCTGCATCTTGTTGATAAGCTCGCCCTCTACGTTGCTTTGATAGTACTCGATGTTCACGTCGGGGTATTTCGCCTTGAGCTGTGGCAGATACTGCTCGAAGGATGACGTGCCGTAGATGCCGGGCTCACGGGTGCCCAGCAGGTTCAGGTTGGGGCCGTTGATAATGATTATTTTCATCATGCTATTATAAGGAAATAAAATTCTACCTTTGAGTGCAAAGGTACGAATAAGTAGGGAAAAAGCCAAATTCTATGGCCTTTTTAATGATTTCTCTGGATTTTTCGTACCTTTGCCGACGAGATATGAAAGAACGGAAGGATGTGGTTCGTGCCTACGAGCGCTACTTGAAGCTGCAGCGAGGCTACTCGGCTAATACGCTTGATGCCTACGTGCGCGACTTGCGGAAGCTGCTGCACTACTTGGAGCAGCAGGATAAGCACGTGCTTGATGTCAGGTTAGAGGACTTGCAGCACTTTGCCGCAGGGCTTCACGATATTGGCATCCATGCCCGCTCGCAGTGTCGTATTCTCAGTGGGGTGCGCTCGTTCTACCGTTTCCTGCAACTGGACGGCTACCGTGACGACGACCCGACGGAACTGTTGGAGTCGCCCGTGTTGGGCGAGCATTTGCCTGAAGTGCTGACGGCTGCCGAGGTGGATGCCTTGGAGAACTCCATCGACCTGTCGAAGTGGGAGGGACATCGTAACCGTGCCATCATTGAAGTGCTATTCTCCTGTGGCCTGCGTGTTTCGGAGTTGGTCAACCTGAAACTGACCAACCTCTATATAAAAGAAAGGTTCGTGCGTGTGTACGGAAAAGGCTCAAAGGAGCGGCTGGTGCCCATCTCGTCCAAAGCTATTCGGGAACTGGATAGCTGGTTCATAGACCGTAACCTGATGAAGATAAAGCCCGGCGAGGAAGACTACGTGTTCCTAAACCGGCGCGGAGCCCACCTGACACGCACCATGATACTAATCATGATAAAACAGCAGGCCTTAGAGGCTGGCATCCTGAAAACCATTTCCCCCCACACTCTGCGCCACTCCTTTGCCACCGCCTTGCTGGAAGGCGGTGCCGACCTGCGTGCCATCCAAGCCATGCTGGGC
>CAMWKZ010000036.1 GCA_947174945.1 uncultured Prevotellaceae bacterium | reverse complement strand
AAGAATATTTCACTCCCACAACTTTTTTAGCTAATTTCTTACATCGAACTCACGTATTATTATATATTAAAGGCTACAAAGATACTTAAAAAACAGGCATATAAAAATAGTGGGACAACCGCGATGGTTGTCCCACTATTTTGTATGATAGTGTTATTGATTACTCAGCAACCAGTGTGAAGCGCTTGAAGTCTACAATCTTCAGCTCCTTGTCCTGCTGGGCAAGCCACTGAGCAACGGTAGCCTTGTCACCGTCACCGAACTGGAACTCCTGGTCAACCAGACAGTTCTCCTTCAGGAACTTATTCACACGACCCTTGGCGATGTTCTCAATCATCGGCATCTTCAGCTGAGCCTCACCCTCAGCCTTGGCGGTCTCAATGAGCTTGCGAGCCTCGTCAGCCTGCTCCTGAGTGAGCCAGCCCTTAGCCATGTTAGATTCAATATGGTCTTCAGAGTCAACGAGGTTGGGGTTGATACCAGCCTTCTTGAGCTTCATCTCCACATACTTCTCTACCTGCTCCAACTTCGTCTTCTCAACGGCAGTCTTGTACTCCTCGTCCAGAATCTTCTGGTCAACGCTCTGAGCGTCGAGGGCAACGGGCTTCATGGCAGCCACCTGCATAGCCAGTTTGTGGCCAACCTCGGCAGCCTGCTTGTTCAGCTGTACCATAGTACAGAGCGTGTGCTTACCCATGTGGTCGTAAACCTCAATGTTCTCACCCTCCAGTACGAGGTAGCCGTCAAGCTCCATCTTCTCACCTGTAATACCAGAACGCTGCGTAACAGCCTCCTGAGCTGTCTGGCCGTCAATAACGAGAGCCTTAACAGCCTCAACATCCTTAGCCTTGGCAGCGATGGCAGCATCAAGGATGCTCTGCGTCAGGGCGATAAAATCAGCACCGTTAGCCACGAAGTCGGTCTCACACTTCAAAGCAAGCGTAGCAGCAAAGCCGTCAACAGCCTTCACCAGTACACAACCATTTGAAGTCTCACGGTCAGAACGCTTGGCAGCGATGGCAAGACCACGCTCGCGCAACAGTTCCTTAGCTTTGTCGAAGTCGCCCTCAGCCTCGGTCAGAGCCTTCTTTACGTCAGCCAGACCAGCGCCGGTCATTGCGCGAAGCTTCTTGATATCATCAATTGAAATAGCCATAATAATTTACGTTTTTACGATTTAAATTTACTATCTGAATTATTCAGCGGCAGCCTCGGCAGACTTACGGGGTCTGTTAGCCTGACGCTTAGGCTTTGCCTCTTCAGCCTCTGACTCAGCCTGAGCATCAGCAGCCTTCTCGTCGGCCTTCTCCACCTTACGCTCCTCGATACCCTCGTTGAGAGCGGCGCAGCAAGCAGCGAGGATAACCTCTACGCTGTCCTTAGCGTCGTCATTGGCGGGAATAACGAAATCGATGTTCTTGGGGTCAGAGTTGGTGTCAACGATACCGAATACGGGGATACCCAGACGGTTAGCCTCCTTCACAGCAATCTGCTCCTTGAGCACGTCAACCACAAAGAGAGCTGAAGGCAGACGAGTCAGGTCAGCGATAGAACCGAGGTTCTTCTCCAGCTTAGCACGCTGACGAGTAATCTGCAGCAGCTCGCGCTTTGACAGGTTGCTATAAGTACCATCCTGCATCAGCTTGTCGATGTTCGCCATTTTCTTAACGGCCTTGCGGATAGTCGGGAAGTTGGTCAACATACCACCCGGCCAGCGCTCAATGACGTAAGGCATACCAACGCTCTGAGCCTTCTCGGCGATGATTTCCTTCGTCTGTTTTTTAGTAGCGACGAACAGCACTTTCTTGCCACTCTTGGCAATCTGCTTCAGTGCTTCTGCAGCCTCGTCAACCTTCTGTACAGTCTTGTGGAGGTCGATAATGTGAATACCGTTACGCTCAGTATAGATATAGGGAGCCATTGCGGGGTTCCACTTACGCTTCAAGTGGCCGAAGTGACAGCCAGCCTCCAATAATTGGTCAAAATTTGTTCTTGCCATTTTGTTTCTTTGTTTTAATTGTTTACTTTCTTTTTTAATTCAGCCAACTGGTAGTCAGAACACTCCGGAATTGCAAAATCCCATCGTTCACGAATCCAGTCAGTTTAGATACTAAACTCTGCTCAGTTTCCTTCGAATATTCAGTCTTCTCAGGATTAACGCTTACTGAACTGGAAGCGACGACGAGCCTTCGGCTGACCGGGCTTCTTACGCTCAACCTCACGAGAGTCGCGGGTCAGGAAACCGTGGTCCTTCAGGTTCTTCTTATCCTCGGCATTAATCTTAACGAGGGCACGGGCGATAGCAAGACGCAGAGCCTGGCTCTGGCCAGTGAAACCACCACCGTCAAGGTTAGCCTTAATATCATATTTCTCAGCGACCTCCAGCAGGTTCAGCGGCTGCTTCACCACATACTGCAAGATGGCAGAGGGGAAATACACCTCCAAGTCTTTCTTGTTAATCGTAATCTTGCCAGTTCCCTCAGTGAGGTAAACGCGAGCTACAGAGCTCTTACGACGACCTATTGCATTGATTTGTTCCATCGTTCCTTTATTTATTTATACTGGTTAATATCAATAGCCTTTGGCTTTTGAGCCTCGTGCTTGTGTTCTGTACCCTCATAGACGAAGAGGTTGTTCAGCAGGCTACGTCCGAGGGGGCCTTTGGGCAGCATACCCTTAACGGCGTGCTTGATGATGCGCTCAACGCCAAACGGCTTCTTGCGGAGCTCGGCAGGCGTGTTAAAACGCTGACCACCAGGATAACCAGTGTAACGGGTGTAAACCTTGTCAGTCTCTTTCTTACCAGTAAATACCACCTTAGCGGCATTGATAATGATAACATTGTCACCACAGTCCTGATTAGGAGTAAAGGTGGGCTTGTACTTTCCGCGAATAATCTTAGCTACCTTAGAAGCGAGGCGGCCTACTACCTGGTCGGTAGCGTCAATAACCACCCATTCCTTCTGCTCGCGAGCAGCTTCTTTCGATACGGAAACGGTCTTGTAACTTAAAGTGTTCATTTCTTTGTTTAAATTTAACTACTAAAAAACATTTTTTCTTTAATCTCTATTATGCACATAAACACCACTGGCAGAGGTCTAACGCTCTACAAGTAGTCTAACTTCACGTGCTGAACCATGATTCACAAACCGCAATGCCCGGCCAAAGACACCACTATTTACACACGGCCCACGGAGGATTCTAAGTCTCTCCCCCAATAATCGGACTGCAAAGGTACGGCTTTTCTTTGGAAAAGAGATATTCGAGTCATCCCAAACAGATACTTTTTATACTTATTTAACCAAAACTGTTAAAATACGAGCCTCCAAACAAAATTCTCTCAAAACTATTCGTTTTTCTTTTAGCTTCGTTGTACCTTTGCAGTAATTTTTATATAATGTACACATTTATTAACTTAACCAAGTAGAGTCCTATGGAAAAAAGACTAACAATGTTTTTAGCCTGCCTTTTCCTGACATTGGGGGGGGTATTAGCCCAGACCAAAGTCACAGGAACCGTTATTTCTGCTGAAGACAGCGAGCCCATCGTTGGTGCGTCTGTCATCGTGCAGGGACAAAGGTCAGGCGTAGTGACCGATGCTGACGGACGCTTTAGCATTAACGTCCCAGCAGGAAAGAAAATCAACATCAGCTACATCGGTATGGATACCGAGACCGTCACGCCCCGCAACGGGATGCGTGTGGTACTTCACAACAGTGCAGAACTGGAAGAAGTGGTTGTAACAGGTATGCAGAAGATGGACAAACGCCTATTTACAGGTTCTACCACCAAGGTGGATGCCAAAGATGCCAAGATTGACGGTGTTGCCGACATCTCGCGCTCGCTGGAAGGCCGTGCAGCAGGTGTGTCTGTGCAGAACGTCAGCGGTACATTTGGTACAGCTCCGAAGATTCGTGTCCGTGGTGCCACGTCTATCTACGGTTCGTCCAAACCACTGTGGGTTGTCGACGGTGTGATTATGGAAGATGTTGTTGAGGTTGATGCCGATGAGCTTTCATCTGGTGACGCCTCTACGCTGATTTCTTCAGCTATCGCCGGCCTGAATGCTGACGACATCGAATCGTTCCAGATTCTGAAAGACGGTTCAGCCACCTCTATCTATGGTGCGCGTGCTATGGCTGGTGTGATTGTCGTCACCACCAAGAAAGGTAAGGCAGGACAAGCCAAGATTAACTACACGGGTGAATACACCATGCGTCTTGTCCCGAGTTACTCGACTTTTAACATCATGAACTCGCAAGACCAGATGGCAGTCTATCAGGAACTGGCTCAGAAAGGTTATCTAAACTATGCCGAAATTTCTAACCAGAGCGATTCAGGTGTCTATGGTAAGATGTACGAGTTGCTGAGCACCTACGACCCAACCACACAACAGTTCTTGTTGCCTAACACGTCAGCATCCATTGCTTCATACCTTCGCGATGCCGAGTATCGTAACACCAACTGGTTTGACGAGCTGTTCTCTAACAGCATCCAGCACAACCATTCTATCGGTATTACCGCAGGTACTGACAAGGTGCAGTTCTACGCTTCACTGTCTGCCATGTTTGACCCGGGTTGGTACAAGCAGTCTAAGGTTGAGCGTTACACCGCCAACATGAACACAACCTACAAGGTTTCCAACAAGGTATCACTGAATATGATTGCCAACGCTTCATTCCGTAAGCAGCGCGCCCCTGGAACGCTCAGTTCTGACGTAGATGCCGTGAACGGTGAAGTAAAGCGCGACTTTGACATCAACCCATATTCATACGCCTTGAACACATCACGTGCTATGGATGCCAACACATTCTACACACGCAACTACGCTCCCTTCAACATTCTGCATGAGTTGGACAACAACTACATGGACTTAGGGGTCAACGACTTCCGTGCCCAGATGAAGCTGGACTACAAGCCCATTCACGGATTAGAACTGAGCGTATTGGGTGCTGTTAAGTATTCTACCAACTCTCAGGAACACTTCATCTTAGACAACAGTAACCAAGCATTGGCTTACCGTGCCATGGCTACTACCGTTATCCGCGATAACAACCCATTCCTGTACAAAGACCCTGACCCTGACAAAATCTACGAGCTTCCCATCACGGTATTGCCCGACGGTGGTATCTACGAGCGCAACGACCGTAGTATGTTCGGATGGGACTTCCGTGCATCGGCCCAATATAATAATGTGTTTGCCGATGACCATATCGTCAACCTCTATGCTGGTTTGGAAACCAACTCCGGTGACCGCCACTCCACTTGGTTCCGCGGATGGGGTATGCAGTACGAACTCGGCGAAATTCCCAACTACGCCTATCAGGTGTTTAAGAAAGGTGCCGAGCAGAATACAGAATACTACACACTGGTAAACCGCCACACCCGTAGTGCCGCCTTCTTTGCCAACGCCACCTATTCTTATAAGGGTCGCTACACATTGAACGGCACCTACCGTTACGAGGGTACCAATGGCGTAGGCCGTACTCGCCAGTCACGCTGGTTGCCTACATGGAACATTGCAGGCACATGGAATGCCCACGAAGAATCGTGGTTTAAGAATGTCTTCAAGCAGACCATGACCCACCTGACACTGAAAGCCAGCTACTCGCTGACAGCCGACCGCCCGTCAGTAACCAACGCAGTAGCCATTCTGCGCAGCCGCACCCCGTGGCGTCCCTTCGCTGGTGTCAAGGAGTCGGGCATCTACCAGAGTTATGCAGGTAACAGCGACCTGACATATGAGAAGAAGCATGAGCTGAACCTCGGTCTGGAGGCAGGTTTCCTGAACAACCGCATCAACTTTACCTTCGACTGGTACAACCGCCGCAACTACGACCTGATTGGCCCGCTCTATACCGAAGGAACAAGTGGTGACATTACCCGCTACGGTAACATTGCAGCCATGAAGTCAAACGGTGTTGAGCTATCGCTGACTACCAAGAATATCCAGACAAAGGATTTCAGCTGGACTACCAACTTCATTTATTCACACACACACAATGAGATAACCGACCTGCAAAACGACTCACGTATCATTGACCTTGTCAGAGGTACTGGTTTCGCCAAGCAAGGCTATCCCGTGCGTGCCCTGTTCTCTATTCCGTTTATGGGGCTGAACGAAGAAGGTCTGCCGACGTTCCTTGACCAAGACGGCAATATCTCCACTACTGGCATCTATTTTCAGGAGTCAGACCCCGAGAAGCTCGGATTCCTGAAGTATGAAGGCCCGACAGACCCCACAGACATGGGTTCGCTCGGAAACATCTTCAAATGGAAAGGCCTGACGCTGAATGTGTTTGTTACCTATTCGTTTGGCAACGTTGTCCGTCTCGACCCCGTCTTCCGTAAGAAGTACAACGACCTGATGGCCACTCCTAAGGAATTTGCCAACCGATGGGAAGTTCCCGGCGACGAGAAATACACCAATATTCCTGTCATCGCAAATGCCCGTCAGAATCAGAACGACACACACCTCAGCTATGCCTACAACGCTTACAACTATTCTGATGTACGCATTGCCAAGGGTGACTTCATCCGCATGAAGGAAATCTCAGTGTCGTATGAGTTCCCCAAGCATCTCATCAGCCCGATGAACCTGAGCAACCTCTCACTGAAACTGCAGGCCACCAACCTGTTCCTGATTTACGCCGACAAGAAGCTGAACGGTCAGGACCCCGAGTTCTTCAACACGGGTGGTGTGGCATCGCCGATGCCTAAGCAGTTTACACTGACTTTAAGATTAGGACTCTAATTAAAACAAAAGAGATATAATTTATGAAAAAGAGTAATATATATGCAAGCACACTGATGCTGATGCTCTCTGCTACAGCTTTGGTTTCATGCGATGACTTCCTCGACGAAGTGCCCGACAGCCGTACTGAGATTGACACTGAGGTGAAAGTCCAGAAGATTCTGGTGGAGGCCTATCCCAAGACTGCCTATATCCAGATTAACGAGCTGATGAGCGACAACCACGATATGTATAAGGAGGACAATCCATACACCACCCGTTACTACGACGAGGTATGGAACTGGAAAGACCTGACGGAAAGCAACAACGAGTCAACCCAGAATATCTGGTCGCGTGGTTACGAAGCCATTGCCAATGCCAACCTTGCACTGGAAGGCATTGAGAAGATGGGCGGTGCCACAACACTGACGTTAAAGGAGGCTAAGGCCGAAGCACTGCTCTGCCGCGCCTACGCTCATTTCATGCTGGCCAACGAGTTCTGTATGGCATACAGCTCTGCAGATGCCGATAAGAATCTGGGTATTCCTTATGTAGAGGAGCCTATCACCACGCTCAACCCTCATATCGAGCGAGGCACGATTGCTGATGTCTACGCCAAGATTGACCGCGACATTCAGGATGCACTGCCTATCATGGGTGAAAGCTACATGACCGTGCCCAAGTATCACTTCAACGAAAAAGCTGCCTATGCCTTTGCAACCCGCTTCTACCTCTATTATGAGAAGTGGGACGAGGCCCTGAAGTATGCCAACCTGTGTCTGGGTTCCTCACCGGCTACCATGCTGCGCGACTACGATGCACTGGCTGCTATCGGACAAGGTTCGTCGTTCTATAATGCCAAGACCAACCTCTACGTGGATGCCGAGCAGCCCTGTAACCTCTTGCTGGCAACAACGCGAAGCAATCCTGGTACGGTATTGGGCAACAATAGCACGGCAAAGAAATATGCACACGTTCCCTACATTGCCAACAACGAAGACATGGGTGCCAACAACATTTGGATGGACGGCAGCCAGAGTTCAGTCACCTATTATTGGAAAGACCGTTATGGCAACTTCTCTGGAACCAACATCTACACTATTTTCTACCGTCTGCCTAAGCTGTTTGAATACACCGACCCTGTTGCCGGCATCGGCTACAGTTCTTCGGTTTATCCTGTTTTCACGGCTGACGAGTGCCTGCTGAACCGTGCAGAGCTTTACATCCTAAAGAAACAGTACGACAAGGCCGCTACCGACCTGAATATGTGGATGCACAACATCCTGCATACCAATCGCACGCTGACACCAGAGCTTATCACCAATTTCTACAACAGCGTGGCCTATTCTTACGAGTCTACCGAAGACGACCCCGACGGACTTGGCTCTACCATCAAGAAGCACCTGCACCCCAAGTTCGCCATCGAAGCAGAAGGCAGCACTCAGGAGTGTATGCTCCAGTGCCTGTTAGGCTTCCGTCGTCTTGACCAGATGCACTTGGGAATGCGCTGGTTCGACATCAAGCGCTACGGCATAGAGATTCCCCGTCGCGTCATCAACAGCGGTGGTCTGCCTCAGAAGATTATCGACTGGATGCGAGTTGACGACCCCCGTCGTGCCGTCCAGATTCCTCTTCGTGTTCGCAGTGGCGGTGTTCAGCCTAACCCACGCAACAATTAATTCCAAGTGTCTTAACAAGCTAAAAAGTATAAGTTTATGAAAAAGAACTTTTTATATATAGCATTAGCATTCATGTCGGCTTCCTTCATGACGACCTCCTGCTCGGAAGATGAACTGAGCCCAGAGAGTGTTATCACGGTCGACAAGTCCACCTTCGAGGAAAACGACCTTGACCGATGGCTGACAGCTAACTTCCTCGACCCTTACAACATTCAGATAAAGTACAGGTACGAGGACAACGAGTCCAATATGTCCTATTACGAGGTGCCTACCACCATCGACGATGCCAACATTCTGGCACATATCCTGAAATACTGCTGTATCGAGGCATACGATGCAACCGTGGGCATCAACTTCACACGTGCCAACTTCCCCAAGCTGTTCTTCTTCACTGGTGAGTGGAGATACAAGAACAACGGTTCCTTTGTGCTTGGTACGGCTGAGGGTGGCAAGAAGATATTCCTGCTTGGTACCAGATACCTGACTCCCATTCTGGAGGGAAAGAAGGGCTACGGCGACTTCAACTTTGAGAACGGCCCGGATATTGTCAAGAATCTGAACCACTACTATCTGAAGACCATCCACCACGAGTTTACCCACATCCTCAATCAGACACAACCGTACTCCACTTCTTTCAAGCTGATTACGGCCGACTCATACGTGTCTGACACATGGAATGCAGCCCCCAACAACACGGGCTACCTCGGACGTGGCTATATCTCAGCCTATGCCCAGCAGGAAGACCGCGAGGACTTTGCCGAGACCATGGCCCTCTACGTTACCAACTCGGCTGACCAGTGGGAGGCATGGATGAAAGAAGCTGCCACCAACACCAACAGCGGTGGCAAGACGGGACGCCAGCTGATTGAGCAGAAGCTGAGTGTTGTACGTGACTATATGCAGAAGTGCTGGGACATCGACATTGACCTGCTGCGCTCCGAGATTCTAAAGCGACAGGGCGACGTAGCCAACGGCACCGTTGACTTGAAAGACCTTACCATTAATTAATCAGAAGGAGGAACAACAACAATGAAGAAAACAATTCTATATCTGTTTATCGCTCTTCCTGCACTGCTCTTGCAGTCATGTCTGAAAGACCAGGAAGACATCTTCGACCAGCCATCGTCACTGCGCTTACAGGAAGCCGTGGAGAAGGCACACAAAGCATTGTACGACCAGCACAAGCTGTGGGTTCTTGACTACTATCCCGAGAAAGAGCAAGGCTACGGCGGTTTCTCAATGATACTGCAATTCGACGAGGAGACCGTAACAGCTTGGAGACTTAAAGAGACCGAGGAAATAGTGGCCAGCTCCTCTAACGCTGACCTGTGGCTGAAAGCCACCAGTGAATACAAGGTGAAGGGCGAGGGCGGCCCACTGCTGTCATTCGACACCTACAACGACGTGATACACTACTTCTCAACCCCCAGAGGCAACTCTGCATGGTATCAGGCCATGGAAGGCGACTTTGAGTTTATCATTGACAGCATCGGGGCTGACCGTATCAAGATTCACGGCAAGAAGACCGTCAACACCATGTATCTGCGCGAGCTGAAAGACCAAGACCCCGTTGACTACCTGCTCAAGGCTGACGCAATGGTGGGCGAGTTTATCTATCCTACTGCCCTGACGACGCACGAGGGGGCTGAGTTGCCCATCAAGTTCGACTTGGACAACAAGCAGCTCGTCCTCTACCCCAACGACTTGGACAAGCGCACCTATCTCGCTTTCTGCTTCACGGCTGACGGCCTGCGTCTGTACAAGCCTCTGGAGATTAACGGAGCATTGGCAGATGATTTCCTCTACGATGGCGACAATCTGACACTTACCAGCAAGGCGCAGGCTAACAGCGTCATCACGCTGCAGGTGCCAGTAGGCTACAAGCGCTATAAAGAGTGGGCTGGCAAGTACAACTTCACCTTCCATGCCTACACCACTGCCGAGGAGCTTGTCTCCATGCCTGTCACTCTGGAGCCTGCCGGCGATGGTACCACCTACTACATGAAGGGACTGAACGAGAACTACGACCTCGTTCTGAACTACAGCCGCTCTACGGGTTCTCTCGAACTGCTGACACAGCGCGTAGGCACACTGGCCAACAATAACTTCGTGCTGTTCACGGCATGGGATTCCAAGAATGGCTACGTCAACTACACCACCACTTACGGTATGCGTACAGAATGGAGCGAAAGCAAGAATACTTATGTATGGGTTGACAACGGCAAATGGAGTGGTCGTCAGGTTCTGTCCTTTACGCTCAATGAGATGTCTGCCGCCTCAACCCGTGTAGGAATCTGTCAGGATGAAGACTTCTTCATCAACGGCAGCAATCGTGTCTATAAACTCAACACACTTGACAAAGTAGAATAAAATTATGAAAAAGATATTTAGTTTCATCATCTTGGCCGCTTGCCTCGCCGCCTTTACGGCTTGCAGCGACGACAGCATCAGCAATCCATACGCTGTCGAGAAGGCCATCAAGGTTGTGAAAGCCAACGTACTCTTCCCTGTGACCGCCAGCACTGGCTCGGTCACAGTGGAAGCAGCCAACGGCATCACCAAGGTTGTCAACACCGCCGACTGGATTGAGTATAGCGTCGACGGGAACACCATCACCGTATCAGTGACGGAGAACACCAAGTTCACGGGTCGCAACTCTCGTCTTTCCATCTACTCTGGCTCTGACTCTACCTACGTGGTGGTTCAGCAGGAAGGCATCGACTTCATCATGGGTGCTGGCAGTGAGATTACGACCAACGACGATGCCCAGAAGCTGGCCTACTATATGCACAGCAATATGCCTTTCGAGATAACGGGCACTGACGACTGGTTTACTGCCGTACTCGACGGTGACAGCATCAGAATCGACCTGACGGCCAACGAGACGGGCAAGTTCCGTCATGGCACCCTGAAATACAAAGTCGGCCCTATCGATGGTGAGATTCTCGTTACTCAGAAGGACTTTGACAAGGATGTCCTCGGCGACTACAAGATTTGCTATGTGTCAAGCAGCAAGTGGGTTTACACTACAGGTACACTGGAGCGAACCGACGCTGGTGGTTTCCAGATGCGCTTAACGGCTTCGTCACACGCAAAAAGGGGTGTCATCCTGCCCGTCAAACTTAGCGAGGCCTCGCTGACCACAGAGATTTCCAACTGCGTAGAAGTACAGGGAACTTATACCAAAGATGACGTAGATTACTCGCTTATTGCCTATACCATGTACCAGAAGGGAACCTCTACCTACCGTAGCAAGAACGAGTCTTATGCCATAATTGGTAAGTTCAACGAGAACGAGGACGGTACCTTCACATGGGACTTCGACCTGACCGATGCCACCAAGACCGCTTCCAGCGGTACGTTCTATGGTCTTCGCATCGCCTACACCACTGGCGGCTACGAAGGAAACGTAGGTAGCTATCTAACCTTTGTTAATATGTACTGGGAGAAGGAGTAACACTTCCCCAGTATATCATCATCAACCAAACAAGGGCGGGAATTTCGGTTCCCGCCCTTGTTACATTTTAGGCCGCATATTACTGTCTTTACCCCTTGTTTTCCCTCCAGTATCTCCTTTGGGTTGCTCGAGTATCTGTTTCCACCTGCTTTAGTATCTGTTTACCCACCTAAACAGATACTGTTTAATGTCGAAACAGATACTCGAGCAACCCAAAGGAGATACTGGAGCAGAAAACACTACTATAACGAAGAAATTGCAGGCATGAAAACAACATAAAAAGCGTCATGGATTTTGCATCCATGACGCTCTTGCCTTAACATTAAATAGGTTTCTTGAATCCTACTTCACAGCAGAATATTTTGTCTTGAGAACATAAGACTGGGCAGAAGAGCGCTTAGCCATCTTGGGGGCACCTGCTGCCAGGTTATATTCCTGAAGATATACGTTTGTAAAGAATGCCAACGTACCAGCAAACGTGCTGCTTGAGTATGTTGTTGACGTGAATGCGCCAAGAGAGAAGCAATCGCTTACCTTACCACTCCATTTGCCATCGTCGGCAAACTCAGCAGCAACGAAACTTCCTGCCTCATCCTTATACACCTTCATAGAACCAGTTATTGTTACTGCTGTGTTCCAAGTGACAGAGCCAGCCGTTGCATCACCGATAAGTGAGCAGATGTTATAGACTCTCCACATTCCCATAGGCTGTCCACCAGCTATTGAGATAGACAGGGTAGCATCGTCTACCGTTACAGGCAGCGTCCACTCGTCAAGCGGGAAGTCGAGACTATAGGCACCAGCCTCATCCTTCACCAGCTGAGTAAGGAACATGACGTCAGCCTTTTCAGGGTCTTCCTCGTCAGGGTCGATTCCACCAAGGATATAGTACTTGCCTACGATATCCTTGTCCATCTCGCCCTGCACAACCTCAATCTTGTCAGCCAGCGTACCAGCCTGATAGATAACATATCCGCTACGGATGCTACCTGTCTCATTGGCATCAGCATTGATAGTCAGCTTACCGTCTACCAACTTAGCCTTCAGCCAAGAATCAGAAGTTGTAACCTGTACGGGCAGGTTGGTGTTAAAGTCATACGTTGCCTCTGTAGCAGCATCTTTGTAGGCGATGGTTGCAGGAGCGTCAAGTACGAACACAGCACCAAGCTGCGAAACATTCACTTTCAGGAAGTCACCGTTGGCAGCCTTGATATTGATGAACGTATGACGCGACTCACGCGAATAGTTTGCATCAGCAGTGGCAGTGATGGTATTACCATTCACGCTCACAGCCAGCCATGCATCGTCAGCCTCAGCCTGGATGCCCTCACCAGTCACAGTAAGGGTCTTTGTTGCACCGGCAGCAGGTATTTCAGTATCAGCCTCTGACACCTGTACGCTGTTTACCTTGTCAACATATTCGTCATCGCTGCAGGATGCCAAGAACAGGCATCCCATAGCGAAAAGGGCGATATTAAATAATTTCTTCATAATTCTCAAATAATGTTTTTAGTTTTATTACTTTCTATTCAGACCTACAAGGTATGGCAACTGTGCAGAGCCGCCGATAAGCCATGCGGCATCGCTACACTGACCACTATTGGTAGAATCCCACAGAATGAATGAGTCTGGTGCGAGTCCGGCGTATGTACCGCCATTGGTAATGCTGAAACCTCTTGCTGAGGGAACGAGCTTCACACTGGCATCCGTGCTCCATGTCAGGTTACCGCCACCGGCCAAATCCCACATGGCAAGGAAGATTGCGCTACCCTTGCTGTCTGTACCCAGCTGCTGGGCATAGATATAGGCAGCACCAGCCTGCTTATTGTACTTAATCTGAACATCAGCCTTAGGTACCAAGCCAGTCATTACCCAGCCATTCTTGTCGGCATTCTCCGTAATGGTTACATTTACGTTTCTCAGACCCAAATAGTAGCTGAATGTAAAGTCGCCGACAATGGCACTGTTAACCTCGTCATAGAACTGGTAGCCCTCAGGAAGCACAGCTGTGAGCTGCAGTCCGGGGTGCTCGTCGCAAGTGAGAACGAAACGGTCTACGTCATAAGTGAAGTTCTGTATCTCAACACCAGCGAACTCGACAGGCTCTCTTAAACGGAGGCCCTTGCCAGTATAGATAAACGGCTCATAGATTTCCTCAGTCTCTTCCTCATCGGTAATCAACATGTGGTTGTCATCGTCAAGCTCACTGTAAACAGGCTTGCCGTCGATATTGCCTTCGTAAATAAAGAGAATGTTATCCTTGATGTTTGTGATGCCATCAAGATAAGACTCCCACGTAACATCCTCGGCCATACGGGTGAGAACCATGTGGTTGCCCCACTTCTTACCTTTCAGCTCAATGCGGTCAGGTGTTACATCAAGCAAGATGAACTCGAAGTCACCCTCGAAACCGTCAACCTGATTAGAATAGGGCTGGGTGAGGAAGTGCAGAATCTCGTTGTAGGTATTTACAGTCAATACGGGACCCTGGTCTTTCACAACGTCATAGCTTGACCATGTAACCATCTTGTTGTCTCCGGCAATCTCACCGGCAGCATATACTCTGTCTTCTGTGAACTTCACGATGAAGTTGTAGCCGCCATAGCCATACTCAGAACCAAGATAATACTCAAGGTGCCATCCGTTGGGTGCTGACTGCAATACGCTCTTTGCGTTAGCCACGGCCTTGTCTATACGTTCTGCGGCAGAATCTTCAAACAGTTCCTCGTCGTCATGAAGACAAGACTGCATACCGAATGTTACTGCTGCGAACATCAAATATAAAAATATCTTCTTCATTGTCTATTTATTAATTTAAGTGTTCGAGGTCTAATTTATCCAACTCCTGACCACGATGCTGAACAGCATTGTGAAGGGCATCAAGGTCAAGATTCCAAGAATCCTTCATGTAGTCTCTGATGAAGTTGAGCTTCTTCAGGATGATAGCTCTACCGGTAGCACCTGCCTGGGTCAGCTTGCTTTCCCATGTTTCATCACTGTTGGTGATGTACTGTGCCATTGTCTCAGCAAAGTCCTCACGAGGCTCAACCATAGCATAGTTGCGGATAAAGCCTTGCTTAAGAGCTGTGGCAGCAGGAACCTGATACCAGTTTACGCTAACATAGTCACCTGCGGAAATCTTGTCAAACTCAGAATCGTAAGGCTTCTTCTGGTTCAAGATGTGGGTAAACTCGTGGTGCAGGGTGGTGAAATAGTACTGCTCCAGATAGTCGTAGTCACGAAGAGCGTCGTCTGTCAGGTTGTTAACCATGTACAGGGTCACTTTGTAACCACCCTCTGCAGTACCGAGCACCATCGTACCGTTATTCTCATAACCCGGAGAACCGATAAGCACAATCTGGCGTGGAGTGTTCTCCTTCAGGAAGCTCTGGCCAATCACCTCGTTGTAGGCATCGAACCACAGATACTTCACAATGATGGCGAGCTTGGCAGACTTGGCAGAGTCGGCAGGAACAAGCGTCTTCTTGTTGTCGGTCTCAATGAACTTCCACTTATACTGGAACTCCACATTGTATGGATAGGTATAGTTCTTGAGCAACCATGTGTCGAGCTGGTCCAGATTCTGAGCCTCATCCACAGGGAATATCGTCGGGCCATCTGGGTCGTCACTTGAACATGCCGTAAATCCCAGTGCTATCACCGAGGCAAGCAGCAGTGCATACAATTTATTTGTCATACTCATTTTGTTTTCTTTTTTAAGTACTTAAACTTTATTTACTTGTTATCTCTTGGGTTAGCCTCCAGACCAGCTGTGATAACATCCTGTGGCAACTGGATAGCCAGACGTGGGTCATCGGCCTTCATCTCGTCCATAACATCTACAATGTCGTAGTTTGAGTTCATGGTACGACGGTAGATAACGATACCGTAACGCTTAACATCCTGCAGACGGAAGCCCTCGTGCAAAGTCATCACGCGCTTGAGCTGAAGAATAGCCTGCAACAGCGGCTCCTGCTTCTCTGTATCGGTAACGAGCTTGGTGAGCTTTTTCTTTGGAGTTGGAGCCTTGGGCTCGTAGTACTCTACGCCGTCATAGTACTGCTTCAGGCCCTCGATGGTTGCCTGATAGCTGGCACCGGCACCACGCAGGAACACCTTGAACTCAGTGTTAAGGTCGGCAAGAGCTGCCTCATAGTTGCCTGCAAGTGCATTGGCCTCGGCACGCTCCAGAAGAGCAATATCAGTGGTCAGCACAGCATATTCAGCATGAGCATAACCGATACCAGCCTGAAGGTCGGTATATTCAAACTCATAAGGTACCTTACGGAAGATAAACTTAGACAAAGACTTGTTTGACCATACATAAGCATTCATGGTCTTTGTGCCCCAAGGGAACTTAGCCTCAAGGGTCTCGTTCTTTGAAATAGCATCGCCATGAGCGTATCTGTCACCATACTGATAAGGGCCACCGATAGCACCCCACTCTGACTGCACAACCTGCAACAGAAGGTTACAAGCATGGTCAGTGCTGATAAAGAACTCAGGAGCAGTCTGTCTGTTCTGAACAGTGCTGTAGAGTGCAGACCAGCCACGAAGGTCCATCTGTGGGTTGCTGCCCAACACGACGTTTGCACACTTGATACTCTCGTCATACTTCTGGTAGTTCAGATAGAAACGTGTGGCAAAAGCGTAAGCTGCCTTCTGGGTGAAGTGGAACTTAGGCTTGCTGTAGACATTCTTAATGAGAGGCAGACCGCGCTGAAGGTCAATGTCAATCTTACCATACAAGTCTTTCAGCGTACCACGCTTATACTGCTGTCCTACCACTGTCTCTGTGTGCTCAGGATAAGGCAGTCCGAGATTCTTATCGGCTGTTGCAGGGTCGTAAGCATGGCAGAATACGGTAGAAAGCATAAACATATTGTATGCACGGCAGAGCAGTGCCTCGCCAAGGTATGGTGCATATTCAGCCTGTTCGTCTGCTGACAGCTTGTCAATATACTCGATGGCAGCATTGGCCGAAGCTATGGCTCTGTAATATCCGTTCCACAACTCCTGAGGTGCCTCGGGCTCGCCCGTCTCTGTAATGTCAGCCCACTCAAAAGCCTGACGCTGGAAACGTGATGCCTCAGTCCAGCCCGGGTTCTGGCAAAGGTCGGCATTGTCAGAATACATCTCTGCAAGATATGCAGGGTTGACATCTGCATAGGCACTTACGAGCAAGTCTTTGATATTCTCAACATTGCTCAACTCCATACGGTTGTCAGGAAGCTCGTCAAGGAAATCGTCACATGATGTGAGGGTCATTCCAAGGGCAATAACTGAAAGTCCTAAATATTTAATTTTCATCTTGTTTTCTTTTTTATATTTATTTCTATAGGAATTAGAAGCCAGCCTTCACAGTAAGTGTAAACTGCTTAGGAACAGGAGCAGACACACCACCTGAGCGGAAGAATTCCGGGTCCTGACCGTTCAGCTTCTTGTCAGCGTAAATCAAGAACAGGTTGGTAGCCTGCAACTTCATTGAGAGATTTGTCAACGGGCCAATCCATGTCTTGGGGAACTCATAGCCCAGTGAAATCTCCTTCATGCGGATGAAGTCACCCTTGGCGATACGAACATCAGAGTAGTTGTACACATTGTATGCACGGCTGAGCTCGCGGTCGTTCTGAATCTGGTTGTAAGAAAGGATAACAGGAACGTTTGTCGTCAACTCGTCACCGGGTACCATCCAGCGGTTCTTGAACTCCTTGGTCATTGAAGACAGGTCGCTGTAAGTGCCAGAGAATACAGGGTCAAGACGTACAACGTTGCCGAAAGAATAAGTCACGAACAAGTTCAGAGTGAAGCCCTTATACTTGAAGATGTTTCCAAACGAACCCTGAATGGTCGGGTCTGTCGGTCCTTCATACTTCAGGTAGTCAAGGTTGTCGCGCTCCTGCAGGTTGATGTCGTAAACGGTTACTTCGCCAGCCTCGTTAAGGAACGTGGGCAGACCGTCCTCGTTCAGGCCCATGAAAGGTACAGAGAACAATGAACGTACAGGATAACCCTCACGACGACCACCGTAGTTGGTCAGCAGGTCAATGGCGCGGTCCTGACTGGCAAGGTTGGTAATCTCAGTCTTTGTATGAGAGAATACGAAGTTGGTATTCCAGCTGAAGCTCTTATTCTTGATGTTGGTTGTGCTGATGCTCAACTCCTCACCGCTTGATTTCATGTCTGCTGCGTTAGCCCAGCGAATAACCTGGCCGCCAATACCCTGTGTGGCAACAGGACCAATTTCGTCGAAGTTCTTACGAGAGTAAATATCGAATGCAACATTGATGCGGTCGTTCAGGAAACCTGCTTCAATACCGAAGTTGAACTCGTGCTTCTTCTCGTAGGTCAGGTCGTCGTTGGCAAGGTCTTTCAGCTGCAAACCGCTCTCCTTATCCTGTGAGAACACACGGTAAGGATTGTACGATGTGAAAATGTTGGTAGAGCTGGTATAACCTGCGGGCGGAGGTGTAGCAGTCAGAGAATAAGAGGTCTTGAGCTTCAAGTGTGAAAGCACATGAGCGATGCTCTTGAAGAACTTCTCCTGGTCAACATTCCATGATGCAGCAACGTTCCATGTCGGAGTCCAACGGGCAGAACGGCTGTAACCCATAGCATTACTACCCTCATAGCGGTAGGTACCTGTGAGCACGTATCTGTTCTTGTAACCGTATGTGAAGTTTCCGAAGAAAGCGGCTGAGCGTGAAGTGGTGTTAGAAAGAGAGAAATAATCAGTATTCTCCTCAACTGCCTTCTTGAAGAAGAGGTAGTCATAGAAAGGAAGCTCACCCTTGGTGTACTGCATACCTACACCATTGAACCATGTTCTGCTACGCTCAATGCTGGTTGTCTCCATACCTCCAAAGAGGTTCAGGAAGTGAACCTTATTGAACATGTGGCTGTAGTTGGCAGTGAAACGCACGTTCCAGTCGACCATGCGGTTGTCGGTACGACGGAGGAAACCACCATTAGGCAGTACGGTTACGGGCAGTGCAAATGGGTCGTCCTTATCTGTATACAGATATTTGTTGGCATCGCGGATGATGGTGTTGCCCATAGCACGGTAAGCCTCGGCCTGGTTAGAGTCGTCACGAATCTGGTATTCCTGAGAAGTAGATGTGTACTTCATGGCTCCCAGACCAGACAGCTCCAAGTCCTTCAACGGAGTCCACTTAAGCTCTGCCTGGAATTTGGTATCAACAAAGTTGATGTCGATGTTGTTCGACTCCAGCTCGTGCATAATGTTAAATGGAGCATAGTTAGAGTGATAGTACACGCTGGGGTCAAGAGCACGCGAGGTGTTCAAAGCGTATGAATACGGGTTGATGTCGAAATCGCGCTTTACGTTACCGTTAACCACGTCAACATCCTGGCTCAGTGTGCCGGGTGCCTTCTGCTTACGATAGCTACCGCTGCCGATGATGTTTACGGACAGGTTGTCCAGAATCTTGTGCGAAACGTTCATGTTCATGGTGTAACGGTTCACATTGCTCTGCTTGTACCAGCCCGGGTCAACCATTGCAGACATTGAAATGTAGTAATTGCTCTTTGCCGTACCACCACTGAGGCTCAAAGAGTGGTTCTGCATGATGTTGGCAGAGAACAGCTCGCTAAACCAGTTGGTGTTGCGCAGCTCTGCATTCTGCAGGTACTGGTTGCGGGCTTCCAGTGTGTTGGCAAGGCCAAACGTACCAGTTGCCGGGTTGTAGGTGTTGATAAGCTCATACATCTTACCGTACACACCATACTCGCTACCATTCAGCACATTGCTATATGACAGCCAGCCCTTGTCCTGCAACTCACGGTAGATACCCATCTGGTCCTGAGAGTTCAGGATGTTGAACTCGCTGTATGTAGGAATAAGACGGCTGGTAAACTCACCCGTGTAATTGATGTGAGCAGAACCTGCCTTACCCTTCTTGGTGGTAACGACAATCACACCAGCCATAGCGCGCGCACCATAGATAGAGGTGGCCGAACCGTCCTTCAGAATCTGGAAGTTCTCAATATCGTCAGAGTTCAAACCGGCAATGGCAGAGGAGATAAGGGTCTCGGGGTCACCAGAAGAAAGGTCATCAGAGTTGATGTCGGTAACGTCCTCCATAATCACGCCGTCAACAACCCACAGAGGCTTTGACGAACCGTAGATTGACGTAGCACCACGGACACGAATCTTAGGGGCAGTACCGAATGTACCGCTGACGTTCTGCACAGACACACCGGCTGAACGGCCTTCCAGTGAACGGCTGACATCGGCAATACCGTTAAGGATGGCATCCTCGGCATTCACCTTGTCCGTTGCACCTGTAAACATACGACGGTCAACCTTCTGCATACCCGTTACAACGACTTCTTCCAGCGAAGCACTGTTGTGAAGCACAACACGCATCCCGTTGCGGGGTGTGACAGTCTCGGTATCCATACCGATGTAACTGATGCTGATTTTCTTTCCTGCCGGAACATTAATCGTAAAATGTCCGTCAACATCCGTCACTACGCCTGACCTTTGTCCCTGCACGATAACGGAGGCACCAATGATGGGCTCGTTGTCTTCAGCAGAGATAACGGTTCCTGTGACTTTGGTCTGAGCTATTGCTCCTCCCAACGTCAGGAAAAGGCAGGCTAAAAACATAATTAGTCTTTTTTCCATAAAAACACTCTCTTTTATTATTAATACAAACTAAATAGATAATTATCGTTATATCCGTTGTTCATGCACACCTCCGTGCCGGAGGTATACAGTTTCCCCTCTGGAAAATTTCGTGCAAAGGTAGTGCTTTCATTTGTAAACAACAAATAAAATTATAAAAAATGCACATTTTTACTCGTTTTTTTAACTTTCCACGGGTTTTTATACCAAATTGATGCGATTACCGAGCCAAAAACTTTCAATTCGTTAAGAAGTATCTATGGTACACTATATACAACTGGTCGGGGAGAAAGAACGGTTCTTTCTCATGGACAGAACGGCTCTTTCCGAGGGTAAGAACGGTTCCTTCCCAGCGATGCCAAGCAGAACGCTGCCATTTGCATACCCTTTTTAGGTCGGAAATACGTTATATTAAATATAAGGAACGCGCGAGAAGACAAGAAACATATAAAACACAACAGACCCATTATGATAAAGATTGTATTTCATTTCAGTATCCGCGTCTATCGCAAGGACGGGAAGACGAGAAGCAAGAAGGTAGTGAACCAACAACCGGGGAACAGGTTTATAGACGTAGCGACCAAGGCAATAGAGCAGCTGACGGCATCGCGGGGGAAGAGCACGCTGGATAACTACCGCACGGCACTGGCCTCGTTCCTCCGCTTTGCAGGGCAGGGCATTACGGTGGAGCGCATCAGCCAGCAGATAGTGGAGGAATGGCAGAAATGGCTGGAGGAGCAGGGCGTGAAACTAAACACCATTTCGTGTTATATGCGCTCGTTACGCTCAATGGTGAGCCACACGGAGACAAACAGCGACTTGAACGAGGCGTTTGACACCGCGTTTACGGGCAGTACCAAGACCGACAAGCGCTCGCTGTCGTCGAACGACCTGCGCAAGCTGTGTACCATGCAACTGCCCAACGACTCTCCGCTGCGGTTCACCCGCGACATATTCCTATTCAGCATCTATGCGCTGGGAATGCCTTTCGTCGATGTGGCCTTCCTGCGCAAGAAACAACTTGCTGACGGCTACATTGAGTATCAGCGACATAAGACGCGGCAGCCCGTGCGTGTCAAGGTGGAACCCGTGATGCAGCGCATCATCAACCGCTACAGCCGAGCGGACAGCCCTTACGTTTTCCCTATTCTAAAGACGGGTTCAATGGATGAGTACCAGATGGCCCGCAACCAATATAACCGCCATTTGCGCCGACTGTCCGAGATGGGGCGGCTGAGCCGACGATTGACCTCCTACGTGGCGCGCCACTCTTGGGCCAGCATGGCTTATAGCGCCAACGTCGACCTATCGGTCATATCGAAGGCATTAGGGCATTCAAACTCCAAGGTTACAATGACTTACATCCGCGAGATTGACGACTGCCGCATTGACAAGGCCAACCGCAAACTGCTGAGAGACATTGCGAAGAAGATACGGCTTGTAAAAACGTAAGAGCATCAGCCACTTTCTTTGCTATCAATACAAAAACCATGCACACCTCCGGCACGGAGGTGTGCATGAACAACGGATATAACGATAATTATCTATTTAGTTTGTATTAATAATAAAAGAGAGTGTTTTTATGGAAAAAAGACTAATTATGTTTTTAGCCTGCCTTTTCCTGACATTGGGGGGGGCAATTGCCCAGACCAAAGTCACAGGAACCGTTATCTCTGCTGAAGACAACGAGCCCATTGTTGGTGCCTCCGTCATCGTGCAGGGACAAAGGTCAGGCGTAGTGACGGATGTTGACGGACGCTTTAGCATTAACGTCCCAGCAGGAAAGAAAATCAACATCAGCTACATCGGTATGGATACCGAGACCGTCACGCCCCGCAACGGGATGCGTGTTGTGCTTCACAACAGCGCTTCGCTGGAAGAAGTCGTTGTAACGGGTATGCAGAAGATGGACAAGCGCCTGTTTACGGGTGCGACATCAAAGATTGATGCTGAGAATGCCAAGATTGACGGTGTTGCTGACATCTCGCGCTCGCTGGAAGGTCGTGCAGCCGGTGTGTCTGTGCAGAACGTCAGCGGTACATTCGGTACAGCCCCGAAGATTCGTGTCCGTGGTGCCACGTCTATCTATGGTTCTTCACGTCCCCTCTGGGTTGTCGACGGCGTTATCATGGAGGATGTTACGGAGGTAGATGCCGACCAGCTGTCGTCGGGTGATGCTGAGACCCTGATTTCTTCAGCCATCGCCGGCCTGAACGCAGACGACATCGAGTCGTTCCAGATTCTGAAGGACGGTTCGGCTACTTCTATCTATGGTGCTCGCGCCATGTCGGGTGTGATTGTCGTTACCACCAAGAAGGGTAAGGCCGGACAGACCCGCATTAACTACACGGGTGAGTTTACGATGCGCCTGAAGCCAAGCTATGCCAACTTCAACATCATGAACTCGCAGGAACAGATGGGTATCTACAAAGAGCTGGAGGCAAACGGCCTGCTCAGCTTTGGCCGCACCTATCGTGCTTCTTCAAGCGGTGTGTACGGTAAGATGTATCAGCTGATGAACACCTACGACCCCGCCACTGGCCAGTTTGGACTTGCCCACACGGAGGAAGCCATGAACAACTACCTGCGTGAGGCTGAAATGCGCAACACCAACTGGTTCGACGAGCTGTTCTCTAACAGCATCCAGCAGAACCACTCTGTCAGCATTTCAAGTGGTACGGACAAGGCTCAGTACTACACTTCGTTCAGTTTGATGGACGACCCGGGATGGACTGAGCAGTCTAAGGTTCGTCGTTACACCGCATCTATCAATGCACTGTACAACATCAACAAGAAAGTGTCGCTGAACATGATTGCCAACACCTCTTACCGTAACCAGCGCGCCCCCGGCACCACGAGCCAGAGCGTAAACGCCGTTACTGGTGAGGTGAGCCGCGACTTCGACATCAACCCCTACTCTTACGCTATCAACTCAAGCCGCACGCTGGACCCCAATACGTTCTATACACGTAACTTTGCTCCGTTCAATATCCACAACGAGCTGGCTAACAACTTCATGGACTATGACGTTGTTGACCTGAAGTTCCAGGCCGAGCTGAAGTACAAGCCCATCCAGAAGGTTGAGCTGTCACTGTTGGGTGCCTACAAATACTCTACAACGACACAGGCCAACCAGATTCGCGAGAACTCTAACATGGCTATGTCGTTCCGTGCCATGGACGACGCTACCATGCGCGACAACAACCCGTGGCTCTACACCGACCCCGACCAGCCCAACTCTAAGCCTGTTTCGGTATTGCCCAACGGTGGTTTCTACCGCGAGACAAAGTACAAGATGAGCAGCTACGACTTCCGCGCTACGGCAAGCTACAACGATGTTTACAACGAAGACCACATCGTCAACCTCTACGGTGGTATGGAGATTAACAACACCGACCGTAACCGCAGCTACTTCAACGGCGTAGGTATGCAGTACGACATGGGATACCTCGGAGCATACGACTATCTGTACTTCAAGCAGGCTTCCGAGCAGAACGATGTCTACTACAACCTGACCAACTCATACAACCGCGAGGTTTCTTTCTTTGCCACGGCAACCTATTCATGGAAAGGCCGCTACATCATCAACGGTACCACCCGCTACGAGGGTTCTAACCGTCTTGGTAAGGCGCGTTCAGCACGCTGGTTGCCCACATGGAACATCTCTGGTGCATGGAATGCCCACGAGGAGCCTTGGTGGGAAAAGACCTTCGGAACCGCATTTACCCACGCAACGGTGAAGGCATCTTACTCTCTGACTGGTGACAAGCCCGCCGTAACCAACTCGCAGGCCATTATTCAGGCATTCAACCCGTGGCGTCCTTTCGCATCGGACAAGGAGTCAGGACTGGAGGTTTACAACTTCTCCAACCCCGACCTGACCTACGAGAAGAAGCACGAGTTCAACATCGGAGTTGACCTCGGTTTCCTGAACAACCGCTTGAACGTTACCTTCGACTGGTATAGACGTAACAACTACGACCTGATAGGTGCCCGCACCACCAACGGAACAAAGGGTGTCATCAACGAGTATGCCAACGTTGCCTCGATGCGCTCACACGGTGAGGAGCTGTCTATCTCGAGCAAGAACATCATGAACAAGGACTTCAAGTGGAACACCGACTTCATCTTCTCGCACGTGAAGACCAAGATTACCTCACTGGAGAACCGCTCTCAGATTATCAACATGGTTACGGGTACTGGTTTCGCCAAGGAAGGCTATCCCTACCGCTCACTGTTCTCGTTTGACTTCCGCGGTCTCAACGAAAACGGTATTCCGCAGGTGGTTAACGAGGAAGGCAAGGTCGTGACAAGCGACATCTACTTCCAGAGCCGCGACATTGACTATCTGGTGTACGAAGGCCCGACAGACCCGACTATCACTGGTTCGCTCGGCAACACCTTCACCTACAAGAACTGGCACCTGAACATCTTCGCCACATACGCTTTCGGCAACGTGGTACGTCTTGACCCTGCATTCCACGCAAGCTACTCAGACCTCGACGCCATGCCGAAGGAGTTCAAGAACCGCTGGACTATCTCTGGAGACGAGAAGCTCACCAACATTCCTGCTATTCCTGACCTGCGCGAGATACAGTCCGACTCATACCTCAGCTATGCCTTCAATGCCTACAACCGCTCTACCGACCGCGTTGCCAAGGGTGACTTCATCCGCATGAAGGAGATTTCGGTTGCCTACGACTTCCCCCGCACATGGCTCAGCGCGCTGCACCTGAACAGTGCAAGCATCAAGCTGCAAGGTACCAACCTCTTCCTGATTTACTCAGACAAGAAGCTGAACGGCCAAGACCCCGAGTTCTATAACACCGGTGGTGTGGCTGTGCCTATGGCCCGCCAGTTTACCTGCACAGTGAGAATTGGACTATAAGAAAACAAAACAACAATAAAGAAAACAAGATGAAAAAATACAGCATATTATTACTGGCTGCGGGACTGCTGTCCCTGACATCATGCGATGAGTATCTTGACAAGTTGCCAGATGACCGCGCAGAGGTCAACAGCCTTGATAAGGCAAAACAGTTTCTGGTGTCAGCCTATCCCACCCACTCGCCCAACCTTATCTTCGAGACGAGCTGTGACAACAGGACTGACAACGGTGTATTGTACGTAGCACAGCCCAACCAGCATCAGGCATACCGCTGGCAGACGATTGAAACGGAAGGCAACGATGACCCCAAGGCCATCTGGAACGCCAACTACGAGGCCTGCGCCATTGCAAACATGGCCTTAGAGAGCATTGAAGGCACATCACCCGAGGCCAATGCCCTGAGAGCCGAGGCACTGCTCTGCCGCGCATACGCCATGTTCATGACTGCCAATACGTTCTGCATGGCATGGAACGAGGAGAAAGCCGACGAGTATCTGGGTGTACCTTATCCCAAGGTTGCCGGTGTTACCGTAGACGAGCGTGGTACGCTGCGTGATACCTACAAGAACATCAACGACGATATTGAGGAGGCACTGCCGATGCTCAACGACACCTATCTGTCAGTTCCGAAGTATCACTTCAACGCAAGAGCTGCATACGCTTTTGCCGCACGCTTCAACCTCTACTATCGTAACTACGACAAGGCTATTGAGTATGCAACGAAGGCGCTTGGCAACAATCCTTCCAGCCTGATGCGTAACACCATCGACTATGAAACACTGGCTGGTGTTGAAGATATCCACAACAAGTGGATTCGCACGGGCGAGAACTGCAACTTCATGCTATTGTCGGCTTATTCCATAGCAGGACGTACAATATATGGAAGCACAAGCTACAAGCGTTTTGCTCATAACCGCGACATCGTAACAAATCAGACCTTCTGGGCAAAGAGCCCTTGGAGTACGGGTACTTCTGCTGTCACAGGAAATGCACTTGTAGAAGCCAGAAGGCAATACGGCACCAACCAATGTGTATATCTGCCAAGCCTCTTTGAGGACTTTGAGGTTACGGACAAGGTAAACAATACTGGTTATGCTCACGTGGTAGACCCTGTGTTCACTGGCGACGAGACCATTCTGGTGCGTGCCGAGGCTTACATCATGAAGAATCAGTACACAGCGGCACTGGCTGACATGAACACCTGGCTGACAGGCCACAGCGACGTTACATCGCCAATGTTCCTGACCCTGACGGAAGAGAACGTCAACGCATCGCTGAACAGCATCAAGATGACCGAGGTTCCGTCTCGTGCCGTTGGTGAGGAGACCATTAAGAAGCCGCTCAACCCACAGGGATTTGCCATTGAGGAAGGCACACAGACCAACCTGATTTACACGCTGCTCCACATGCGTCGTCTCACTACCATGTATCAGGGACTGCGCTGGCTTGACATCAAGCGCTGGGGTATCGAGTTTACCCACCACCTTGACAACGAGGAGAACATCACGTTCAAGGCTGGCGACCTCCGCGGTGCCATACAGCTGCCTACCGACGTTATCGAGGCCGGTCTGGAGGCTAATCCGAGAGAAAACTAAATATTAAATGTCTAACGGAATAAATATATGAAGAAATACATAAGACTGTCACTGATGGCTCTCACGCTGGGCATGACACTCGTATCATGCGACAATGACGAACCGAACAGCACGTCAATCTTTGAGACCACGACCAAGTCGGACACGGAGTTTGACAAATGGCTTAACGCCAATTTCGTAGAGCCTTACAATATCAAGGTGAATTATCTGTACAACGACAAGCTGTCGGATAATACCTACAACGTGGTGCCTGCCACCATCGCCAACTCGAAGGCTATGGCCAAGATGATTAAGCACGTATGGCTGGATGCCTATGTGGAGCTTGCCGGCGAGGACTTCTTGAAGGCAAACACTTTCCGTGTCTTCCAGTTCATCGGTTCACCTGAGTACAACTCGCAGGGTTCTATCATCCTCGGTACGGCTGAGGGCGGTATTCAGGTTACGCTGTTCCGCCTCAACGCACTTGACTTCGACAACATCCTTATCAATGTAGATGAGCCATTCCGTGCGCACTCTGCCCTGCCTCTGGACTTGAACTACTGGTACTTCCACACGATGCACCATGAGTTCTGCCACATCCTGACGCAGAAGAAGTATTACTCTACCGACTTCCAGACTATCTCTGCCGGCAAGTATCACTCTGCAGACTGGGTTAACGTAGAGGACGTGGACGGTGTCAAGGAAGGATTCGTCACCGGCTACGCCAGTAGCGAGTACAACGAGGACTTTGCCGAGGTCTATGCCATGTATGTGACCAGCAGCGAGGCTTCGTGGGCAGCGCGTCTGCAGGCTGCCGGTGCCAACGGCAGTGCCATTATCAATTCGAAGCTCGAGATAGTACGCTCTTACTTCAACGACACATGGGGCATTGACATTGACAAGCTGCGCGACATCGTGCTCCGTCGTTCTGCCGAGGTGGAGAAAATGGATTTAACAACGCTAAACTAAACATCGTACAATGAAAAAGATATATAATATATTGTTTGTCCTGCTCGCTACACTGGCCTATACGTCGTGTACTAACGAGGTGGACGATGTGTTTGACAAGTCTTCGGCTGACCGTATCTCGGAAGCCCTTGCCGCCGACAAACAGATGCTGGTGGACGCTCCCAACGGATGGCTTATGGAGTATTTCTGCGAGGACACCTATGGTGGCTACAATATGTTTGTCAAGTTCAACGACGACAATACCGTCACCGTTGCCAGCGAGATAGCCGAGGCCGGCGCACGCCAGACCTCACACTACAAACTGGAGCAGAGCATGGGTGTGCTGCTGTCGTTTGACGAGTACAACGACTTGTTCCACTTCTTCTCTGAGCCTGCCAACCCCTTTGGCATAGGAACCAATGGCATCGGTATGCGTGGCGACTTTGAGTTCCGTGTCATCAAGGCCGAGGCCGACCGCTTCGAGCTGCAGGGCAAGAAGCACGGGGCACGTGTCGTGATGACCCGTCTGCAGAATGATGTCGACTGGGACAACTACATCGCAGAGGTGCTTGCCGTAGAGGCAAACCTCTCGTACAGCAAGTATCAGGTGACCATTGACGGTGCAGAACCTCTCACGCTGACTAACAACTACCGCACCTTCACGTATCACGACGCTGACGCCGACGAGGATGTCATGGTGCCGTACATCATCACACCCGAGGGCGTGAAGCTGACTGAGGCTATCGAATATGAAGGCAAGACGATTGAGATGCTGACCTATAGCGGTGACGAGAACTGGGCCGCTGCTGGCGACAACACGGTTGCCGTACTGCCCGTATTGCCGTCGCTGGTTGAGCAGTTGCTTGACCAAAGCGCCTACTGGTCGTTTGTGAAGGGACAGATGAGTAGCACAGCTGCGCTGTACTTCGGAAAAGCAGAGGAAGGTAGCGCCTCGGAGGGTGAGGACATTATGTTCATGGCACTTGGTGTCAATCCTAATGCTCCTAACCTTGGATGGTGTTTCTTCTTCCGCAGCGGTAACTATATCGGTACTCACACGCTGACTGTAACGCCTATTGACGACACTCATGTGGCACTTGCCATTAAGGGTTATGACGGCAATGGTCAATACTACTTCCAGATTGGCTACAACTACATAACCAACGGCATTCTACGTGGTACCTTCGAGCTGTCTACCGACAATCCGAAGAAGCCGTCATACATCCGTATGACACGTACCGATGGTAATCTGGCAGGCCAGTATATGGATGTATTCCCAGGACTGCAGTATTACGTGCAAGACTAATTAATAGTCCTTATCTAATAAGATACCGCCCGCTACTCAGCATACGAGTAGCGGGCGGTATCTTTTTGAAAGAACGGTTCTTTCCACCAGTAAGAGCCGTCCTTTCCGAGGGTAAGAACCGTTCTTTCTCCCTCCAGTATCTCCTTGGGGTGGCTCCAGTATCTATTTCCACCTGCTTTAGTATCTGTTTATATAGTAAATA
>CAMWKZ010000035.1 GCA_947174945.1 uncultured Prevotellaceae bacterium | reverse complement strand
AAATAATATAATAGAGTAAAAAGTGACGTTATGACGTTATAAAATGAAATTTTTAATTATATGTCAATTTGGTGGCAAGGAAGCTGAAGTTATCAACAAACAAAGACTGCAAACAATGAATATTTGCGTACTTTTATCCTTAGTTGGAAACTTCCCTGCTGCCGCGGTTTGTGACTTGTCTTGACAGCTTAAAACTGCCAATGTGTCAGCCGACATGGGTTTGGCACGGTTTTCGCTTTGTCGGTGTCAGAACGTTTAAAAGTTTAATTTAAATAAAAGGTAATATGAACATTAAACCATTAGCAGACCGCGTGCTGGTATTGCCTGCACCGGCAGAAGAGAAAATCGGTGGTATCATCATTCCTGACACTGCCAAGGAGAAACCCCTGCACGGAACTATCAAGGCCGTAGGTCAGGGAACGAAGGACGAAGCTATGTTGCTGAAGGCTGGCGATGAGGTGCTTTATGGCAAGTACAGTGGCACTGAGCTGGAGTTCGAGGGTGAGAAATATCTGATGATGCGTCAGTCTGACGTGCTGGCAGTCATTGAGAAATAAATTGTAAATCGTTAAATTGTAAACATCAAAGCTATGGCAAAAGATATCAAATTCAATATTGAGGCTCGTGACCTGCTGAAGCAGGGTGTTGACCAGTTGGCTAACGCAGTGAAGGTAACGCTGGGACCGAAGGGTCGCAACGTAGTGATTGAGAAAAAGTTTGGCGCTCCTCAGATTACCAAGGACGGTGTGACCGTTGCCAAGGAAATCGAGTTGGAGGATAAGTTCGAGAACACGGGTGCCCAGCTCGTTAAGAGCGTTGCCTCGAAGACGGGTGATGACGCAGGTGACGGTACGACTACAGCCACCATCCTGACGCAGGCCATCGTAACTGAGGGCTTGAAGAACGTTACCGCTGGTGCCAATCCTATGGACCTGAAGCGTGGTATTGACAAGGCTGTGAAGGCTGTTGTTGACTTTATCAAAGAGAACGCCGAGAAGGTAGATGACAACTACGATAAGATTGAGCAGGTGGCTACCGTTAGTGCCAACAACGACGAGGAGATTGGTAAGCTGCTGGCTGACGCTATGCGCAAGGTGTCGAAGGACGGTGTTATCACTATCGAGGAATCAAAGAGCCGCGACACTCATATTGGTGTAGTTGAGGGTATGCAGTTCGACCGTGGCTACCTTTCTGGCTACTTCGTTACTGATTCAGAGAAGATGGAGTGCGTGATGGAGAATCCGTACATCCTTATCTATGACAAGAAGATTTCCAACATCAAGGATTTCCTGCCCATCCTGCAGCCTGCCGCTGAGAGTGGCCGTCCATTGCTTGTTATTGCTGAGGATGTTGATTCAGAGGCACTGACTACGCTCGTTGTTAACCGTCTGCGTGGTGGCTTGAAGATTTGCGCTGTCAAGGCTCCTGGCTTCGGCGACCGTCGCAAGGCTATGCTTGAGGACATTGCAACCCTGACGGGTGGTGTTGTTGTCAGCGAGGAGAAGGGCTTGAAGCTGGAGCAGGCTACGCTCGAGATGCTCGGTACCTGCGACAAGGTGACTGTATCGAAGGACAATACCACCATTGTTAATGGTGCAGGTGACAAGCAGGCTATTCAAGACCGCATTGCCCAGATTAAGAAGGAAATCGAGCTTACTACCTCTTCATACGACAAGGAGAAGCTGCAGGAGCGTCTGGCCAAGCTGGCTGGTGGCGTGGCAGTGCTCTACGTTGGTGCTAACAGCGAGGTAGAGATGAAGGAGAAGAAAGACCGCGTTGACGATGCTCTCTGCGCTACCCGTGCAGCCATTGAGGAGGGTGTTGTCGCCGGTGGTGGTACGACCTACATCCGTGCCCTTGATGCCCTGAAGGATGTGAAGGGTGTTAACGCTGACGAGCAGACTGGTATCAACATTGTTGAGCGCGCTATTGAGGAGCCGCTTCGCCAGATTGTCCACAACGCTGGTGGCGAGGGTGCCGTTGTCGTACAGAAGGTACGTGAGGGCAAGGGTGACTTTGGCTACAATGCTCGTACCGATGAGTATGAGGATATGCGCAAGGCTGGTATTGTAGACCCTGCTAAGGTGGCTCGCGTCGCTCTGGAGAACGCTGCTTCTATCGCAGGAATGTTCCTCACCACCGAGTGCCTCATCGTCGACAAACCTGAGAAGGAGCCAGCTATGCCTATGGGCGGTGCTCCGGGAATGGGTGGCATGATGTAATACGCTGGTTTTGCAAACTATACCTATCAAAACGCGGGTGCTTGACAAAAAAGTTGGGCACTCGCGTTGATTTAGGTCAAAACCATAGTTAATTTCACTTCAAAATATTTGTCTTGTGTTCTGGAAGTTCCTATCTTTGCATCGTCAAAAAGGACATAAGACACGTAAACATAGTATAAGACTTCATAAGATAATAGATATTTTTTTGATTTGTTTTAGTAGATTAGTTTTTAAGTAGTTTGTTTTTAAAACCGATTGTCGTGATGACAGTCGGTTTTTTTTCGTATCTTTGCACCCGATAAAACAACCAAGCACCTAATGAAACAACTAATCTTACTATCCGCTCTATCCGTTGCGCTTATGACGGGGAGCAGTGCTTATGCGCAAAACCAGAAGCAGAAAGTGGGCGACTTCATAGAGTCTACCTCGTATAACCTTGATAAGATAGGGGTCGAGCGTCGCCAACAATATAAGCCCTATCAGGGGGGCTTTGTGTGCCAAGATGGCACAAACCGTTATACGCGTGCCCTCTATGGCTCCTATACCGACTGGCGGCTGGAGACCTCCGACCGTCCTATCTTTGCTGTAGTGAAGAAGGGGCACCATCGCAATATCCGCTTTGTGCTGCTCAAGGATGGGGTGGAGTACCCGCTGGAGCAGACCGAGCACTGTCGCGCCTTGTATGGCAGTGGCCGTCGCGAGTATCTGCTGAGTGATAGCCGCTGGGGCGATGCCACGGTGCGCATGGAGGTGGTGGCAATGGCTGACGGCGAGAAGGCTGTCTGGCGTGTGGCTTCGCCGAACATGGAGTGCCGTCTGCGGGCGGTGGTGTGCAATATTGCGCAACCGAAGCTGCATCGCAATGGCGACATCGGAGCCGATAAGCCTGGGTGTCTGGAGCCAGCTGGTGAACCGCTTCATACGGCAGAGGCTGCCTTTGGACATGGGGTGACAGCCTATTTCGAGGTCGATGTAGACCATGTGTCAGTGATTGACGCAGAGATGGGACAACGTGACTACCAGCAGGCAGAGGCGTACTACCGTGAGCTGTCACGGCGCATCCAGTTCCATACCCCCGACCCGTATATCAATGCCCTTGGCGGTGCGCTGGTGCTGGCTGCCGATGGCGACTGGGACGGCAAGACATGGCTGCACGGCTGCGTAGGGTGGCGGATGCCGCTGGCCGGATGGCGTGCTGCCTATGTGGGCGATGTGTTAGGGTGGCGTGACCGTCAGCGCTCCCACTTCGATGCCTATGCCAAAAGTCAGGTGACTAATGTACCTGCCACCGCTCCGCACCCCACGCAGGATGCGAAGCTCAACATGGCGAGGGCTGAAAAGCGTTGGGGCACGCAGATGTACTCCGACGGCTACATCTGCCGCAACCCTGAGCGCAACGACCAGATGCACCATTACGACATGAACCTGAACTACATGGATGAGTTGTTGTGGCACTTCCAGTACGATGCCGACACGGCCTATATGCGCCGTATGTGGCCCGTCATCAAGAGCCATCTGGCTTGGGAGAAACGCAACTACGACCCCGACGGCGACCACCTGTACGATGCCTACTGCTGCATCTGGGCTTCGGACGCCCTCTACTATAGCGGCGGTGCCGTCACCCATTCGTCAGCCTATAATTATAGAGGTAACAAATTAGCTGCGCGCATTGCCGAACTGATTGGCGAAGACGGTACGCCCTACCGTCAGGAGGCCGATGCCATCTTGCAGGCGATGAACAATCGGTTGTGGCTCGGTAAGAAAGGCGTATGGGCCGAATATCAGGATGCGATGGGGCTGAAGCGGTTGCACGAAAGTCCCGCCGTGTGGTCGGTCTATACCCCGATTGACTGCGGTGCCTGCTCGCCACGGCAGGCATGGGAAGCCACGGGGTGGGTGAGCCAGAACATTCCCCACATTGACGTGGAGAAGACGGGCTTGCAGACCATAGCCACCAGCAACTGGCTGCCTTACTCATGGAGCATCAACAATGTGGCAGCCGCCGAGGTGATGCACACGGCACTGGCCTACTTTGAGGCTGGACGCACTGACGAGGCCTTCCGACTGATGAAGGCTAACATCATGGACCAGATGTATTACGGCCAGTCACCCGCCAACTTCGGTCAGATAAGCTACTACGATGCTGCCCGCGGCGAGTGTTACCGCGACTTTGGCGACTGCATCGGCATTTCGTCGCGCACGCTGCTGCAGGGTTTGTTCGGTATTGTGCCGCAGGCTCTTGACGGTCGCTGTATCCTGCGCCCCAGCTTTCCACAGGACTGGGACAGTGTCAGCATCAGCACTCCATACCTATCTTATAAATATGTACGCAAGGGCGGTAAGGATGTCTACGAGATAACTCAGAACTTCCGCCAGCCGCTGAAGATAGTGCTGCGCCAGAGTTTGGGCGGTGGCCAGTGGCGCGACGTGGAGGGCAGCACCGCAAAGGTGCAGGTGCTGGAGGTGGAGCGCTACCGTCCGCAACCGCTCGACCGATACTATAACAGTCGGGTGGACGATATATTCAAGAACGAGTACGTGTCGCCCCGTCCTGCGGTGACCACGCTGCAGATTCCCACTCAGGGCATAGGCGAGTGGTGCCATCCCCAGCTGACAGCCGACATCAACGACAGTGTGTTCCGCAGCATGATAGCCGGCGGCACGATAACGCTGGCGGGCATCCCCTTCCGCACACCGTCGGCAGGGCGCAACATCGTCTATACATCGCTTTGGGACAACTATCCCGATGCCGTCACGCTGCCGCTGAAGGGTAAGGCCCATGCGGCCTGCCTGCTGATGGCGGGCAGCACCAACCACATGCAGAGCCGTATAGACAACGGTCTTGTGGTGGCAACCTATCAGGACGGCAGCAGCGACACCCTGCGCCTGCGCAATCCCGACAACTGGTGCCCTATTGAGCAGGATTACTACGTCGACGGCAAGGCATTCCAGACTCCCGTCCTGCGACCCTACCGCGTCTGTCTGGGCAAGGCTACGCCCGACGGCAAGCCCATCGTCAGCCGTGACCTCGGACGGGCATTGGGCATCCAAGGTGTCTATGGGCGTGAAATCCCCGGTGGAGCCGCCCAGCTGTTGCGTATGCCGCTGGATGCCCGTAAGAAGTTGCGTTCGCTCACCGTCCGCACCCTCTCCAACGATGTCGTTATCGGCCTGATGGGGGTCACGCTCGAACCCTAAGTTTTGCTCTCTCTACGGCGGGGTGTGAAGGCTCTTTTTTCTTCACACCCCGCCGACGCGTTTCGCACCATGCGCCGACCGCATCCGCATCGTGTGCCGACCGCATCCGCACCATGTGCCGACACGCTCCGCATCGTGTGCCGATACGCTCCGCATCATGTGCCGATACGCTCCGCATCATGTGCCGATACGCTCCGCATCGTGTGCCAGTACGTTCCGTACATTCAGCCCATTTGGTTAAAGGTTCTTAAAACTAAAGCCTTTAGTTTGTTAGAACTAAATCTTTTAGTTATCTTTGCGCACAGATATTGATAAAGACGCATACTTGAACGCATAACTAAAAGCAAAGACAACAATGAAAAGACTTACGAATAAGGAGAAGGAAATCATGGACCTCTACTGGCAGCACGGCCCCATGTTCGTGCGCGAGTTGCAGGAGCACTACGAGGAACCCCGTCCGCACTTCAATACGCTGTCGACGATGGTACGCATCCTTGAGCGCAATGGCTTTCTGGACCACCGCCAGTTTGGCAACAGCTTCCAGTATTATCCACTCGTTACCGAGAAGGAGTACGGTCGCTCGTCCATAGCCGGTGTCATTAAGAACTATTTCAACGACTCCTACCTGAGTGCTGTTTCCAGCTTCGTCAAGGAGGAGAAGATTTCCGTAGAAGAACTGAAAGAGCTGATTAAAGAGATTGAGAATGATTAACTTCCTGACATACGATGCCAAGGTGGCCGTGCTGCTGGCCGTGTTCTACCTGTTCTATCGACTGGTGCTAAGCCGAGAGACGTTCCATCGCGTCAATCGCGCAGTGCTGTTGCTGACGGCAGTCGGGTCGTTTGTGCTGCCCCTATGCGTCATCACGTTCCACCAGACGGTGGTGCTCGATGCCGTGCCGACGGTCTACGTGGGCGATGTTCAGATGGCCGTCGTCGACGAGCTTCCTACTCCGTGGTGGCACATTGCGCTGCCCGCCCTGTTCTTCGTCGGTGTCGCCGTTACGCTGGCTCACACGCTGGTCTCCGTGGCCCGTGTGCTGCTGCTCATCCGCCACAGCGAGCAGCACAGGCAGGCCGACGGCATTGTCATCTGCGTCACCGACCGTAAGGTGTCGCCGTTCAGTTGGTTCCGCTACATCGTACTCAATCGCCAAGACTACGCCGAGCACGACGCTGCCGTGCTGGCTCATGAGCGAGGGCACGTCGTCCTGCGTCATTCGTGGGACGTGCTACTCGTCGATACCCTCACCGCCCTCCAGTGGTTCAACCCCGCCATGTGGCTGCTGCGCCAAGACCTGCGCGCCATCCACGAATACGAGGCCGACGGTGCAGTACTCTCCCAGGGGTTCAATGCGCGTCAATATCAATATCTGCTAATCACGAAAGCCGCGGGCATTGGCGGGTACTCCATTGCCAACGGTATCAGTCACAGTACCCTAAAGAACAGAATCCACATGATGATACATAAGAAATCACAAGCCAGCCGCTTGCTGAAGCTGCTCGCCCTGCTGCCCATCGTGGGCACAGCCCTTGTCTTGAACGCCGAGACCGTCACCGACTATCGCTACGACACGCCTCAGAAGAAGCAGCTCATCAAGAAAGGCAAGCGAAATGCCACCGTCCAGCCCAACGGCACATCCCTCCAAGTCACCGTCGTAGGGCAGGTGCCTGATGCTCAGGACGAAGCTCAGACATTCAAGGTGCGCGGCGTGGTAAAGGACAAAGAGAACGGCGAACCCATTGTGGGTGCCATTATCAGGGTTGAGAACTCGACCCGAGGCACGGTGACAGACAGGAACGGCGAGTTTACCATTGAGGTCAAGAAGGGCGAAACCGTTACAGGAGCCTATGTGGGCTATGCCAGCAGCGGTGTCACCGTCGGTGAGCCTCAGTCCAAGTTTACCATTACGCTCCAGAAAGACGGCAGCGATGAAGCGGCAGAAAAGGCTTACGACGTTATAGAGCAGATGCCCCAGTTCCCCGGCGGACAGGCTGCCATGAGGCAGTTCCTGTCGGAGAACCTCCGTTATCCCGAGGAGGCGTTTATGAACAACGTGCAGGGGCGTGTCATTGTCAACTTCTTCGTTGATAAGGACGGTAGCGTTACGGATGCACGCGTCGTCCATTCCTCCAACTCGCTGCTGGATGCCGAGGCATTGCGCGTGGTCAGCTCGATGCCCAACTGGACACCGGGTATGCAGAAGGGCAAGCCCGTCCGCGTGAGGTACACCGTGCCCGTCTCGTTCCGTTTGGAGGGTGGCGATTCCAAGCCGAAGGCACCCGAGATGGGCAATATCGACGATAATATTGTCGTATTCCTTGACGGCACTCAAGTCACGGGCAAGCAGTTGAAGCTCGTCAACCCTAATGACATCCTGTCGATAACGGTTGACAAGGAACACGGAGTCCCCGCCATCATTGTCACAACGAAGAAGGCGCATTACAAAGGCTCTGTCACTTATCAGGAGCAGAACCAGTAGCGGAAACGCTGGCAGCACGTAGCGCTGATGCGCTCTGTAGGGTTTGCAAAAGTGCGCAAAGTAGCGTTTGCACACTTTTGTAAACCCTTTTTCTTGGGCGGTACGGATATTCTTCGTACCTTTGCAGCGGAAAAGAATAGTAAACGATATAGTATTAAGGAAAAACTAACTAACTAAGTACAGTAAACTAATGAGAAAGACGGTATTATTATTGCCTTTAAGCCTGCTTGCCATCCTGCCCCTGCATGCACAGACACGTGCCGACTCGCTCCGTGCCGACAGCATCTATAAGTCGCTGGAGCTACAGGACGTAGTGGTGGTGAAGCAGAAGTCGCTGGTCAAGTCGGACATCGACAAGCTGACCTACGACATCGAGAACGACCCCGACTCCAAGTCTAACTCGGTTATCGAGATGCTGCGCAAGGTGCCGATGGTGACGGTTGACGGCGAAGACAACATTCAGGTCAACGGTTCGTCGTCGTTCAAGGTGTACGTCAACGGCAAGCCTAACAATATGCTCAGTAACAACCCGAAGGATGTGCTAAAGAGTATGCCCGCCAACAGCGTCAAGAAGATAGAGGTCATCACCAACCCCGGGCCGAAGTACGATGCCGAGGGCGTGGGCGGTGTGCTGAACATCGTGACGCACGGCAAGGGGCTGGAGGGCTACACGGCCACGGTCAGTGCCAATGCCAGTACGCAGGGAGCCGGTGGCGGAGCCTATGCCACGGTGAAGGCGGGCAAGCTGACCGTCAGCGCCAACTACAACTTGTCGTACAACGATTCGCCGCGCAGCTATAGCGGGGGCAGCCGAAAGACCACGGGCACCGTGGGCGATGCGTCGTCAGACCTTACCTATGACGGCAGCTCGAAGGGGCACGGCACCTTTCAGTATGGCTCGTTAGAGGCCAGCTACGAGATTGACACCCTGCGTCTGGTGACGGCCAACTTCGGACTATGGGGTGGGGGCAACCGCTACAACAGCGACATGACGACGCAGGCTGTGCATCCCACCACGCTGATGCCGCTTTACGGCTACCAGACGGCAAGCCATTCGCGCTCCTCATGGTACAGCATCGACGGTGGTATAGACTACCAGCGCTCCTTCAGCGTGCCGGAGCGCCTGCTGACTCTCTCCTATAAGATAGACACCAACCCCGAGACCTCGGACTCCTACACCAGCTATTTAGACAAGCAGGCCGACGAGGCATGGGACGACTTTATAGAACGCCTGCGCGACCAGCGCGACGACGGCAGCCAGAGCACGACGGAGCAGACCTTCCAGCTGGACTACACCACACCGTTTGCCAAGCTCCACAAGCTGGAGGCTGGTGCCAAGTACATCATGCGCAACAACCGCTCAGAAGACGACCGCTACGAACTGGAGACGTTCGACGGCGACCACTCGTCGCACTACCGCCACCGCAACGACATCCTTGCTGCCTACTTGGGCTATGGCATCAAGGTCAAGACCGTGTCGGGCCGCTTGGGACTGCGCTATGAGCATACGCTGCAGGACGTGACCTACGAGCTGGGACGCGGACAGGACTTTAGCAAGCACTTCAACGACTTCGTTCCCTCCGCCAGCATCGGGTGGAAACCGACACAGATGTCGAACCTGCGGTTGGGCTACGATATGCGCATCCACCGCCCGGGCATCTGGTACCTCAATCCCTACCTGAACGACTCGAACCCAACCAGCATTACACAGGGTAACGACGGGCTGGACAGCGAAAAGAGCCACTCGCTCAACCTGTCGTTCAGCAACTTCACGCCGAAGCTGAACATCAACGCCTCGGCACGCTACGTGTTCACCAACAACAGCATCGAGCGCGTGACGCGCATGAAGACCGACACCGACATCGAGGGCCTGCAGGAGCCTACGGGCAAGGACGTCCTCTATTCAACCTACGAGAACATCGGCCACATACAGACCTTGCACCTTGCATCCTACGTGAACTGGAATGCCACGCGCAACACCCGCCTCTATGCCAACCTACGACTGAGCTACACGGACATGAACGACGGCAACGACCTGCGCAACCACGGCTGGGAGCTGTTCTGCTACGGCGGTGGCCAGCAGACGCTGCCCAAGGACTGGCGCTTGTCGCTCAACTTCTTCGGCATGACACCGCGCGTTGGGCTGCAAGGCCGTAGCAGCAGCTACGCCAGTTATACGCTCAGCGTCAACAAGGCATGGCTGAAGAAGCGGCTCAATGTCAGTCTGTCGGCCACCAACTTCCTGAAGAAGTACCGCATCAACGAAACCACGATGCAGTCGGTCGGCTTTATACAGGACAGCTGGTCGCGCTATCAGCAGCAGCGTTTCTCGCTCAACGTCAGCTATCGCTTCGGCGAACTGCGTGCCAGTGTGCGCAAGGCCGAGCGCACCATCTCGAACACCGACGTAAAGGGCGGCGGCAGCAGCTCCGGCTCGGACAGCGGTTCGGCTGGCAGCGAGCAATAATACAGCAATGATAAAATAATACTCTGAGAAAGAACGGCTCTTACCCTTGGAAAGACCCGTTCTTTCCGGCAGTAAGACCCGTTCTTTCCGATGGAGGGAACGGGTCTTTCTTGCCATAACGTTAAATCCTGTGAATAAATAGGACTTTTCGGACGGAATAAGCTACCTTTGCAACAAAATAGAGATATGAAACAGAAATATGCAGTAGTAGTGCTCTTTGCGCTGGTGTTAGCGTCGGGCTTCGTCAGCCTGACGTGTTACAGGGCTACGGAGCGTGAGGTGACCACCGACATGAACCGTGCGCTGGCACTGACGCTGGCCGAACAGCAGAGCGACGTGCTCAGTGCCGACACGATACAGGTGTTTAACCGCCACTTGCGCATGGAAGCCCTGCGGGGGCAGGTCATGCTGGCCGTTGACACGCGCCACCAGTTCCGTCCGCGCCCTCAGTGCTCCACCGCCACCATCTTCGCTCTGTCCGACCAGCGACCCGCGTGGGTGATGTGGTCGCTGACCGTGCTGTGGGCTGCCCTGTGCCTGTGGCAGCGTCGCCGGTCGGCAGTGCTGACGGGAGGCTATGGCGGTCTGCTCTATGCCGAGGGCGAGGGTCGGTTCTATGATGCGCGGGGCGAGCAAGTCAGGCTGACCCCTATGCAACAGCAACTGCTCGAGATGTTCTTCCGCTCACCCTCCCACCTGCTGACCAAGACCGAGATTTGCGCTGCGCTGTGGCCCAAGAAGGACGATGCCAGCGAGACACTCTATACGCTGATGCGCCGACTGAAACCCGTCATCGAGCAGCACACCGACCTGCGCATCGAGTCCGTGCGGGGCAGAGCCTACGAGCTGAAGCGTAAATAGGGCCTAAAACCACTGTTGTCAGGCAATTGTCAGACAAATGTCAGGAAAGATATTCGCCCAATAAGAAGCATCAGCGTAACTTTGCAGCCAAAACAAAGTGAAATGAAAAAGGCTGTTTTCTTATTTGTTGCTATCATCGGTGCGGCTGCGGCTTTCGACAAGCTCTATCCGCTGTTCACTGTCAAGACCGATGTCGAGCTGTTCAGACAGAACTTGATTTATGCGGAGATGCACGAGCATCGGTCGCCAGACTACGACTACATCATTCGCGTACCCTCGTTTTTCAGTGCCCAACCCGACCCGTATGCTGACGCTCAGGGTCGCTTGCGCTTTGTCTATAGCGACCTATGGGCAACGGTCGTGCTGGAAGGCTACGCTATGGATAATCAGGGGCAGAGCATGGACGAGGGTGCCGATTCGCTGGCCCGTGCGCTCCATGCCACCCACAGCCGTCGGGGCAAGGACTTCGTTATCCTCTCAGGCCCGCACTACGAGGGCGATAGTCGCGTCGACGGCTATAGCTACTATGCCAAGTTCGTGCGCAACGGCCATTTCTGGTTCGTCTACACGATGGTATATCCCGATAACTACAAGGACGCGCTGGCGCGCCTGTTTCGTGAAATCAACGAGTGGGAAGTGTGGGAGAACCCGCGCCGCTGGCTGAAACCGTGAGTTTTGTTAAACAATGCAAAATCCTGTTTGGTTTTAGCCACCCCGTGTGTTAGTATAAATGTAAACGCAAATAAAAGGAATGGATAAAAGTGCATTTGAACAGCAGGCCCGCGCGTGGCGACAAAAGGCGCTCAGCGTCAGCCGTCGTTGCGGAGCGGGCAGCGAAGAGGCCGAGGACGTGGCACAGGACGTGCTGCTACGCCTGTGGCAGATGCACGACGAACTGGAGCGTTACCCCTCACTGGAGGCTCTCGTTGCCCTGATGGCTCGCCACCTGACGCGCAACCGTCAGCGCCGCCGACCACAGGATGCACTGGACGAAGCCATTGTCGTGGCGCTCGACACCGGGCCGCACGAACTATTAGAGGCAAAGGAGAACGACCAGTGGCTGGCCCGACGGCTGGAGCAACTGCCCACCACCCAGCGCACCTTATTATATATGCGACAGGTGGAACAGCGCAGCCACGAAGACATAGCCCGTCTGCTGGGCATCGAGACAACATCGGTCAGCACGCTGCTGGCACGCGCACGGCGCACCCTGTTAGAAGAAATCAAACGAAGGAACAAGATATGACATACTACACCCGGAAATACATGGAAACGCTGCTCCAGAAGTTCATGGACGGCACAACGACGCTGGACGAGGAAAAGACCCTTACCCGGTATTTCATGCAGGCCGACGTGCCTGCGGAATGGGAGGACTACCGCCAGCTGTTCTGCGAACTGGAAGCCATGCGGCCCCAGCCGAAGGCTAAACGTCGGTGGGTGCGCTGGAGCGTTGCCGCAGCCGTGGTGGCAGCCGTCGTCCTGTTTGCTGCCATGCCGTCGCAGCCTACTGAGTCGGTAGTGCTGACAGCGCAGGTTGATACCGCCGGCGTGCTGCGCCCCGAGGCTCCCAACGAGGAGCCGCTGCCCGACACGACGGTGCTGCGCAAGCAACCGAGCGCCCCCGAGCAGCCCGTGCGTCGCCGCCGCCTGCGCAAGCCTGAGCCTACGCTCACCGACCTCGACAAGGCTTATGCGCTGATGGCGCAGGTGCAGGAGGAGTGCCGCCAGGCCGAACTGGAGATAGAGCAGGCGCAGCAGGAGATTTTGCACGCCCAGCTGACGGCAGCGGGCTACACGCCTATCGCATTAGAAGATGGTACCATTGTATATATTAACGAACCTAACGAATATTTTGCTTATGAAGAGTAAGAAGCTAATGGTGGCTGCAGTGCTCATGCTGACAGCTACGACTGCCTTGGCGCAGCAACACATTCAGGAGGCATTCGATGCCTTAAGACAGAGTAAGGCCCAGCAAGAGGTGTGGTCGGAGAACTCCGTGGAGAAAGACCCTGCCACGGGCAAACTGGAAGGGCTTAACGACACCTACGATTTCGTGATAATGCAGCCCGGTCAGAAGGGCAAGAAACTCATTAATAACATCCTGAAGGCTTTTGAACAGGACGAACCTGCGGCCTATTCCGTCAGTCGGGGAGGGCACAACACGCTGGAGAGGTATGTTTTACTGGCCGTTGGCAACGGCGATACGGGTGGCGTGCCCATTAGCCAGATAGAAGGCTCTACCCATATCTATGCCTGTTTCCTCGACCTCAACGACTCGCTGCGCAACCATCGCTATGCCTATGCGCTGGAGTGGGTGGAGAAGGATGACTACATCAAAGGTCGTATCGTAAAGACCTATGCCACGACGCTCAAGTTCCGTCAGCAGAAACCCGCGCGCAGTGGCAGAAAAATCATACTCAACGGCACTACGCTTGCGTTTGACGATACGGACTTCAACTCGCTGTCCAGCTCCCTTAGTACGTTTAGCAATTCGTCGGAAACTTGGCTCACACAGTTCAATACCTATAAGAACCAGTTCCTGAACAATCCCAGCGGAGCGACAGGCAGCAGCTATGCCACGCAAATATACAAGCTATGCAAGAATGTGGGTTCGCTGGACGACGCAGAGAAGAACATGGTGGCAACGCAAATACAGAAACTGAGAAAGAAGACGAAGGACGAGTTCATACAGCAGTTGTTTGATATGAGTATCGAGCGACTAAAGAAGTAAGCAAGACATGAGATTCAGAGTATTACTGTGCCTTTCACTGCTGTTGGCGGTGAAAGCAGGGGGCCTCATGGCCCAGACCCAGAGCGATTCGACCAGTGTCGGGAACGATAGCATCGCGTGGAATAAGGAGCTGGACGGCGTGGTGGTGAAAGCCCAGCGGCAGCTCATCAAGCAGGACATTGACCGCATTGGCTACGACGTGCAGGCGGATGAGGAGGCGAAGACGCAGACCGTGATGGATATGCTGCGCAAGGTGCCGATGGTGACGGTCGACGGCGAGGATAACATTCAGGTGAAGGGTAACTCGAACTTCAAGGTTTACAAGAACGGTCGGCTGGACCCCAGCCTGACGCGCAATGCCAAGCAGATGCTGAAGTCGATGCCTGCCTCAATGGTCAAGCGCATCGAGGTCATCACCGACCCCGGGGCTCGTGAGGATGCCGAGGGAGTGGACGCTGTGCTGAACATCGTCATGCTGGACGGCTCGAAGTTGGGAGGCGTGACGGGTGCGGTCAATCTGAACTACAACACGCTGAACCACCCCAACTTCTACACCTCGCTGACAGGGCAGGCTGGGCGCTTGCTATTGTCGGGCAGCTACATCTACGGCGGTATGTCAAGCAAGGATACAGAGAACATACAGACTACGGAGCGCACCTTTCTGGACACGGGCAACCGCTTGTATTCCCATACGAACAGTAGCAACCCGGGCAGCATCCATACGGTCGACCTCAGTGCCAGTTACGACATTGACTCGCTCAACCTGCTGTCGGCTTCGTTGGGCGGCTATTTCTACGACCTGAACGTACAGGGCGACGGGCAGACATCGCTCAGTGCTCCCTCGGGGCAGCCCATCTATAGTTTCAGCAACCGTTACTGGATGCCGGGCTACAGTCACCTGTCGTGGCACGGGCGGATGGACTTTGAACACAAGACGCGTCGGCAGGGCGAGCGGCTCACACTCTCTTATATGCTCGCCCTGACGCGCCAACACACCGACCAAGAGTTTGTCTATTCCGATATGGTGAATGTGCCTTTCGACTACACCAACTCGCTGATGACCGAGCGCGAGCGGTTTACGGAGCACACCCTGCAGGCCGACTGGCTGCGCCCGCTGAGCAAGGGGCATCGGCTGGAACTGGGTGCCAAGTATATTGACCGCAACAATAACAGCCATAACACCCAAGAACTTGCTGGCCCTGCATGGCAGACGGATGAGCAGTTTGACCATACCACCCGCGTCATGGCTGCTTATGCCGACTATACTTACAGTAAGGGCAAGTGGGCGGCACGGGCCGGGCTACGCTATGAGTACAGTTATATGCGGGGCAGCTATCCCGACGGCTCTGCCGAGCCGTTTGCCCACAGGCTTAGCGACTGGGTGCCGCAGGCCAGTTTGAAATACCAGCTAACGGAGGCGCAGTCGCTGAAACTGAACTACACCACCAGCATCAACCGCCCGGGCATCTCCTATCTGAATCCTGCCGTTTACATATCGCCCAGCGTTGTGTCGCAGGGCAACCCGTTGCTGGTCAGCTCCCATACGCAGCGCATTAGCCTGATTTACATGTATGTCGGTCAGCGACTGACGCTGCAACTGGCCCCGGGCTGTCATTTCTTTAACAATGGCATCACCACCGTACAGACTGCCGAGGACGATGTGCGCTACACGACCTACGACAACGTGCAGCATTACCGCCGGCTGACCTTTGAGCAGTATGCGCAGTGGAAGCCCTTCGACGGCACGACGTTTGTACTGAGCAACACGTTGCGCTATGAGCATAGCGAGAACCCTAACTTGGGCTATCGTACCTTCGGCTGGTCGGACAACTTCTATGTCAACTTGACGCAAAAGCTGCCGTGGAAGCTGCAACTCTCGTTGAGCAGTTATGGGAAGATAGGGCATAATCCTGTCAACGTCTACTCCATGCAGCACTCATGGTACGGTTATTATGCCAGCGTGCAACGCTCGTTCCTCAAGGACGACCGTCTGACGGTACGCCTGACGGCCAACGACCCCTTCAACCGCTATACCAGCCATACCAATGAGACCGTCAACGGCGACTACCACGACTACACTACTTGGTGGAACCGTGGCCGCCAGTTTGCCATCTCCATCGGTTGGCGCTTCGGTTCGCTGAAGGCCAGTGTGAAGAAAGCAGAGCGCAGCATTGAGAATGATGACGTGGTAGGAGGCATACAGAAGAAGTGAAAAAACTATGGAATAATTCACCAGTTTAATAATTATTCTGTACCTTTGCACCATAAAACTATGCAGAAGTTATTAGAACTATACGAACAGTGGAGTGGGGCTGCCCCTCAGGACGTAGAGCGGCTGGCCGCTGCAGGCAGCAATCGCGAATACTACCGTCTGACTGACAGTCAGGGACAGAGCGTAGTGGGTTGCATAGGCACCAGCCGCGACGAGAATCACGCCTTCGTCTATCTGTGTCAGCACTTTACGAAGCGCCAGTTGCCAGTGCCAAAGATACTGGCTGTGAGTGATGACGAGCAGCGTTACCTGCAGACCGACTTGGGTAGCATTTCGCTGTTTGATGCCATTCGTGGTGGGCGTGAGGCAGGCGGTCGCTATACGCTGAAAGAGCAGGAACTGCTGAAGCGTACCATTCGCCAGTTGCCCAATATCCAGTTGCGCGGAGCGCGGGAGCTTGATTTTTCCAACTGCTATCCGCAGCCTGCTTTCGATACTGACTCGGTATTGTTCGACCTTAACTACTTTAAGTACTGCTTTCTGAAGGCTACGGAACTGGACTTCCACGAACTGAAGTTGGAGGCCGATTTCCGTCTGCTGGCGAAAGACCTGACGGCGGCTGACGATGTGCAGTGCTTCTTGTATCGTGACTTTCAGGCGCGTAACGTTATGCTCAATGCCAAGGGCGAGCCTTGCTTTATCGACTTTCAGGGTGGGCGACGTGGGCCGTACTATTACGACTTGGCCTCGTTCCTATGGCAGGCCAGTGCCAAATATCCGCATAAGTTGCGGCGCGAATTGGTTTACGAGTACTACAACGCGCTGAAGCAGTACACCGAGGTGCCTGCCCCCCATCATTTTGTCGACCGTCTATCGCTGTTTATCCTCTTCCGCCTGTTGCAGGTGTTGGGAGCATACGGCTTCCGTGGCTATTTTGAGCGTAAGCAGCATTTCATTGCGTCCATCCCTCCCGCTATCCAGAACCTGCGCGAGCTGTTGGACGAGCGCAATCTGCCATATCCCTACCTGACTGACGTGCTGGAGCGGCTTGTCCGCTTGCCTCAGTTCCAGCGTATAGAGGCTACGGCTTCGCGTGCTGACGGCTATAAGACGACGGACAATAATCCCTATAAGCCTCACCCGCAGGACGGCCCCGCCACCTTCTCAAAGTACGATGCACAAGGGCCGCTGGTGGTCAAGGTGTTCAGCTTCTCCTACCGCAAGGGCATTCCTGAGGATGCGTCGGGCAATGGTGGTGGCTATGTGTTTGACTGCCGCTCCACCCATAACCCCGGACGTTATGAGCCGTATAAGCAGCTGACGGGATTGGACGAGCCCGTCATCCGCTTCTTGGAGGACGATGGCGAGATACTGACTTTCCTTGATTCCGTTTATAGGCTGGCCGATGCCCATGTGCGTCGCTACATCCAGCGTGGCTTTACCTCGTTGATGTTTTCGTTTGGTTGCACGGGTGGTCAGCACCGCTCGGTTTACTCGGCGCAGCACTTGGCTGAGCATATTCATCAGAAATTCGGCATCGAGGTACACGTTTGTCACCGCGAGCAGCATATCACCCAAACACTGAAGGCGCAATGAAGCAGGCAATGATATTCGCTGCGGGACTGGGCACCCGCTTGAAGCCCCTGACCGACACCATGCCCAAGGCACTGGTTCCTGTGGGTGGCCAGCCGTTGCTCTGGCACGTTGTCATGAAGCTAAAGGCGGCAGGCTATGAGCGGATAGTTGTCAATGTACACCACTTTGCCCAGCAGATTATCGACTATCTTGCGGCTAATCAGAACTTCGGGCTGGATATTCGCATCAGCAACGAAACCCAGCAGCTGCTTGAGACGGGGGGCGGCATCAGAAAGGCTGTTCCTCTCTTCGACCGCGACGAGCCTGTGCTGGTGCATAATGTGGATATTCTGAGTAATGTCGACTTCAACGAATTATCCTATCCCGGTCATGCCGACGCGCTGTTGCTGGTATCGCCACGCACTACGAGCCGCTATCTGCTCTTTGACCACTCTGATTGTCTGGTAGGCTGGACCAATCGTCAGACGGGCGAGGTTAAATCGCCTTATCAGGATGTCAGATACAGTCAGATGCTGGCTTTCAGCGGTATTCACGTCATCATGCCCGAACTGCTGGGGCTGATGAATACGTGGCCCGACCGATTTCCTATTATCGACTTCTACCTGCACCACTGTGCTGAGACTGACATCCGCTGTGTGGTCAAGGACGACCTGCGCTTGCTGGACGTGGGCAAGCTCGATTCGCTGGCCGAGGCCGAACAGTTTATAAGAGATTGTGACGCTATTTCTAAACGCTAATTCCTAAACTTAACATAATATGCAACAGAAGATTATCATTTTGGATTTCGGTTCGCAGACCACTCAGCTGATAGGCCGACGGGTGCGCGAACTCGACACTTTCTGCGAGATTCTTCCGTACAACAAGTTTCCGAAGGACGACCCCTCCGTCATTGGTGTCATCCTGAGTGGTTCGCCTTACTCGGTTCACGACCCTGAGGCGTTCAAGGTAGACTTGAGCCAGTTCGTAGGCCGGCTGCCCGTGCTGGGCATCTGCTACGGAGCACAGTTTATCAGCCATACCCTCGGTGGACGGGTGGAGAAGGCTGATTCGCGCGAGTACGGACGTGCCCACTTGGAAACGGTGGACACCGAGAATCCGCTCTTCCGTGGTTTCGACCAGCATTCGCAGGTGTGGATGAGCCACGGCGATACCATCACCCAGATTCCTGAGGGCTTTGAGTGCATCGCCTCTACGCACGACGTGAAGTATGCTGCCTACTGGAAGGCTTCCGACCAGTCGCAAAATTCAAAGGGTGTATGGGCGGTTCAGTTCCACCCCGAGGTGTATCACACCCTTCAGGGCAAGCAACTGCTTAAGAACTTCGTGGTTGACATCTGCGGTTCGTGTCAGGACTGGAGTGCCGCCTCGTTTGTCGACACCACGGTTCGTGAGTTGCAGCAGCAACTGGGCAACGACCGCGTTATCCTCGGCCTGTCGGGCGGAGTAGACTCCAGTGTAGCTGCCGTATTGCTCAACAGGGCTATCGGTCAGCGACTGACCTGTATTTTCGTTGACCATGGTATGCTGCGTAAGAACGAGTTCCAGCAGGTGATGGACGACTATAAGGGCTTGGGGCTGAACGTTATCGGCGTGGATGCCTCGGAGAAGTTCTTTAGCGACTTGGCTGGTGTGACCGACCCGGAGCAGAAACGTAAGATTATTGGCCGTGATTTTGTGGAGGTGTTCAATGCCGAGGCTCATAAGATTACGGATGCTCGTTGGCTGGCGCAGGGTACTATCTATCCCGACCGTATCGAGTCGCTCAACATCACGGGCAAGGTTATCAAGAGCCACCACAACGTGGGTGGACTGCCTAAGGAAATGAACCTGCAACTGTGCGAGCCGTTGCAGTGGCTTTTCAAGGACGAGGTGCGCCGTGTAGGTCGTCAGCTCGGAATGCCTGAGCACCTGATTACGCGCCATCCGTTCCCCGGCCCCGGTCTGGCTGTCCGCATCTTGGGCGACATTACCCGTGAGCGTGTGCGCATCCTGCAAGATGCCGACGATATTTATATCCGCCACCTGCGCGAATATGTTGACACCGATGGTGAGACATTATATAATAAGGTGTGGCAGGCTGGTGCCATTCTGCTTGCCACCGTCCGCTCTGTTGGTGTGATGGGCGACGAGCGCACCTATGAGCACCCCGTAGCCCTGCGAGCCGTAACCTCGACGGATGCCATGACTGCCGACTGGGCTCACCTGCCTTACGACTTTATGGCCAAGGTGTCAAACGAGATAATCAACAAGGTACGCGGGGTCAACCGCGTCTGCTACGACATCTCGTCAAAGCCACCCGCAACGATAGAGTGGGAGTAAACACCACCATAAAAAAGACACAGGCCATAGAGCCTGTGTCTTTTTCTTTTATACCAGCCTGCCCGTTATTCTTGGTCAGGCTGTTGGCCGTCGTGAGCCTTCCACATACATTCTGTAATCTTCATGTCCGAGAATCTTGCCGTAAAAGACGACTCCTCGGGCGAGCAAGCATAGATGCCGAAACTGATTTCGTCTGCTCCGGCAAAGACGTGGCAGACGCGCATCTGGCTAAAGTCCGTGCCGTTGGTCGAGCATTCGATGCAGTAGTCGTCTTCTCTGCGTGAGAAGCGGTACCACATCGTCTTGACATCAGCCGAGATAGCCGTAGTCGCCCAGTCGGAATAACCCTTGTTTGTGACTACGCTGCCAAGATGCTGAAACTCCTCGTTCTCGTATTCCACGGAGCCTTTCAGCCAGTTCTCGCTATCCAGATACATCACTACGCCACACTGGTCGAAGCGATGGTGGCTCCCAGTGAAGTCGGTCTTGACCACGAAGCTAAAGAACTTCTCACGGGTCTTGAGCTGCAGCACGGGGGCGTTGTCGTTCTGGAAGTGGTAGTAAGTGCGCTGCCAGAGGTCAGTGTGCGGCTTCGTCGTTATGACAATCGTGTCGTTCTTCACCTCGAATGCCGCCGGTTCCCTTGTCCACTGGAGACTGTTTAAATCAATGCGGCCACTGTCTGATAGTGCCACCTTAACGCCATCTGTAAAGTCCATGTCTGCTTCTTTCTGATTTGGCTGCCTACAAGCGGTAAGCACGAAGCCAATGCTTAGTAGGGTAAAGATAATTTTACGCATAGTTAAAAAGTGAAATAAAATAATATATCTATAACTTTTTCAATAGTGAGAGTCGTTTCCATCGTCTGTAATTTCCTCTATCCATACAAAGTCCTTCCATCCCTTGCAGGCTTTGTATTTCTCCATCGTTCCTTCAGGGATGTAGAGCGATGCGTTTTTGTATACTTCGTAAGAAAAAGTGTTTGTATCTATGTCCATTGGCTCTTTTATCAGACTTGTTATTTCCACTAATTTTTCTTCCCTGTTGGTGAAATTGAACGCACCTTTTCCAATGTTCGTCACGCTATTAGGTATAGTTAGCGATGTAAGACTACGACAGCCACGAAATGCACTATTTCCAATGCTTATCACGCTATTAGGTATGGTTGCCGATGTGAGGCAACAACAGCGTAAAAACGCCCCATCTCCAATGCTTGTCACGTTTTCAGGTATAGTTACTGACGTGAGGCAACAACAGTCGCTAAATGCATTATTTCCAATGCTTGTCATTCTATTAGGTATAGTTACCGACTTAAGACCACAGTTGCTAAATGCACAATAGCCGATACTTGTCACGCTATCAGGTATAATTATCGACGTGAGTTTATCACAGCCCTGAAATACAGCTTCTCCGATGCTTATCACGCTATTAGGTATAGTTACCGACGTAAGACCATCACAACCTTCGAATGCACTATCTCCGATGCTTGTCACACTATCAGGTATAGTTATCGATGTAAGGCTTTGGCAGTAATAGAATGCTCCATTCCCGATGCTTGTCACATTATCAGGTATAGTTACCGACGTAATTCTACAACAGGCAAAGAATGCCCTATGCCCTATGCTTGTTACACTATCAGGTATGGTTACCGATGTAAGACCATTACACCAGTCGAATGCACAATCTCCGATAGCCGTAACCTTTCGAGTTCGCCCCATATAGGTGACTTTCCCGGGTATGACAACATTATTAACATAATTTCTTCCGCGTGTTACCTCTAGCTCCTTGCTATCAGCAATATAATTATAGTAGATGGTTACTCCGTCCGCGTTCTTAACGGCAATGTCGTAGGCTTGAGCCTTGTTGTTAGTCATGCTCATAAGTATAAACTATAATTTCTTTTGAGGAATCAATAATTCCATGTTGCAAAAATAGACAATTATTTGCGAAAAGCAAAACTTTACCAGCGAAAAGTGGGAATAATTAGCGAAAACATTTATCCGAAGCAAAACATTGGAAAAGCTCCGTTCTTTCTAAGGGTAAGTCCCGTTCTTTCTGCGGGAAGTCTATCGGTTGTTATAAATTTTTCTCTCCCTTTCTTCTTTAATCTTATGGTTTTGTGTTATCTTTGCACACATAATTAAAACCTAATGGCAAAGATAATTCAGAATACGGAGGTAACGGTCTTGTCATATAACGACAAAGACTATATATCACTTACAGATATGGTTACAACCCCAACTTTAAAGTGGTCGAATTTGACCACTTTAGAATGCAAGCAGGTTTGCCCAGCTTCATGGTGAGTGTTAGTAAATGAATAACTTATTAAATTGAAGAATTATGTTCAGATTAGGAAAGATATTATTTATAGCAATATTAGCGTGCCTGACATCATGCGGTAGTGGCGATGAAGAATTCGGTATACGCTCTTGTAGTGTGCCACAAGTGCCGTTAGATATAAAAAAGAAAAGATTGGTACTTGTTGACAGCGAAGCGGAGCTCAACCGAATATTTGCAGGTCATACGGAAGAACTTCCGCAGATAGATTTCTGTAAGTCGAAGTTGTTACTAATACACGGCTCGCACTATAAGCAGATAAAAGCAATAACATTAGATAGTTTTTATAAATACGAGTCCGATGACTACTACAGTATGCTTGTAAGGGTAGAAACGGAGGATATAGACAAGGATTGTTATTGGACTGCGGCATATCTTGTACCACGAAGGTTCAACACACCAATAGGCCTTACCATGTCGGTTTCCTATGGTGTTGAAACTTGTGATATAAAAATGCTTTATTTTGATAAAAAAGAGGAATGGCGCTGGCGCTGAGTGCTTAAATTGAAGAATTATGTTCAGATTAGGAAAGATATTATTTATAGCAATATTGGCGTGCTTGACATCATGCAGTAGTGACGATAGCGGTGAAGAATTTGGTATACGTTCTTATAGTGTGCCACAAGTGCCGTTGGATATAGAAAAGGAGAGATTGGTACTTGTTGAAAGCGAAGCGGAGCTCAACCGAATATTTGCAGGTCATACGGAAGAACTTCTGTCGATAGATTTCAGTACGTCGAAGTTGTTACTGATACACGGCTCGCACTATAAGCAGATAAAAGCAATAACATTAGATAGTTTTTATAAATACGAGTCCGATGACTACTACAGTATGCTTGTAAGGGTAGAAACGGAGGATATAGACAAGGATTGTTATTGGACTGCGGCATATCTCGTGCCACGAAGGTTCTACACACCAATACGCCTTAACCTGTCGATTTCCCATCGTTATCAATATTATGATTACACATGGTTTTATTTTAAGAAGTAACTGAAGTACAAAAAAAGAGGAATGGGGCGGACGCTCCAGACTTTGAGGGCGGGCGCTCGAATGATTAAGGGCGGCCGCCCTTAATGATAAGGCCGGGCGCTCTACAACCGAGGGGAACGGCTGTTTATCCCAGCCCAAACGGGTGTTTGCCCCGTCCCGAGCGTCTGTTTATCCCTCCGATAGAGGCTCCGCACAGTGTCTCGAGCCTATCGGCACTATGTAAGAAGGGTATTGGGATGTAGCGGGCACTGCCTTCGGGCACTCAATCGTTATGCTTTCCTTCGTTTTTCTTATTGGTTTTTGTTCCGTTTTCCTGCTTATTTCGTAACTTTGCAGGCACGTATGGATATAAAGATGATAATGGTGTTTCTGCGCAACGTGGCGGCTAACAACAACCGTGAGTGGTTTCAGGAACATAGGCATGAGTATGAGGAGGCAAGGGCCGACTTTGAACAGGGAGTGGAAAAGGCTATTGGGCGCATCGCGGAGTTTGACCCCTCGGTGGCGCACCTGACGGTGAAGGACTGCACTTACCGCTTCTATCGCGACACACGGTTCTCGCAGGACAAGTCGCCCTATAAGAACCACTTCGGGGCGTATATATCGGCGCGGGGCAAGAAGTCGCTGCACGGAGGCTACTATCTGCACGTGCAGCCCGACGGCTGTCTGGTGGCTTGCGGCAGCTACTGGTTGCCGACGAACATCCTGACCTCGTGTCGCAATGAAATTATGGGCAACGAAGAGGAGTGGCTGCGCTGCGTGGAGAGCGACGAGTTTCAGCGGTACTATGGGTGCGACTTGGCACCGTGTACGGAGCGCGAGTCGTGGGAAACGAGGCAGGGTTTCGGGCTGGAGCGACTGAAGACGTGTCCGGCAGGCTTCCCACGCGACTATGAGTATGTGAAGTATCTGCGGCTGAAGAACTACTGCTGCTGGCACCGTGTGTCGGATGCGTTCTTTGAGGGCGACCGATGGCTGGCGAAGATGGTGCCGATGCTGCAGGCGGCCAAGCCGATGCAGGACTTCATCAATGCGGTGATTGACGACTACGAGTGACGCTCGAGCACCATACAGGCCCAGTCGCCGTCGGTCTTGACGGCTGCGAGCTGTAGTCCTAACGACTGTGCTTTGCGCTGCAGCAGGGTGCAGTCGTTTTCGTAGAATCCGCTGAGCAGCAGTGTGCTGTCGGGAGCCATCACACTAACGAAACGCTCCATGTCCTGCAACAGGATGTTGCGGTTGATGTTGGCCAGCACTATGTCGAACTGCGTGTCGATGGAGTCGAGCAGGGTAGCATCGCCACAGAGAGCCTGCAGTCGGTCGTCCACCCGGTTGATGACGGCGTTATGGCGTGTGTTGTCAGTGCTCCACTCGTCAATGTCGTAGCCGATGCACTCACGCGCTCCCAGTCGGAGGGCGCAGATGCCCAGTATGCCCGTGCCGCATCCGCAGTCCAGCACCCGCTTGTCCTCCAGCTTCATGTCAAGCAGAGTGGCGCAGAGCATTCGGGTGGTCTCGTGGGTGCCCGTGCCGAAGGCCATGTGGGCATCAATCTCAATGGCCAGCCTCTCCGCCTGTCCCTCGTCAATGGGAGACGGCAGGTGCCGACCGTCGTGGATGACGAGTGCTCCCACCCCTCTGGAGGAGGGCAGAGGGATGCTTATTGGCTCAAACCCCTCTTGCTCCCATTGCTCGTTCCAGTCGCGGTCTTCGGCTTCGCGTACCTTATATATAATATGGGTGCCCTGAATGGGGAAGTCGCTGATGACGGCATCTAAGGCCGATGCGTCGAAGAGCGACTGCTGGGCGTAGGCTTTCAGGCCGGTGGCCGTCTCTTCAAAGGTCTCAAAGCCAGCGTCGGCGGTCAGCGCCGAGAGCAAGTCCTGTGCGTCCTGCGTACAAGGCGTAATGGTCAGTTCTACTTCGTAGTATTTCATAAGAAGATGTTAAATTTCAGTGCAAAATTACAAAATTTAGGGAAAAACCTACGCAGTCTTAGGGTTTTTCCCTATTTTTGCATGACAATTAGTAGTATTTTTGCAACGTGAATAAATATAATATAGCAAGCGAGATGAAAAAGTTTATCCTACTCACAGTGGTTGCGGCCTTGCCAATCGGGATGATGGCACAGGACGACGATATGTATTTCGTGCCGACAAAGGAGAATGTGGCCAAGGAGGCGAAAGCCTACGGAATGCCCAAGGACACCTACTATGCCGGCAGCCAGCGCAGTGTGGACGACTACAACCGCAAGGCCTGGTCGAGTGTGGCACCCGTCGATTCAGCCGGTAATGACATTATCGACTTCTCAGCTGTACGTGGCGTTTATCCTGAATCCGACTATAGCGAGGAGGCCGATAATGACTACCAGTACACCCGTCGCATGAGCCGTTTCGATGGCTATACGTCAGTGTCGGATGCCTACTGGGAGGGTTATCGCGACGGACGCTGGATGTCGCCGTGGTATTACTCCAGCTACTACAACTGGTACGACCCTTGGTATTGGGATTCCCCTTGGTATTACGGATATTATGGATGGTACTCACCTTGGCATTACGGCTGGTATCATCCGTGGCACAGTGGCTGGTATCACCCGTGGGGCTACTACCCTTGGTATGGTGGCGGCGGCTCCTATCGTCCGAGTGGCAGCGGTCGGTTCCACGTAGCCCATCGCCTAGCATCGGGTTCGCACATCTACAGCAATGGCAATCGCTCAACGTATCGTAACGGTTCGTTTGGCAACGGGTCTACGATGAACCGCGGCAACTCTGTCAACTCTTCGCGCAACAACAATACGAACAACTCGTTCTCGAACAGTTCGCGCAGCAGTTCATTCGGCGGTTCTCGCAACAGTGGTGGCAGCTTCAGTAGCGGTGGTGGCTCGCGTAGCAGTGGCGGCGGTGCTGGTGGCGGCTCACGCTCAGGCGGTGGCAGCTTCGGTCGTGGCCGATAAGATGCCCTGAACGCTTAATATAAAAAGGTTAATAGTTAATCGTCTAAATTAGATATGAACATGATGAAGAAGATTTTTGCAATAGCTGCACTAATGGCTGCAACCATGCCAATGGCAGCACAGGAAACCTACGAGAATGCCAAGCTCGCACAGGGCGACCTGAACGGAACGGCCCGCTACGTGGGCATGGGTGGTGCAATGGAGGCACTGGGTGCCGACATATCGACCATCGGCACCAACCCTGCCGGTATCGGACTTTTCCGCAAGTCGAGCGTCAGTATGTCCTTCGGACTGGTGTCGCAGGACGGTGTGAACAGTGTGCTGGATGCCAGCAAGACCAATGCGTCGTTCGACCAGCTGGGCTTTGTGTATTCCAGTCGCACGGGTAAGACCTCGTTCCTCAACTTGGCATTCAACTACCACAAGAGCCGTAACTTCAATCAAATTCTGTCGGCCAGCCATGCGCTCGACCGCGCAGCACTCAATAAGCTGACCTATGCCAAGGCTAAGAACGAGTTGCTCTTTGAGGAGCGCATGAGCGATAATGGGAAGTACGTTCCCAATTTCGACCGCCCGTATCTCTCTTGCAGCCAGCTGGACGATATGCTGTCCTACTGGGGAATGAGCTACGACGAGGATGACCAGATGTGGTACTACTATGATGCCGACCGCTATCAGTTCAATCGCGCACAGAAGGGCTATATCGGTGAGTACGATTTCAACATCAGCGGCAATATCAACAATCGCGTCTATTTGGGTGTCACTGTCGGCATTCACGATGTTCACTACAAGCACTATGGCGAGTATGTAGAGCATATCCCCGACGGTGCCAACTCTTTCGACGTGACCGTTGCCGATACGCGTGAGATTACGGGTACGGGATTCGATGTCAAGGCGGGCGTCATCTTCCGTCCTAACGAGGCATCGCCCTTCCGCATTGGTCTTTCGATGGCTACCCCGACGTTCTATGAGCTGTACTCAAACAACTATACCTATATTACCGACGGGCCTAACTCTATCAATACATCACATATCCACGATGCTTCGGCACGTACCAGCTACTCGTTCAAGCTCTACACCCCGTGGAAGTTCGGTCTGAGTATGGGTCACACCATCGGTACGCAGGTGGCACTGGGTGCCAGCTACGAGTATGCCGACTACGGTTCGATGGATACACGTAGCATTACAGGCGAATACTACGATTACTGGAGCGACAGCTACATAACGGACTCGGAGAGCGACAAGGCGATGAATGCACATACGGAGCGCACGCTGAAGGGTGTACACACACTGAAACTGGGTGCTGAGTACAAACCTACGAAGGACGTGGCACTGCGCATCGGCTACAACTATGTTAGTCCTATGTATCAGACGGGTGGGTTTAAGGACGGCACTATTGAGTCACCGGGTACCTATGTGGCTTCGGCTGCTGACTTCACCAACTGGGAAGACACCCACCGCCTGACCCTCGGTACTGGCTATACCTACAATAAGTTCAACGTCTCGCTGGCTTATCAGTATAGCACCACCAGTGGTAAGTTCTATCCCTTCATGAGCTATGAGGATAACACCACCCCAGACGATAGCAATATTGCCGATGGCGTGAAGGTGAACAACAACCGCCACCAGTTGCTGCTGACATTAGGATATACATTCTAAATTAAGGTAGACATAAAAAAGGCTCGGATTCAGTTCCGAGCCTTTTTTATGTCTATCTACTTGCTTAATAGCTGCGTGCTATAATAACCCTGTACTTGGCAGGCTTGCCTGAAACCATGTCAACACCGGGTGTCTGTTCGTAGGCAAAAGGCACGCAACGGATGGTTGCCTGTGTCTCTTCCTTAATCTTAGCCTCAGTCTCGGCAGTGCCGTCCCAGTGGCAGAGGAAGAAACCGCCGTCCTTGACACGCTCCTTAAACTCCTCGTAGTTGTCGCACTCGTAGACGCGTGCATCGCGCTGCTTGCGAGCCTTTTCGAAGATGTTCTTTTGGATGTCTTCCAGCAACTGCTCTACATACTGGGCGATACCCTCCAGTGGGCGGGTTTCTTTCTCCAGCGTGTCGCGGCGCATCACCTCAATGGTACCGTTCTCCAAGTCGCGTGCGCCTAATACCAGTCTTACGGGTACACCCTTCAGCTCGTAGTCGGCAAACTTGAAGCCCGGGCGCTTGTTGTCTGAATCGTCAAACTTGACGGTGAGGCCTTTCTTGCGCAGTTCTTCAATGATGGGCTGCACTTCGCGGTTGACCACCTCCATCTGTTCAGGCTTGGTGGCAATGGGGATGATGACTACCTGAATAGGAGCCAGACGCGGAGGCAACACCAGTCCGTTGTCGTCGCTGTGCGTCATGATGAGTGCGCCAATCAGTCGCGTTGATACGCCCCATGAGGTGGCCCACACGTATTCGGGCTTGTTCTCCTTGTTCAGGTAAGTAACTTCGAAAGCCTTGGCGAAGTTCTGACCCAAGAAGTGGGAGGTACCGCTCTGCAGTGCCTTACCGTCCTGCATCATGGCCTCGATGGTGTACGTGTCGAGTGCGCCGGCGAAACGCTCAGTCTCTGACTTTACGCCCTGTAGTACGGGTACGGCCATCCACTCTTCGGCAAACTGGGCATACACCTTCAGCATTTTCTGAGCCTCCTGCTCGGCCTCCTCACGGGTGGCGTGAGCCGTATGGCCCTCCTGCCACAGAAATTCCGAAGTGCGCAGGAAAGGACGGGTACGCATTTCCCATCGCATCACGTTGCACCACTGGTTGCACATCAGGGGCAGGTCGCGCCATGAGTGAATCCAGTTCTTATAGGTATTCCAGATAATAGTCTCTGAGGTGGGGCGGACAATCAGCTCTTCCTCCAGGCGGGCAGCAGGGTCAACCTCCACACCGCTCTTATCGTCTTTGGCGCGCAGACGGTAGTGGGTCACTACGGCGCACTCCTTGGCGAAGCCCTCTACGTGCTCAGCCTCACGCGACAGGAACGACTTGGGGATGAGCAGAGGGAAGTAGGCATTCTGGGCGCCCGTTTCCTTAAACATCTTGTCCAGCTGCTGTTGCATCTTCTCCCAGATGGCATAACCATAGGGCTTGATGACCATACAGCCACGCACGGCTGACTGCTCAGCAAGGTCGGCCTTCACCACGAGGTCGTTATACCACTGGCTATAGTTGTCAGCCCGTTTTGTTAAATCCTTTAATTCTTTAGCCATACTTTTTCTCTTAATAATTTTAATTTGGGCACAAAA
>CAMWKZ010000034.1 GCA_947174945.1 uncultured Prevotellaceae bacterium | reverse complement strand
GGCTTATCTTTCAGGAGATTGTCGAGAGTGAAACAGACCTTGCGAGAACGCTCGGGTATCAGAAATCGTCGTTCTCTCAGATTGTGAACGGGAAAGTTCCTCTCTCTGAGAAATTTGTAAAACGACTCTGTGCTCTCGATGAAAATATAAACGATGTTTGGATTTTGACAGGCGAGGGAAATATGCTAAAAACCGCCTCCGTCGATAACCCGAACGGGCAAAACGACGTGGTTTCGATTCCTCGTTCTGTGTGGGCTGTTATCGAGGCGCAGTCGTCGAGCCTGACAGCCCGAGACCGCCAAATCGACGACCTGATTTCGCTCCTGAGAACTCAGATAACAGAAAAAGAAAAAACAGTTGCCCGACGGGACGACGCTGCCACCTCTGCCGCTGTCGGGTAGTCGGGTTCGGTCAATTTCAAAGAATAATTCCCAAATACTGATGATATGAAAAAGATATTTTTTGCGCTGGCACTTTCCTCCCTGTTCGTCCTCTCGGGGTGTTCCGAGACTCAGGAGGACTCGCCCGAACTGACAACCGAGTATGAATACAATATCCGCAAGGCTCTGAACGGGACGTTTCACGGAGAGAGATTCTCGACGAGTACAAATGTCCGAGAGAACGAGGATATACGTTTCGAGCCATTCGATAGACCCCGTAAGGAGGTTTCAGGATTCGGGACTTTTACCGCTTATGGAATCGCCGTCCTGACTCAGTATCTAAATGATAACACGCCGACGGGAGAGACGACCTGTCTCTATTCCCTGAACACGGGGTCAGAACCTTTTACCCTGTCTTTTTATCCATACAGAGAGGGTCAGGTCGTCAGCCGAGAGGACAGGAGAACAATAGAGTTCGAGACTCCCGACCTCTTTTGTATGCGGAGATACGGAACGACCCCCGAGAATAACCTAACATATACCCGTCAGAAATGAATAACAGGCTGCTCGAAATCATAAAGTATAAGACAGGCGGGAGACAGACTGATTTCGCCGCTCTTTTGGGGTGGACTCCTCAATACCTTGCAAAACTCCTGAGAGGAGAGAATTTCGGGATTAAACCCGTCGTTACGCTGTTGGAAAAATTGCCTGAAATCAGCGGGCGTTGGCTGCTCCTCGGTCAGGGCGATATGCTCGAAATCGGAGAACTGTTCAACCTCCAACGGGAGGCGTTCTCTCAGGTTCAGGCGATACTCGAAATAGAGCAATATATCCCCGTGATGACTCCCGAGGAACTCCATATTTACGAACAGGCTGTCAGGGACAGGAGAACGCCCGATTACAGCCCTGAGACTCTCGAAAAATGGGCGAGACTGACAACCGCCCGCAAACAGGAAATGGAGGCGAGATTCGCCGCCGCAATCGCTAAATCGACAGAATCATGCAGACAGAGGACAGCCAAAAAATAATAGCCCGATTCTTTCAGGCTTTATACCATTTGAAATCCCTCGGAGAGATTCGGGGGAAACAGACATTTACGAGAGATTACGAAATAAACCGTTGGAATCTGAACACTCTCGAAAAAGATATGTCGAGGGATATTTTTCAGGCGGCGTGGTTGAACTATCTCGTCGAGGGTTACGGAGTCTCGGCTGAATGGCTTTTGACAGGGCGGGGCGAGATAATGTCCCGAAAAAAGAAAATCAGGGAGAACGCCTCTGTTTAGCGTCCTCCCTGTCGGAGTTTTATTCCTCGGTCGGGTTCTCGCCCGTCGAGGTTATGTCGGGTGGCAGAATCGTCGGAATCGAGGCGACTGCTGCCTGTTTGTTTTTATCCATAACTTTGGCGTAGATCTGCGTCGTCGATAGGTCTCGATGTCCGAGGAGTTTCGAGACGGTGTAAATGTCCGTTCCGATGTCGAGCATAAGAGTGGCGAACGTGTGTCGTCCACAATGGAACGTAATCGTCTTATTGATTCCCGCTCTCGCCACCCATAGTTTGAGGGTGTTATTCGTACAGGTCGGGGAATGAATATCGGTAAAGACGTGTTCGTCGGGGAGTCCTCGTTTCCCCATAAGTTCTGCCGCCTGAGGAGAAATGTCGAGGTACTCCTGTCCGCTCGTTTTCTTTTGTCGGAAAATGATTCGGGTAAACTCGCCCTGTTTGTGAACGTCTCCCCAAGTCAGGCGGAGAACGTCGCTCCGACGGAGTCCTGTCAAACAGGAGAACAGGAATGCCGCTTTTATTTGAGGGTATTCGCACTCGGTGTTTGCGAGTTTCCGAACCTCGTCGAGGGTCAGGTACATTCGAGTTCCCTCCTCGGGTTTGAATCCGTCTATCCCTCGCATAGGATTCGAGGGGATAACGCCCTCCTCGTAAGCCTGATTCAGACAGGCACGGAGTTTATTAAAATAACTGAGTTTCGAGTTCCGAGAGAGGGGTTTGTCCTTGATTCGCTTTCGGAAATCGTGTCCCCAAGCGACAGCCTCGTTTTCGAGGTAATCTTTGAAACCCTGAACCCATTCGGGAGTGATTTCGGCGAACGTGATGTTCTCCCGCTTTTCATACTTTTTCAGGTGGTGGAGACAGGAATACCAATTACCCCAATTTCCTCGGCTCTCTGTCCCGAGGCGTTTTTCGCACATCGCCCTGTAATAATCATAAAAGCGGAGCGAGGGAGCGGACGGGGATAGAAATCCGAACTGTCCGTTCCTGAGTTCGACGACCCGTTTCGCCCTGATAGCGTCGGCGAGTTTGAGGGTCTCTCGGTTCTTTTCTTTGTCGGCTCTCGTTTTCTCGGGAACGAGATACATTTTCAGGTACTCATACGTTCGTCTCCCGTCGATATAAATATCGAGGTACAGAGACGTGTTTCCTGTCGGCAGCTTTCGCTGTCTCAGTCTGATTGGTTCTCTTGAATCTGACATATAGTTTGTTGCTGTTTGTTGCTGATAATGTTTTCGAGCAACAAAGTAACAACAAAAAAACGACAACTCCAATATAACTCCTGAGAAATTTCCGAGAAAATCTCCTAAATCGTATATTATTGAGAATTAGCCCCCTGTTTAATCTGAATTATGTTTGGATTGTATCTGAATTGTGTTCGTGATTTTGTGCCTTACTTTCCTTTGAAGAAATCGGCGCCGTTCAGCGTCAGGTTGTCTATCTTCTTGCCGTTGACGAATATCTCGCCCTCCTCCGTCAGCTCTACGCCGGGCAGCTGCTTGATAAGCCCGTCCAGCATCGAACCTTCGGGCACGTTGAAGGCATCGGCGTTGTACACCAGCGTGTCGCCCCGCCACACCATCTTGACCTTGGTGGCCTTGATGACCACCTCGCCCAGCTCGCCGCCTTCAAAGTGGTGGGCGCGGGCGGTCTTCTTCATATACACCTTCGGCCCTTCTATATATTGTCGGCGGCGGCTTACCGACTTCACTTCCACGTTGGTGTAGGTTGTTTCGTAGTTTGGGTGCTCGAACTTCAGGATGTATTGTGCTGGCTCGCGCTTTACCCGAACGCCGTAGCCCGTGGTCTCGAGCATTCTTCCGATGCCCCATGTGTAGCCCTGGCTCTTATATACCCGTGTGGTGTCTATCATGGTGGAGTCCTGTCGGAGCAGGCTTACCAGCACGTCGGGGATGGCTGCCTTGGTGAATCCATCGGCTACTGAGCCTGTAATGTAGACGGTGCTGTCTTTCTTTGACTGTGCTACTGCCGACAGGGTGGCAAGAGCGAGCAGCAGTGTCATGATGATTCTGTTCATGTTGTCGTTAGTTAGAAAGTCTTGACAGATGGCGTAGCCTTGCTGGCATACCCTCTGGTGGTTCTTGTAAAGTTTTGTGCGCAAAGGTATGCCAATCCGTTGGAACCGCCAAGCAGATGTAAGAATGCTTAACTTTTTTTAATAGGGGGGGTAATATTCGATAAAATTTAACAGATGGCGGTATAGAACAAAACCGGCACACCCTGCGGAAATCCTCCGCCGGATGTGCCGATGCGCTCCGCACGAAATGCGGTATGTTACTTGATGCCTACAATCTTAGTCGGGGCTTGTTCGCGGTTGCGGCGGTTGACCACCGTGACGACGGCCTGCGCCAGATTGATGAAGGCCAGCCCGGTGGCGGTGTCGCTGTTGAGGGCTGCCGGTTCGCCACGGTCGCCGCTGTCGCAAATGCATTGCACGAGTGGAATCTGTGCCAGCAGGGGTACTTGCATCTCCTCGGCCAGTTGCTTGCAACCCTCGCGACCGAAGATGTAGTAGCGGTTCTCGGGCAGTTCGGCAGGGGTGAACCACGCCATGTTCTCAACCAGTCCGAGGATGGGCACATTCACCTTGTCGTTGCGATACATGTCAATGCCCTTGCGGGCATCGGCCAGCGCCACCTGCTGCGGGGTCGACACGATGACGGCTCCCGTGATGGCCAGCGTCTGCAACAGCGTCAGATGAATGTCGCTGGTGCCCGGAGGCGTGTCTAAGATAAAGTAGTCCAGCTCGCCCCAGTTGGCGTCGGCTATGAGCTGCTTCAGGGCGTTGGTAGCCATGCCGCCGCGCCACAGCGTGGCCGTATCGGGCGATACGAAGAAGCCTATTGAGAGCAGCTTGACACCGTATGCCTCAATGGGTTCAATCAGTTGGCGACCGTCTACCTCGGTGGCGTAGGGGCGGGCATCCTCTACGTGGAACATTTTGGGCATCGAAGGGCCGAAGATGTCGGTGTCGAGCAGTCCGACCTTATAGCCCAGTCGGGCCAGTGCAATCGCCAGATTGGCCGATACGGTGCTCTTGCCCACACCGCCCTTGCCCGAGCTGACGGCAATGATATTCTTCACCCCGGGCAGCATTTTGCCCACCTCTGGGCGGGGCTTCGACTTGAACTCCGTCATAATCTCCACCTCCACGTCCTTGCCGCAGTGGTACTTGATGGCGGCCTCGGCAGCCTTGACGGTTGACTTCAGGAATGGGTCGGTGTCGCGTGGGAACTCCAGCACGACGGTGACTTTCTGGCCGTTGATGGCGGGCTGGTCGGCTACCATCTCGCTCTCTACTAAGTTCTTCTTCGTGCCGGCGTAGGTAACGGTGGCCAGCGCGTCCATGATGAGTTTGGGATATAGTGTCATTTGCGATTTACGATTTAGTTTATTTGGCGGTGTCTTTGCTGCTGCGCTTCGAGCGGTGGTAGGAACGGTAGTCGTCAAGCTCTATTTCCACGTCGGGTTCTTCCAGCGTGCCCTCGTGGGGCAGGCGGAACTTCATGTACTTGATGTCCAGTCCACGCTCGAGCCACATCGACTCGTAGTAGGTCTGTATGCTGGCGGCCTCGGCGTATGTTGTCCCCTCGGCGTACAGGTCGGTGGTGCGTAGTAGCACGGGTAACTGGTTGTGCTCCACCATGTAAATGGTGTAAGTAAACAGGAAGTTGGAGTCAGTCTTCAGGTGGATGGCACCCCCGTTGACGAGGAAGCGGCGGTAGCGCTCCATGAAGTAGGTCGAGGTGAGCCGCTTGCGTGGGTTTTTCATCTGCGGGTCGCTGAACGTCAGCCAGATTTCCTGCACCTCGCCGGGGGCGAAGAAGCGCTCAATGATTTCGATGTTGGTGCGCAGGAACGCCACGTTCTTCAGCCCCTCTTGCGTGGCCTGCGTGGCTCCCGTCCACATACGTGCCCCCTTGATGTCAACTCCGATGAAGTTCATGTCGGGATGGAGCTTGGCCAGCTCCACCGTGTATTCCCCCTTGCCGCAGCCTAGCTCGAGCACGATGGGGTTCTGGTTGTTAAAGTACTGCTCGTGCCAGTGGCCCTGCATCTCAAACGGTACGTGTTCCACTACCGAATAAGGGTATTGGAACACGTTGTCGTAGGTCTCCATGTCGGCGAATTTCGCCAGCTTGCCTTTTCCCATTTACTCAATTACTACGGTTGTCCATCCGTGCTTGTCCTCTATCTCGCCGTACTGGATGCCGCGCAATGTCTCGTACAGTTTCTTGGAGACAGGGCCAGGCTTGCCGTCCTGCGAGAAGGTGTAGCGCTTGCCGTTCTCCAAGTCGTCGATGTACGAGATGGGCGAAATAACGGCTGCCGTTCCGCAGGCGCCAGCTTCTTCAAACGTATCCAGCTCCTCCTCTGGAATGGGGCGACGCTCTACTTTCATGCCTAAGTCCTCAGCCACCTGCATCAGCGAGCGGTTGGTGATAGAGGGTAGGATAGAGGTAGACGCTGGCGTGACGTAGGTGTTGTCCTTAATACCGAAGAAGTTGGCGGCACCGCACTCGTCGATGTACTTCTTCTCCTTGGCATCCAGATAGAACTCGCAGGCGTAGCCTTTCTCATGGGCAAGGTGGTTGGCATAGAGCGAGGCGGCATAGTTTCCACCCACCTTGTACTTACCCGTGCCGAGTGGAGCCGAGCGGTCGAACTCGCGGATAATAACGTATGGATTGGTTGAAAAGCCCCCTTTGAAGTACGGGCCAACGGGTGTGACGAAAATCAGGAAGCAGTATTCGTTAGCGGGGTGTACGCCTACTTGGGCTGAGGTGCCGATAAGCAGCGGACGGATATAGAGCGTGGCACCGCTCTCGTAGGTCGGAATCCACTCTTGGTTCAGGCGAACCACCTTCTTGACCATCTCAACAAACATATCAGTGGGCAGTTCAGGCATCAGGATGCCACGGCACGTTGACTGCAAGCGCTCGGCATTATCCTTCACGCGGAACACGCGTACCTTGCCGTCCTTGCAGCGGTAGGCCTTCAGTCCCTCGAAGGCCTCCTGACCGTAGTGCAGGCAGGTGGCCGCCATGTGCAGGTTCAGATACTCATCGGAGCATACTTCTATCTCGCCCCACTTGCCGTCACGATAGTAACAGCGTACATTGTAGTCGGTCTTCATGTAACCGAACGACAGGTTTCCCCAGTCTAAGTTCTTCATAACTCTATTTCGTTTTTATGTCTTTTGATTTCTCTTTCAGCCGACAAAAGTAATTAAAATATCGTGCCTGTGCAAGAAAACAGGCTGAAAAGTGGACGAGGAAGGGCTTATTCCTGCTCGTCTTGTATCTTTCGCAATTCTTCTTCTGTCTTGGATAGCTTGTCCTTGCAGAACTTGATAAGCCGCTGTGCGGTTTTCAGTTGCACGGCAAGTTCGTCTATGTCAAACGAGCCTGCCTCCATCTTGCGGACAATACTTTCCAATTGGGTCAATGCTTCTTCGTACTTCTGTTCTTCTTTCATTTGACAATGGTTCTAAAGGTTCCTTTTTCTACTCGGGTTTCAAGCTCGTCGCCGGGCTTTAGTTGCTTCGGGTCGCGGACGGCACGCCCGTCCTTTAGCGTAATGCTGTAGCCTCGGCTCAATAATAGTTGTGGGTCGAAGCCTTGCAGTTGCAAACTGATGCGCTCCAGTCGATGCTTCTGTTCCGTCAGCCGTCGCTCAATGGCGATGGGGGGACGGCTTGCCAATATCTCAATGCGATGACGGCTTTCGCTGATGGTATGCAGGGCGAGGGTGGGGATGAGCGTGGCCAACTGGCTGATACGTTGTTGCTGGCTGCGTAGTCGCTCATTGATATAGTGGGCAAGGGTGCCCTCGGCCTGTTCGATGCGGTTGAGCACGCGATGCAAGTTGTCAATGAGCAGGGCTGCCGCCGCCGTCGGGGTCTTTACCCGCGTGTTGGCTACCATGTCGAGTATGCTCTCGTCGCGCTCATGGCCGATACCCGTAATGATGGGTAGCGGAAACTGTGCTACGTTCTCTGCCAGTGCCAGTGTGTCGAATCCGCTCAGGTCAGCCGTTGCGCCTCCGCCTCTTAATATGCACACCACGTCAAAATCGTGGCTGCGCTCGTAAATCTGGTTCAGCGCATGAATGACCGACGGCTCAACCTGTTCGCCCTGCATAATGGCAGGGAACAGCGTGATGGTAAAGCGGAAACCGTAGTCGTTGTCCTCCAGTTGGCGGCAGAAGTCGCCATAGCCTGCGGCTCCTGCTGCAGAGATGACGGCAATGCGTTTGGCAAATAAGGGAATGCTCAATTCGCGCTGCAAATCGAAAACACCTGCTTCTTTCAACTGGCGGATAATCTCCTGCCGCTTGCGAGCCATGTCGCCCAGCGTGTAGGTGGGGTCGATGTCGGTAACAATCCACGAGAATCCGTAAGCCTCATGGAACTGGGCGTAGACGCGCAACAGTACCTTTAATCCAGCACGGAGGGGTTGCCTCGTGGTGCGCTCGAAGTAGGGTTGTACCATCTGCCACGTCTGTCGCCAGCATTTAGCCGAAGCCCTTGCCACGGGCGTATTAGTGGTCGCATCCTTTTCGATGAGCTCCATGTAGCAGTGTCCCCCTCGCTCGCGACACTCCGATAGCTCTGCCTCCACCCAATACTCGTCGGGCAGTTGCATCTCAACGGCATCGCGCACCAGTAGGTTTAGTTGGCGTAGCGTATATGGGTATTCTCTCATTTTCTCAGTCTTTCGACGTGCAAAGGTACGAAATATTGCGAAATATAATTCGGAAATCAGTCATAATAAAACATAAAAGATTTGGCTGTTTACGCAAATAGTGCTACCTTTGCACATTATTTGAATTAAGGATAATGGATAATAAACAAGCCGCACTCGAACTGGGAACCAAGCCAGTGGGGCAACTACTTACGCAGTATGCCTTGCCGGCTATCATTGCAATGTCAGCTTCGAGTCTGTATAACATTATTGACCGTGCCATGATAGGCCAAGTGGTGGGGCCTGAGGCTATTGCTGGTCTGGGTATTACCTTCCCGCTGATGAACTTGGGAGCAGCCTTTGGTGCTGCCGTGGGCGTGGGGGCCTCGACATGTATCAGTGTGAAACTTGGTCAGCGTGACTATGAAACGGCAGAGCATCTGTTAGGAAACACCGTGACGCTCAACCTCATTGTTGGCTTTCTTTTCATGGCCGTCTGCCTAACGTTTCTTGACCCCATCCTGCGTTTCTTCGGAGCCAGTGATGTTACACTGCCCTATGCTCGCCAGTTTATGGTGGTTATCCTGTTGGGTAACATGATTACACACATGTATTTCGGTATGAATGCTGTGCTGAGAGCGGCAGGCAAACCGCGGCACGCCATGTATGCTACCCTGTTTACGGTGGGTATGAATATCTTGTTAGTTGCCGCTTTCGTGTGGTGGCTTCGGTGGGGTATTCGTGGAGCGGCATTGGCTACTATCACATCACAGGCATTGGCTCTTTGCTGGCAGATGCGGCTCTTTAGCAATCAGAAGGAGTTGCTGCACTTGAAGCGTGGCATCTATAAGCTGAAAGCTGACCTCGTGCGCAATATTGTGTCTATCGGTATTTCGCCTTTCCTGATGAATGCGACGGCCTGTGTTGTGGTTATCTTTGTGAATAATCAGTTTGTGCATTACGGGGGCGATATGGCTGTAGGAGCCTTCTCTATTGCCTATTCTATTGCTATGATGTTCTTTATGTTCGTCATGGGTATGAATCAGGGTATGCAGCCCATCGTGGGATATAATTATGGAGCCGAGAAGCACGACCGTATGTTTCGTTGCTTATGGCTTACGATAGCTTCAGCTACGGGTATCTTGTTGGTGGGATGGTTGCTGGCGATGTTCTTTCCCTACCAGATTGCCCGTATCTTTACGACCGATGCGTCGCTGATACAGATGGCTGGCCGAGGCATCCGCTTGAATATGCTTGTGTTCTTCGTCGTAGGTACGCAAGCCGTTATTACCAATTTCTTTCAGTGCATTGGTAAGGTGAAAATATCCATATTCCTATCGCTGTCGAGACAGCTTATCCTGCTAATACCGCTTGCCTATATATTGCCGTTGTTCATGGGACTTGATGGTGTGTGGTATTCAATGGCGTTAAGTGACTTTGGCTCCTTTGCCATGACCATTCCGCTATTGCTTTGGTATATGAAAAAACTGAAGAAGAAATGAATAATAAGCATATCATCATCTGTGTGGGTCGCCAGTTAGGCAGTGGTGGCCACGACATCGCCCGTATGTTGGCACTTGACTTCAATGCCAAATACTATGATAAGGAGCTGCTTAACTTGGCGGCTAAGGAAAGCGGGTTCTCCGAGAAGTTCTTTGAGCAGAACGACGAGCAGCGCGGTATCTTCCGCTCTCTGTTCCACATGCACGCTCCTCATGTTGGCGACAATAACCTTTATGCCAACAAGTTCTCGCAGGAGAATCTGTTTAAGTTTCAGAGCGACGCTATCCTGAAGGCTGCCAACGAAGGCCCCTGCGTATTCGTTGGGCGTTGTGCCGACTATGTGCTGCGCCGGCGTAATGACGTGGTGAATGTATTTATTACGGCCTCGATGGACTTCCGCGTTGACCAGATTATGGCCAAGCAACACATTGACCGCCCGATGGCTCGACGGTTTATTGAACAGGGCGAAGCGAAACGCGCAGCCTACTATAACTATTACACTGGCAAGAAATGGGGGCACTCAGAGTCTTACGACCTCTGCATTGATTCCAGCATCTTAGGCTTGCAGGCTACGGAGCAGTTGCTTGCCGACTATATCCGCAAGCGTTTCAAACTATGAAGAAGATAGGCATCATCAGCGATACCCATTCGTATTGGGACCCAAAGTACCTGCATTACTTTGAACCCTGCGATGAGATATGGCACGCAGGCGACATAGGTTCAATGGAGGTGGCAGAGAAGTTGGCAGCGTTCCGACCGCTTCGCGCTGTGTGTGGTAACTGCGACGGAGGTGATTTAAGACTGCTCTACCCAGAAGTCCTGCGATGGAAGTGCGAGGACGTAGAAGTGCTGATGAAACATATTGGCGGCTATCCCGGCAACTACGATTACTCCATTCGTGGACAGCTCTATGCCTCACCGCCTCAGTTGTTCATTGCCGGCCACTCGCATATATTAAAGGTAAAGTTCGATAAGACGCTGAACCTGCTGCATATCAACCCCGGGGCCGCAGGCTTGCAGGGGTGGCACAAGGAGCGCACATTGGTGCGGCTGACTATTGAGGGAAGTAAGTTTACCGACTGCGAGGTCATTACATTGGGAAAACATTAAGAATATAGGAATATGAAAACAATCGTTATTACTGGTGGCGCAGGCTTTATAGGAAGCCACGTGGTGCGCCTGTTTGTGAACAAGTACCCTGAGTATCACATCATCAATCTCGACAAGCTGACCTACGCAGGCAACTTGGCTAACCTGAAGGACATTGAGCAGAAACCTAACTATGAGTTTGTAAAGATGGACATCTGCGACTTCGATGCCTTTTACAAGCTGATGCAGGAGAAGAAGGTGGACGGTATCATTCACTTGGCAGCCGAGAGCCATGTGGACCGCTCGATAAAGGACCCCTTCACCTTTGCCCAGACCAACGTCATGGGTACGCTGTCGCTCTTGCAAGCGGCCAAGCTCTACTGGGAGTCGCTGCCCGAGAAGTATGAGGGCAAACGCTTCTACCACATCTCTACCGACGAGGTGTATGGTGCGCTGGAACTAACGCATCCTGATGGTATCGAGCCACCCTTCACCACCACGGCATCCAGTGCAGAGCACCACTTGGCATACGGTGATAAGTTCTTCCTCGAGACAACGAAGTACAATCCCCACTCACCTTATTCGGCCTCGAAAGCGTCGAGCGACCATTTCGTGCGTGCTTTCCACGATACCTACGGTATGCCCGTTGTCGTGACTAACTGCTCGAACAACTACGGCCCCTACCAGTTCCCCGAGAAGCTGATACCGCTCTTTATCAATAATATCCGCCACCGCAAGCCGTTGCCCGTCTATGGCAAGGGTGAGAACGTGCGCGACTGGCTGTTCGTGGAAGACCATGCCCGTGCCATTGACATCATCTTCCATGAGGGCAAGATAGCCGATACCTATAACATCGGTGGCTTTAACGAGTGGAAGAACATCGACATCATCAAGGTGCTTATCAAGACCGTTGACCGCCTGTTGGGACGTAAGGAAGGCGAGGATATGGATTTGATTACCTTCGTTACCGACCGCGCTGGCCACGACCTGCGCTACGCCATCGACTCGTCAAAGCTACAGCGCGAGCTGGGATGGGAGCCTTCGTTACAGTTTGAGGAGGGTATTGAGAAGACCGTGCGCTGGTATCTCGACAATCAGGAGTGGCTGGACAATGTGACCAGCGGCGACTATCAGAAGTATTACGATAACATGTACGCTAACCGATGAAGAAGATTCTGTTGTTAGGCTCAGGCGAACTGGGCAAGGAGTTTGTGATTGCCGCCATGCGTGCCGGCCAGTATGTAATAGCTTGTGACCGCTACGACAACGCCCCTGCCATGCAGGTGGCCGATGAGCGCGAGGTGTTCTCGATGCTCGACGGCGATGCGCTGGAGGCCGTAGTCAACAAACATAAGCCCGATATCATTGTGCCTGAGATAGAGGCTATCCGCACGGAGCGCCTGTTCAAGTTTGAGGAGCAGGGCATTCAGGTAGTTCCCTCGGCCCGCGCCGTCAACTACACGATGAACCGCCGCGCCATCCGCGACTTAGCCAGTCGGGAGCTTGGACTGCGCACAGCCAAGTATTTCTATGCCAAGACCTTCGACGAGTTCAAGCAGGCCGCCGACGAGATAGGGTTCCCCTGCGTGGTGAAGCCGCTGATGTCGTCGTCGGGACACGGCCAGAGCTACGTCCATAACGATGAAGAACTGGCTGAGGCTTTCCGCGAGGCTATGGAGGAAGGCCGTGGCGATGTGAAGGAAGTGATAATCGAAGAGTTCATCGACTTTGACTCGGAGTTCACGCTGCTCACTGTTACCCAGAAGGACGGCCCCACGCTGTTCTGCCCGCCTATCGGCCACGTGCAGAAGGGCGGCGACTACCGAGAGTCTTGGCAGCCATACCAGATAGGCGATGAGGCCCTGAAGCAGGCGCAGCACATGGCCGACGAAGTGACGCGCGCCCTGACGGGAGCCGGCATCTGGGGCGTTGAGTTCTTCCTGACCAAGCAGGGCGAGGTCATCTTCTCGGAGCTGTCACCCCGTCCGCACGACACAGGCATGGTCACTCTGGGACACACTACCAACCTTTCGGAGTTTGAGCTGCACTTCCGCGCTGTCATGGGATTGCCCATTCCAGCCATCCACTTAGAGCACGCCGGCGCTTCGGCAGTCATCCTGTCGCCCGTTGATGCCAGTGCTCCCGTTGACAGCTCACTGCTGCCCTATAACTTGGTGGAAGCACTGAAGGAAGACCGCACCCGCATCCGCATCTTTGGCAAGCCCGAGGCCCACAAGGGTCGCCGCATGGGCGTTGTGCTCTGCTACGGCGAGGTGGGCGACGACGTGAACGCTCTGCGCGACAAGGCAAAGCGGCTGGCAACGACCGTACTGGGAACAGAACCATACATGAAGAAATGACGGGGCGACTTATTGACTTACCCAAGATAGTAGACCCACGCGGCAACCTGACGGTGGCGGAGCAACAGAAGCACGTGCCGTTCAGCATTGAGCGGGTCTACTGGACCTACGACGTACCCTCGGGCGAGCGGCGGGGCGGTCACGCCCACCGCACGTGTGAGGAGGTTATCATTGCCGTGAGCGGCTCTTTCGACGTGATGTTAGACGACGGGCGCGGCGGTCAGGAGACGTACCACCTGAATCATCCCTATCAGGGACTGTACGTCGGCACGGGTGTATGGCGCACGCTGGAGGACTTCTCGAGCGGTGCGGTGTGTCTGGTGCTGGCCTCCGAACTATTTGACGAGCAGGAGTACATCTACGACTACGACGAGTTTAAGGCACTGGTGAATGTTTGAGATAAGGCGATACACGGCGGCTGACCATGATGCGTGGAACGACTACGTGGCGCGGGCACGCAATGCGACGTTCCTGTTCTATAGGGAATACATGGACTATCACGCCGACCGCTTCCGCGACCATTCGCTGCTGTTCTATAAGGCGAACCGCTTGTACGCCGTGATGCCTGCCCACGCGGTGAGCGAGCTGTTCTGCACGCACCGTGGGCTGACCTATGGCGGGCTGCTGATGGACGAGGGTGTCACGACGGCTAACGTGCTGGCGCTGTTTGAGGAACTGAACGACTATTTGCGTCGCTCGGGTTTCCGTCGGGTGCTCTACCGCGCCATTCCGTGGGTCTACCACCGCTTGCCGTCGGAAGAAGACCAGTATGCCATGTTCTGGAAATGCCATGCCCGACTGCAACAACGTATGTCGGGCACGGTCGTCAGCATAGGCGAGCACCTGCGGTGGCGCAAAGACCACCGTCAGCGACTGCGGCAGTCGCAGGATGCCAGCATCAGGGTGGAGCGCAACGGAAGCATAGAAGCGTTTTGGCCCATACTCAACGCTAACCTCAAGCAGAAGTTCGGCGTCGAGTCGGTGCATACACTCGACGAGATACTGCTGCTGAAGTCGCGCTTTCCCGACAATATTGTGCAATACAACGCCTACCTCGGCGACGAGCTGGTGGGTGGCGTTACGTTCTATGTGATGGGGCACGTGCTGCACAGCCAGTACAGTGGAACGACAGAGAAAGGCCGCCAGACGGGGGCGATGGAGGCTATCCACGAGCAAGTGCTATGCCATGACTACACGCAGATGCGCTACTGCGACCTTGGTACATCCAACGAGGGCGGTGGCCGGGTGCTGAACGAAGGACTGATAAGCCACAAGGAGGGATACGGCGGGCGCACCGTCTGCTACGACACTTACGAATGGGAGCTATGAAATACTTAGACCTGAAGACCATCAACCAACCCTATGAACACGCTGCCGACGAGGTGCTGCGGAGCGGCTGGTATCTGAAGGGCGAGGCCACCCGACGCTTTGAGCAGCACTATGCGGAGTACATCGGGGCACGCCACTGCATAGGCTGTGGCAACGGGCTTGACGCTCTGACGCTCATCCTGCGTGCCTACAAAGAGATGGGCGTGCTGCACGACGGCGACGAAGTTCTTGTTCCCGCCAACACTTACATCGCCTCTATCCTTGCCATCACCGAGAACCGCCTCACGCCCGTGCTTGTTGAGCCCGACATCGACACGCTGCAGATAGACGATGCGCTGCTCGAGCAAGCCATTACCGAGCGAACCCGAGCCTTGATGCTCGTCCACCTCTACGGTCGTTGCGCCTATACCGACAGGGTGGGGGAGGTTTGTCTCCGCCATCACTTGCTTATCATCGAAGACAATGCGCAGGCCCACGGCTGCCAGTTTATGCCGTTTGCCGATGCTCCGCCGAATCTCATGCGGACGGGCTCGCTCGGCCATGCCGCCGCCCACAGCTTCTATCCGACGAAGAATTTGGGCGCGTTTGGCGATGCCGGTGCCGTGACGACCGACGACGACGAGCTGGCTGCCCTCGTGCGCTCGCTGGGCAACTACGGCAGTGCGCGCAAGTATGTCTTCGACCACATTGGCCGCAACAGCCGCATGGACGAGGTGCAGGCCGCCATATTGGATGCCAAGTTGCCGCATCTGGATGCCGCCAACCAGCGCCGTCGGGAGCTGGCCGCTATATATATAAATAAGGTGGAGCACCCCGACATCCTCATTCCGCAGTCTGAGCGCGATAGCGTCTGGCACATCTTCCCCGTGCTCTGCCAGCGGCGCGACGCGCTGAAAGCCTATCTCAGCGAGCACGGCATTGAGACCGAAATCCACTATCCCATACCGCCCCACCGCCAGCAGTGCTATGCCCAGTGGGCATCCATGCCACTGCCCCTGACGGAGCGCATCCATGCCCAAGAGCTGTCGCTGCCCTGCCATCAGGCCATGACCGACGGCGAGGCTGCGATGGTGGCAGAACTCCTAAATGATTTTTAGACACTGGCAAGCATGAAAAGCAGGTGCAGGGCGCACGCTCTGAACATTAAGGGCGACCGCTCCAATGATTAAGGGCGGCCGCCCTTAATCATAAGCACGACCGCCCTTTTACCGTTTCGAGCCGCTGCGCACCCTGCGCCGAACGGCTTCTCACCCCGTCCCGAGGCACTCCTTACCCCTCTCCGAGCGGCTCGGCATCATCGCTCGAGCGGCTCGGCACATGGTGGGAGCCTTATTCCGACATCAGCAGCACCGTCACCGTGCGGGCAGCCTGTGCGCCCATCACCAGCACCTGAGCAATGTCAGCCGTCTTGGAAGGGCCGCTGATGAATGTTCCGTAGCCGTAGTCGGTGAACCCGATGCGGCGGTAAGCCTCGTGCATGTTGCTGACTATGTGTGCCCTCGACAGCAGGATGAGCAGGTGTTCAGATATGAAGCACACGGCCTTCTCCCTCATCTGCTGGGGCACCCATACGCATCCGTTCTCGGCTACACCGAACTCGCCGCGTATCACACCCACGTCGGTGCCGTTCAGCGACTGCGCATCGGCCACCGTGTCAGGGTTTCGGGTGGCAATGGTCACCTCGGGCAGGTTCGATGCAATCTCCTTGGCCTCGGGGTACAACTCGCCAATCAGCGCGTTCACGTCGCACCCCTTGTCCACCTCAACCACCCTTGCGCCCACGCTCTGGCTCATGCTAACGAACTGGCCCACGGGGTCGGCGTATGTGGTAGCCCGTATGTCGCTCAGGTCGGGCATGGCATATTGCGCTCTGATGTTCGAGCGTATTCTCTTCAAGATGTCTTCTTTGCTGCTCATTTCTCTATCTCCTTTATCATCTCATGGAACGGTTTCTTCGGGAACTTCATCATCTCGTGCCCCTCGGCCCACGGGTTCAGACCGCAGTTCATCAGTGCCGAGGGCAGCACGTTGGCCCAGTGGGCCATGCCGGTACCCATGTTGTAGAGTGCGGGCGAGCCGTAGAGCACGGACATGGCACGGCACATCAGCTTCTTCTGCGGGTTGGCCGTGCCGAAGCTATCCAGCTGTTGCCGCCACTGATATATCTGGTCGCCCAGGTTGACTTTCACGGGGCAGACCGTCTGGCACGAGTTGCACAGCGTGCAGGCACTGACGTTGCCCGAGTGCTGCTGCGGGTTGCGCAGCATACCGAGGTTGATGCCGATGGGGCCCGGAATGAAGTAGCTGTATGAGTAGCCCCCGCTTCTGCGATACACGGGGCACGTGTTCATGCACGACCCGCAGCGGATGCACTTCAGGCTCTCCCAGTGCTCGGCATTGCCGAGCCACTCCGACCGACCGTTGTCCACCAGTATGATGTGCATCGGTTGAGCCGTTGGCCGTGCCTTCCGAAAGTGCGACGTGTAGGTGGTAGTGGGCTGCCCGGTGCCAGCGCGGCATAGCATTCGCTGGAACACGGCCAGACTGTCGTAGTCGGGAATGACCTTCTCCAGTCCGATGGCCGCAATGTGCAGCTTCGGGCAAGAGGTCGACATATCGGCATTACCCTCGTTGGTACACACCACGATGTCGCCCGTCGCGGCTATTCCAAAGTTTGCGCCCGTCATGCCGGCGTCGGCGGTCAGGAACTCGTTGCGCAGGCTGAGGCGCGCCATGTAGGTCAGGTACGTGGGGTCGTGGTTGCCCTTCTCGTTGCTGATGCCCTTCTCCTCAAACAGCTCGCCCACGTCGTCGTGGTTCAGGTGTATGGCGGGCATCACGATGTGCGAGGGCTTCTGACCCTTCAGCTGTATGATGCGCTCGCCCAAGTCGGTCTCCACCACCTCGATACCCTTGGCCTCCAGATAGGGATTCATCTCACATTCCTCGGTCAGCATCGACTTCGACTTGACCATCTTCCTTACGTTGTGCTCCTTCAGAATGCCATACACTATCTCGTTAAACGCATCGGCATCCTTCGCCCAGTGCACCTTCACGCCGTTCTTCTCGGCATTGGTGGCAAACTGGTCAAGGTACTCATCCAAGTGGGTGAGGGTGTGGCGCTTGATGGCCGATGCCTTTTCGCGCAGCTGCTCCCACTCGGCCAGCCCGTAGGCCATGTTGTCGCGCTTCTGGCGCACTGCCCAGAACGTGGCGTCGTGCCAGTGGGCATACTGCTGGTTCCTTAGGAACGCCTTGGCTGCTTTGCTGTGCTGTGTACTCATAGTCCTGCTGCTAAAATCTCTACTACGTGCTTAAACTCTATCTTAGCCCCTTGCTTTCTGGCCACGCCGGCCATGTGCATCAGGCACGAGCAGTCGGGGCCGGTGATGTACTCGGCTCCCGTCTGTATGTGGCGCTCCACCTTTTCGCGGCCCATCTGCGCTGAGACGGCTGTCTCCTCCACGGCAAACATACCGCCGAAGCCGCAGCACTCGTCGGGCCGTTCAGGCTCCACCACCTGAATGCCGTCCACCAGCTGCAGCAAGTCCTTTATCTTGTTAAACTTCGGAACGTTCTCCTCCGATGGCGACGAAAGCCCCAGCTCGCGCACCCCGTGGCATGAGTTGTGCAGCGAGACGGTGTGGGGAAACGTGCCCAGTGGGCGGTCTACCTTCACCACGTCGTGCAGAAACTCCACCACGTCCATGCACCGCTTGGCCGTCTCGCACTCGTGTGCCTGCGACGCATGGCCTCCGCCCTTGCCGCCCAGCAGTCGGGGATAGTTCAGCCGTATAAAGGCGGTACACGACACACTGGGGGCCACCACATAGTCAAAGCCCTTGAACAGTGTCTCAAACTTCTCTGCCAGCGGCTTCGCCTGCTGTTCGAATCCGGCGTTGGCCATAGGCTGGCCGCAGCAAGTCTGCCGTTGCGGGTAGGTGACATCAAGCCCCAAGTGTTTCAGTAGCTTGTAGGTCGCCATGCCTACCTCTGGGTAGACGGCATCCACGTAGCACGGGATGAATAGTCCTATCTTCATTGTAGTTTGTAGGTATTGGTTTTGTAATGTCTGCTTAGAACGTGCAGGGCAGTGCCACCAGCTGGTAGAGCAGCGTGCGGGCCATGCGCTCGTGCCCCTTGTCGTTGGGGTGTAGCCGGTCGGTAGCCTTGTCGCAGAAGTATTGCGCATACTCGTCCATCATGGGGTAAAGCCCCGACACGGCGTTCAGGTCGATGACGGGCAGTGCCCAGATGTTGCCGGCCTCCTTCACGGCGTCGATGTATTCGTCTAAATAGATGCCGCACTGGTTGGTGTAGTCCTCGGTACACTGCCAGTTCTTGTCGTTCCGATGGAACTGCGCACGGTGGATGGGCGTCATAAGGACTATCTGCTTGGTGGGGTACATCCGCTTCACCTTGTCGATGGCATTGTTGATGCGACCACGATAGGTATTGGCATCCATGCTCATGTAACGGCGCTTGCGGTCTGTTAGCTTCTTGGGCTGGCCGTGTCCGTACATGACTTGCTCGTCCTTCTCCTCGTACCACTGGCCGATGGGCACGCCGTTGTTGTAGTCATTCGTGCCGATGAATATCAGGATGGCATCCACCGAGTCGCCGTGCTCCTCGCGCAGCTTGTCGGCTTGTCGCGGTATGTCATTCCACTGCCTGCCGCTGACGGCATAGACGTAAGGCGTAATGCCCAGCCACTCCTGCAGGTAGTGCCAGTACTTCTTCTTCGACCCGCTGTTGCGTGGGTCGGTTATCGAGTCGCCGAAGTAGGCCACCCGCTTCTGCATCCAAGGGTGTGTAAACGTGGTCTGCGCCTGAACGGCACCGCACAGCAGCGCCATCCACATCATGATAAGTATCCTGTTCTTCATAATAGTTTGATGTTGTTTAGTCGTAGCGGCACTCATGCGCCCTGCATGATGCCCACGCAAATGTACGAAGAAAAATCCTTGTTAACAAGTTTTTTATTCTTTTTTAATACAAAGACTTGCGTATCCTCAGAATTAATCGTAACTTTGCCCCCGTTAATTAACCCCAAAAAGAAAGGACAAAAGTTATGAGTTATAACGATTATGAATTGCAAGACCTGACGGCTGAGCAGCAGCTGTCGATGTCAGCCGCTTTCCCTGTGCTGATGCGTAAAGTGTATGTGTGGATGACCCTCGCACTGGTTATTACGGGCTTCACCGCCTATGGCGTGGCCACCAGTCCCGGTGCGTTGCAGCTTATCCTTGGCAACCAACTGGTGTTCTGGGGACTGGTGATAGGCGAGCTGGCGCTCGTCGTCGGAGTGAGTGCGGCCATTAATCGCCTTTCGCTGACCACCGCCACCATGATGTTCGTGCTCTATTCCGTCATCAACGGTGCTTTGCTGGCTCCTATCTTCTTGATTTACACCTCGTCGTCTATCGCTACGGTGTTCTTCATCACGGCTGGCACGTTTGGCGCAATGGCCCTTATCGGCTACACTACCAAGACCGACCTGACCTCGATGGGCAAGTTCCTGTTTATGGCGCTTCTCGGTCTGATTATCGCTACGGTGGTCAATATGTTTGTCAAGAGTTCGGGCTTCACCCTGATACTTAGCTACGTTGGCGTGCTGATATTCGTCGGGCTCACTGCCTACGACTCTCAGAAGATTAAGCAACTGCTGTTGCAGGCCCCCGATGCAGGCGAGAGTGCCCAAAAGATAGCACTGCTCGGAGCGCTGTCACTCTACCTCGACTTTATCAACCTCTTCCTCTATATGCTCCGCATTTTCGGGAAGAGAGAGTAAAAGAACATATCCTACCCTTGGAAAGAGCCGGTCTTACCCTTGGAAAGACCGGCTCTTTCCGAGAGAAAGAACGGTTCTTTCCCGGGGTAGGACGTTAGCTTAATAAATCCAGCATATCCATCTACAACCGACAAGCTATGAATTGTATGAAAGCAAGTGGCCGCCTTGTATGTGCGGCGATGATGTTCTGCTGCGGCACTCTTGGTGCTGCGGCCAGTGTGCAGCCGTCAGCGTCAGCCAGTGCGCTGCGCCTTAACTACGACAAGCCAGCAGCGTTTTTTGAAGAATCGCTTGTTATTGGCAACGGTCGCTTGGGTGCCATCGTGTATGGCGGTACGCACAAAGACCGCATATCTCTTAACGACATTACGCTGTGGACTGGCGAGCCTGACAAGACGGTCTATTCGCCCGATGCCCATCAAGCCATCCCGGAGATACGTGCGGCACTTGACAGGGAGGACTACCGCACGGCGGACAAGTTGCAGCGCAAGGTGCAGGGACACTACAGCGAGAACTATCAGCCGCTGGGCACGCTCACAATAAGCTATCTTGACCGTAGCGGACGGATAACCGACTACCGTCGTTGGCTCGACATCAGCGATGCCACGGCTGCCACCACCTACAAGGTAGACGGCCAAGCATTTACGAGTGATTACTTTGCCTCTGCGCCGGATTCGGTCATTGTGATACGCCTGAAAACCACGGACGACGCTGGCATCAGGGCGGTGTTGTCGTTGACTTCGTTGTTGCCGCATACGGCCTCGGCTGCTGGCAACGAGATTTCAATGGAGGGCTATGCGGCCTACAACTCACTGCCGTCGTATTACCATAGCACAGACCGACACCAGTATGACCCGGAGAGGGGCATACACTTTAATACCCTCGTGCGTGTAGTGACTGCCGACGGCAAGGTAAAGGCTTTCCCGACGGGTGAGCTGAAGATTGAGGGCTGCCACGAGGTTATGATATTGGTGGCCAATGCCACGAGCTTCAACGGTTTCGACAAAGACCCCGTCAAGGAGGGGCTGGACTATAAAAGTATGGTACGGCGGCAGATGAATGCCGCAGGAGCCAAGGCGTTCTCTGCGCTTCGCCGTGCGCATATTGCTGACTACAAGACGTACTTCGACCGCGTAGAGCTGTCGCTGGGCAAGACGGCTCCCGCTATAGCCGCCATGACCACCGACCAGCAGCTGCGCCATTACACCGACGACCAGCAGCGCAACCCTGAGCTGGAGGCACTGTACTTCCAGTATGGCCGCTACCTCCTTATCTCCAGCTCGCGCACAATGGGTGTGCCCGCCAATTTGCAGGGACTGTGGAATGAGCAGTTGCTGCCACCGTGGAGCAGTAACTACACGATGAATATCAATCTGGAGGAGAACTACTGGCCTGCGGAGGTGACCAACCTGTCGGAGATGCACATGCCGCTGATGGGCTTTATCAAGAATCTCAGTGCCACGGGCGGAGCCACGGCAAAGGCATACTATGGTGTCGACAAGGGCTGGTGTGTAGCCCACAATAGCGACATGTGGGCCATGTCGTGCCCCGTCGGCCTGCACACGGGCAACCCCATGTGGGCGTGTTGGAATATGGGCGGTGCATGGGTGGCAACGCATATCTGGGAACATTACCTGTTTACCAACGACAAAGACTTCCTGCGCGAGTACTATCCCGTGCTGAAGGGTGCGGCAGACTTCTGTATGAACTGGCTGATAGAGAAGAACGGCTATCTGCTGACCTCGCCCGGAACCTCGCCCGAAAACCAGTATCTCACGCCCGATGGGTATGCCGGTGCAACGCTGTACGGCAGTACCTCAGACCTTGCCATGAGCCGTGAGTGCCTGATGGACGCGCGCGAGGCGGCCCGCGTGCTCGGCGAAGACAAGGATTTCGTGCAGCGCATTGACCGCACCCTCAAGCGTATGCTGCCATATCGCGTGGGTAAGGACGGCAATCTGCAGGAATGGTATCACGACTGGAAAGACAAGGACCCGCAGCACCGCCACCAGTCTCATTTATTTGGGCTCTTCCCTGGCCATCACATCACCGTGTCTGCAACCCCGTCGCTGGCAGCTGCCTGCTCGCGCTCGCTGGAGATTAAGGGCGACAACACCACGGGATGGAGCACCGGCTGGCGCGTCAACCTGTATGCCCGTCTGCGGGACAGCAAGAACGCATATCACATCTATCGCAAACTGCTGCGCTATATCAGCCCTGACGGTTATAAGGGCAGCGACGCAAGGCGCGGTGGAGGTACCTATCCTAACCTGCTTGACGCACACTCTCCGTTCCAGATTGACGGCAACTTTGGCGGTTGCGCCGGAGTAGCCGAAATGCTGGTGCAGTCCACTGCCAACACCATAACGCTGCTGCCCGCCCTGCCCGAGGAGTGGAAAGACGGCCATGTGCGTGGCATCTGTGCCCGTGGCGGCTTCGTCATAGATATGGAGTGGCGCAACGGCCAAGTAACCTCCTTATACATTACGGCCAAGCAAGCCGCCGCAACCACCCTTTCCTTTAATGGCAAGCAACGCACCGTGCGCCTGAAAGCCGGAGAGCGCAAACGTATATAACCCCGTAGAATACCAACAAAGCAACCTCCCCAGCCATAGCAAATGGCTGGGGAGGTTTATAGAAATGCCCAAGACTGTTACTCGTCAAGCAGTGTCATTACCTTATCATAACCTTTGATACGGTATTGCCTTGACGGCGGATATAAAGTCCCTTCCGAGGATTCAGCACCCGTACTCCCTGAATGTCGTAATACTCAACAGGGGCATTGCTGTCAAGGTTCTTGTCGTCAGCAACCACATCCTCTATTCCTGTTGAGCTGTCATCACCTCCTGCAAGTCTATTGATAAATGAATTAGCAGTAGATTTTACCAACGGGAACAAATCTCCAAGTGAACTTGAACAGTCAAGAGCAAACATGATGGCTACCGAGGATATAACCTCTTGAATGTCAATGTCTTCTTTCTTTGCGTTTTCAATGTTATGATTCCAAATGTCGCGTGATGGGATATATTGCCATTGGTCAATACCGTCTTGGCTTACATCGAGTGTACCGCCATCTAAGTCTCGGCAGTCATTGAGGGTGAACAGAAGTTTGATACTTTCTTGCTTGGCAACAATAGTAGTTCCAGAAATCGATGTGAATCCATGATAGGTAATGTCTTCAAGTGACATATTGTCAATATTGAAAACACCTTCAAACCAGACATTAGAGCTTGTAGCGCTGTTTCGACTTTTATCAAGCGTAAACCTGTATTTGTCGCCATGCGACATCATGGGTACTTTGATAGTCACTATACGCTGAGTGGTCTGCCTGTTCAGGTTTTCAAACAGGTTTGTGAGCTTTTGTTGCATCTCAGTAATATTGCTAACTGGAGAAATGTTGTTGTCATTGGAAGCAATAGACTGAAGATTGTACATAAACAATTCATCGTCGTAGACATCGTCACTCTTTAATCCGATTGCATAGGCTTCAAGAGGACACCCCTGTATAGTTGTTTGCCCAATGATGTCTGCCAAATAAGAAGCATAACCTTTCGAGCTGCGATGTTCAGGCTTCATTGCGAGTGAACCTTGGTCAAGGCCGTCGGTAAATGTTACAAGCACAGCGTTGCTTAGATTCTCGGGGAACGTCTGAGACTTCATGCTGCTTACTGCTTGGTCAACGGCATAATATAATAGAGTAGCATTTCCCATTTGAAGCCCGTCAACGAATGATGTGAAATCTTCCTTTGTGTCGTTATTGAGCAGAGAGATTGGTTTGCGTGCTATCTCGTCATTGAATGCAATGATGCCCATAAACACTCCATTCTCCTCTGGCAGTGGATTGTCAAATCCGTCAGGGAGCGTAATTACGCACTTACGCGATGCGTCGCATGTCATGGTCTCTCCCGTAGAGGGAACAGAGGCGATGAAGTAATCTCCCGGAATGGTGATTTTCCCATTTGAAAGTGTTCCATACTGTGAACCACTTAGTCCATTTTCAGGGCAATTCTGCGTTATTACAGTCTTTACACCTTGTGAATTAGTCACAGAATAAGAAGAGATATATACTTTAGAAGGGTTCTCTGTATAGATTTTAATATAATCTCCCTCTTGAAGACTAATACGATAATTATGGGGATGCTGTACTGATTTCTCTACGTCAACATTTGTAGTATACGAATCTCCGTTGTTATTCTTCCTGTATGGGTCTTCCCAACGACCTTTTCCGATGTTAACCCATGATTCTTCGGCAGGGGTATAGTCAAGAACTCCTTCTGGAAAGACAATCTTATGAATGTATGTAGAGTATTTGGCATATGATGATGGTGCTGTTTGCGAGGATGATGTATTGTAAAAGTTATCAACAGCAAAACTTCCCACAGGAAATTCTATTGAATTGCCATCAACTATGTTTCCGTAATATTTGCTGTCAAATCCGTTTTCAGGGCATCGTTGCCAGACATGGAAGTAGTAGCTATAACGATAATAATACTTATAATATTCAATATACACTTGTTTAGGATTCTCTGTATGTAGATATACATAAACATTGTCAGAAAGATGATCAGAATAGTTAAATGGTTTTGAGGCATACGGCTGCAATCGGAAAACTTTGGGCCGAGTGTCAGAGCGTTCAACAGATACATTCCATGTTTTGTGGTAACCAAAATCGTAATAGTATTGTCCAGTCAAAGCTCCCTCTGTCCATTGCACTTGTCCGACAGGAGTCCATGTTTCAGCACTTGCGCGTAATGCGCCGAATAGAATTAAACAAATAAGAAAAAGTTTTTTCATCGCTTTCTGTTTTTTGTGTCCGATGGCTCTCCAGTGCGGACGATTAGTTATTATTTAAATTGTTAATATAAAGAACTACGCAACAGAAGTACATGAAAAATGGCGTGGCCATTCTTATGCACTTAACCTGAGGGGCGAGCATAGGAAATTCGGAACCCCTACCAACATATATAAGAATACTCCACGCCATAAGCGTGTGCATAGCTATAATGTTGGTGGGCTACTGCTTCCCAGTCTCCCCTGTTGCTTCTTATATCGACTATTCCTGAATTAGTTTCCTATGCTACTTCGGTTAAGTGCGAAATAATAAGCTAATGCGTTAATACCAAGATTTCTCCCTTGATACTGGATGCAAAGATACGATATTATTTTTATATGGGGAAATTTTTTAGAGAAAAAATCAGTTAGCGTAAATTCGATGAAAATGGAAGAAAACTACGTTGTATTTCCCTCCAGTATCTCCTTTGGGTTGCTCGAGTATCTACATTGACCTTAAACAGTATCTGTTTAGGTGGGTAAACAGATACTAAAGCACCTCGAAAGAGATACTGGAGCAACCCGAAGGAGATACTAAAGGCTGGATGAATGGTAAATGATAAAAAATCCCCAGCCACTTGCTATGGCTGGGGACTCTTATGGAAATGCTTAAAGACTACTCTTCGTCAAGCAGAATCTTCATCATCTCACAAGCAGACTTGGCTACTGATGTGCCAGGGCCGAAGATGGCGGCTACGCCTGCCTTATAGAGGAAGTCGTAGTCCTGAGCGGGAATGACACCACCGGCAATTACCATGATGTCGTCGCGTCCCAGCTTGTGAAGCTCCTCGATAAGCTGTGGGATGAGTGTCTTGTGACCAGCGGCCAGTGACGAGGCACCTACGATGTGGACATCGTTCTCAACAGCCTCACGGGCAGCCTCGGCAGGTGTCTGGAACAGCGGCCCCATGTCAACGTCGAATCCGCAGTCGGCATAACCCGTTGCTACAACCTTCGCACCACGGTCGTGACCGTCCTGACCCATCTTCGCAACGAAGATACGGGGACGACGACCCTCACGCTTTGCAAACTTCTCGGTCAACTCGCAGGCTTTCTCAAAGTCGGAGTCATTCTTGCTTTCTGAACTATACACGCCTGAAATGGTTCTGATTACTGCTTTATAACGGCCTACGATTTCTTCGCAGGCATCTGAAATCTCTCCTAAGGTACAACGCAGCTGGGCTGCCTTGACGGCCAGGTCGAGCAGGTTCTGCTCCGACTTGCGACCTTCCTTGAAGTCACGCACACACTCGGTGATAGCCTTGAGGGCTTCCTGACAAGCTGCTTCGTCGCGAGAGCCACGAACCTGAGCGAGGCTTTCTTCCTGCTGCTTGCGCACGGCAGTGTTGTCGACCTCCAGAATGTCGATGGGGTCTTCGTGCTCCAAGCGGTACTTGTTGGTACCCACGATGGTCTGTACGCCAGAGTCGATGCGAGCCTGAGTGCGGGCTGCGGCCTCCTCGATACGCATCTTAGGCAGACCCGTCTCAATGGCTTTGGCCATACCGCCCAGCTTCTCAATCTCCTGAATGTGTTCCCAAGCCTTGTGTACCAGTTCGTTGGTCAGTGTCTCTACATAGTAAGAACCAGCCCACGGGTCTATCTGCTTGCAGACCTTCGTCTCGTTCTGAATGTAAATCTGCGTGTTACGGGCAATACGAGCCGAGAAGTCGGTGGGCAGGGCAATGGCCTCGTCAAGTGCATTAGTGTGCAGCGACTGAGTGTGTCCCAGTACGGCAGCCATGGCCTCGATACAGGTACGACCTACGTTGTTGAAGGGGTCTTGCTCGGTGAGCGACCAGCCCGAGGTCTGCGAATGGGTACGCAAAGCCAGCGACTTGGGGTTCTTGGCACCAAACGACTTCACAATCTTAGCCCATAGCAGACGACCGGCACGCATCTTGGCAATCTCCATGAAATGGTTCATACCGATAGCCCAGAAGAATGACAGGCGCGGAGCAAAGGCATCCACGTCAATACCAGCGTTGACACCCGTGCGCAGGTAGTCCATACCGTCGGCCAGCGTATAGGCCAGCTCAATGTCAGCCGTAGCACCAGCCTCCTGCATGTGGTAGCCTGAAATAGAAATAGAGTTGAACTTCGGCATCTTTTGTGAGGTGTACTCAAAGATGTCAGCGATAATCTTCATTGAGAAGGCAGGTGGATAAATATAGGTGTTACGCACCATGAACTCCTTCAAGATGTCGTTCTGAATGGTTCCGGCCATTTCCTCCAACTGGGCACCCTGTTCCAAACCAGCTACGATGTAGAATGCCAGAATAGGCAGCACGGCACCGTTCATGGTCATTGACACAGACATCTTGTTCAAGGGAATGCCTGAGAAGAGCACCTTCATGTTTTCTTCGTTGCAGATGCTCACACCAGCCTTACCCACGTCACCAATCACACGGGCGTTGTCGGGGTCGTAGCCACGATGCGTCGGCAGGTCGAAAGCAACCGACAAACCTTTCTGACCACTGGCCAGATTACGGCGATAAAATGCGTTAGACTCCTCGGCAGTGGAGAATCCGGCATACTGGCGGATAGTCCACGGACGGAACGGGTACATCATTGAGTACGGGCCGCGAAGGTAGGGAGGAATACCGGCTGTGAAGTCGAGGTGCTCCATATCTTCGAGGTCTTCTTTGGTATATACGGGACGAACTTCAATGTGCTCAGGAGTTTTCCAGTTAGGCACAATATTATTCTCCTTCAGCCAGGCAGCACCGTCAGTCTGGTGGATGCCAGCATAGATATCGATATCTTTAAAATTCTTTCTCATAACTTAAATGCCTAACTTTTGGTTATACTCCTTCAGGGTTTCCAACACATTACACTTCACATGGATAAAGTTCTCGATGCCAGCAGCCTTCAGGTCTTCCATGCAAGCGGGAGCACCAGCCACCACGAACATGGCGCGACCGTTCAGATACTTAAAGGCAGGGATAGCATACTCAGCATATTCATCATCTGAAGAGCAGATGACTACGATGTCAGCCTTGGCCTCCAAAGCGGCATCAACGCCTTCTTCAATTGTCTTGAAGCCGAGGTTGTCAATAACCTTATAGCCGGCACAAGCCAAGAAGTTGCACGAGAACTGGGCACGAGCCTGACGCATGGCCAAATTGCCGATGGTCAGCATGAAGGCTGTAGGCACCTTCTTCTCCTCTGTATGGATGCGCAGGTTCTCGAAGTCAGCAGCCAGACGGGTGCTCTCTAGTTTCTTGAAGGGAGCCTCGCAGGTGTGACCCTCCTTGCCTGCAGCACAACCGCAAGCACCAGAGCCTTGAGCGCGCTTGCCGTCGCTCTTTTCTGTGAAGTTGGGGAACTGGTTAGTACCCAGAATAAACTCTTTGCGCTTGGCAGCGTCGCCATGACGCTTCACGTTGGTAGCGTTGATGTCGTCCTGTACGATACCTTTCTTGACAGCCTCTAAGAAACCGCCCTCGTCCTCTATCTTCAGGAACAGCTTCCAAGCCTCCTGAGCCAGTGCGTCAGTCAGGTGCTCAATATAATAAGAACCTGCTGAGGGGTCAACGATACGGTCGAAGTGGCTCTCCTCCTTAATCAGCAATTGCTGGTTGCGGGCAATGCGCTCAGAGAAGTCGGTAGCCTGCTCGTAAGGAGCATCAAACGGCGTGACTATCATCGAATGAACACCACCCAAAGCAGCCGACATGGCTTCCGTCTGTGAACGGAGCAGGTTGACATAAGGGTCGAATACGGTTTGGTTGTATGTCGATGTTGAGGCGTTTATCACCATCTTGCAAGCGCAGTCGCACTTCGGCTCATACTGCTTTACAATCTGAGCCCATAGCAGACGGGCAGCACGGAACTTGGCAATCTCCATGAAATAGTTTTCAGAGATACCCATGTAGAACTTGATGCTTTTGGCTGCAGTGTCAACATCTACACCAGCATCCGTCAGTTGCTGCAAGTATTCGTTACCCCACGACAACGCATAACCCAATTCCTGTACGATGTAGGCACCGGCATTGTTCAGCGTGTCAGAGTGGACTATCACGCAGCGCAGGTTGGGGTAGTCCTTCAGGGTCTCAACGATGCGAGGCAGTACGGGCAGCATGGGCGTAGTGTCCTTGCCCTTTTGCAACATCTTGTCAATGGGGTCGAAGCCAACACCACCCACAATCTTCTCCTTGTCGTAGCCCATCTTCTCGAAATACTGAACCAGAATCTCAGCCAGTTCGAGGGCATGGCACTGACAGGTGCGATAGCTCACCTCAACGATGTCAAGACGAATGTCCTTGAGCAATGTCTCAATGAACTCGGCACTCACCATATTGCCGCCAAAGCGGAAACCGATGGAGTCGATACCCTTGTTCAGGATGTCAAGAGCCTTCTTGTTAGCTTCTACAGGGTCGTTAACTACGATGTTCTGACGGACATACCATTCGTTTGTGTCTTTCTTGTTACCACGAACAAATGGGAACTCGCCCGGCAGGGCATCGGGTGTTTTCAGGTTCGCCAGGTCTTCCCGACGATAGAAAGGTTGCACATTGAACCCTTCGTTGGTTCTCCATACGAGTCGCTTCTGGAAGTCAGCCCCTTTCAGGTCTACTTCAATCTTGTCCAACCATTCCTGAGTAGTAGGTGCTTGGAACTCGCTGAAGAGTTTTTCTTTGTTTGCCATAAGCTATGTTAAATTAGTATTATTATATAAGTTTAGTTACTAATCTGATGTGCAAAGGTAGCAAATAATTCTGAAA
>CAMWKZ010000033.1 GCA_947174945.1 uncultured Prevotellaceae bacterium | reverse complement strand
GTTACAACAACCAGCTGATGTCTTTGGATGCATCAGGGTGTACCGCATTGATTAGGCTAGAGTGTTACAACAACCAACTGACATCCTTAGATGTTTCAGGGTGTTCCAGTTTGCAAGATCTATACTGCCACGTGAACAAAATTAGAGGGGCATCTATGGATAACCTCGTCAATTCTTTGCCAATAATAGAATGGGGTTCTGGCAGATTTAATGTTTATTCTTCTGTGTCACCAGATGAAGGGAATGTATGTACTAAAGAACAGGTTCAAGCTGCAACAGAAAAAAGCTGGAGAGCTTATTATGAAGCTTCATCTAATAGGTGGCAGAAATATGAAGGCAGCGATGACACTTCGGCCATTGACGGCATCAAGACGGAAGCTGATAAAGATGCACCCGTCTACAACCTGCGAGGACAGCGGCTGACGGCTCCGCAGAAGGGTGTTAATATCATTGGCGGGCGTAAGGTAGTTGTGAAATAAGGGCTTAAACTTAGCGGGGTGGTTCTGTATAGGAGCTGCACCCGCTAAAAAACAGGTTCAGGGCGGGCGCTCTGAATATTGAGGGCGACCGCTCCATTCATTAAGGGCGGCCGCCCTTAATCATAAGCACGGGCGCTCTACGACCAGAGGGAGCCGCTCCGTCACCCGGCGGGAACGGCTCTTTATCCCTCCTCGAGCGTCTGTTTATCCCTTCCCGAGGCACTCCGTACCACATAAAGAGCTACTCCGCACGATGCACGGATGCGTTCCGCACAATGAGCCGATGCGTTCCGCACCCGCTTTTTTGCCTTTACTCCATGAAAATATCCCTATAAATCGCGATAAGTATCGGAAATCTTTCAAGTCCCTTTTACGAGGACGCTGGCTATATACAGCCGCCGACCGCGTGATTATACCATGTTATCAAAATGCACTACATATCTTCCAAAGTAAACAGACGTGTTTCTATTTTATATTTCGATAGGATGCTTGTTTTAATGCAGTCTACTTTTTCCATAAATATCTTGTGGTCGTAGTTGCGCTGCTGACGCTTAACTTCGGCAACAACCGCTGTTTCTCCATTGACTGAAAGGGCCACAATGTCTATCTCGTTAGCTTCCTTTCCCTTCTTTCGCTCCCACCATGAGCCAATATCGGAATACTGATGGCTTTCCATCATCTTTAGCCGGAACCATTTTTCAAGTACGAGACCTGAGAATGTTGGGTAATCAGAGTGGACAATCTGACGTAGATATTCAAAGTTGTTAAGCTCTACTAATGTTTGGTTTCGGTCAAAATAGTTAAACCAGAACCGTAGGAAGTTATCGTTAATCTCATACTGCACATTCTGTGAACGAGGCTTTGACAAAATAGGACGCACTCGCTTTATTAGCGAATAATCTTCTATCAGACGTTTCAGATGACCGGCTACAGTAACCCCGCCTAATGCGCTTTCGATTGCTCCCTGAGTGTTGATACCAGATGCAATGCAACTCAATACCGAGAAGTACAATCCGTAATCTTTCCCGAATTCCTCTACCAGTAGGTTACGTCCTTCGTTTACGAATAGAGAATTTTCCCGGACTACAAAATCCAGCATTTCCTCAATTGATAAATCGGTGTCGTCACATAACAACTCAATATACTTTGGGACACCACCAGTGATGGTATATAATGCAAGCAACTCGTCGTTCGTATGTTCTGGGCGGAAATCTCGCATGATTTCCTTCATGGTGTCTGTACTGAATCCTGAAAGGCGTATCATGGCATCTGCTCTGCCAAAGAGCGGTTCGTGGTAATTCTCAAAGATTTTGTGCATCATGGAATAAATTGACCCCATGAGAAGCAAATTGACATGAGTATCGTCTCGATAAGAATCCCAGATATTCTGCATTTCGCTATAAACTGACGGATTGATATTGAAAAATTCCTGAAATTCATCAATAATCAGGTTAAACTTACGTGTCTTCGCAAGCTCCATCAACATCTGGAATAATGATTTAAATGATTTTATTTCCGACGGAACATAACAACCGAGAGCCGTTGAAATCAGCCCAGCGAACTCTTCACACAATGCTGCCTCGTTTTTTCTGCTGACGAATAGATATACCGTGGGATACTCGCCCTGCGTAGCACGCAGAGCAAGCGAGGTTTTGCCGATACGACGACGCCCGGTTATGACTGTCATCCTCGACCGGGAGTCAAAAGCACGTCTTTGTATCCGTCTCAGCTCCTCTATTTCCTTTGTCCGATTATAGAATTTCATGTTTTATTACCATCGTAATTATTACCACGGTGACAAAGTTACTAATATTTCCCCAACTAACCAAATTTGATTCGGATATTTATCGGATAAAGGCTTGTTTCCATGAATTTGTAGTAAAGCTAAGCCGTCACCCGTCAGGCTCCTTATCCCTCTTTTGCCGCTGGGGAGGCAAAAAGCCGACGGAAATCATCCGCTATACAGAATATTTTTGTAACTTTGTCGTCGATGAACATAGTGATTTACATCCTCCTGATGGTTATTGCGCTCTGCACAGGGTGCGACCGTCAGCCGCATGGCGAGTACGTGAACGATGTGTTGCTGCCGATGACGCCTGTCAAGGACCAAGGGCAGACGCAGTGGTGCTGGGCGTATGCCATGCTGGCTACTATTGAGACGGAGCATATTCTGAGGGGTGATTCCGTCAATCTGTCGGCGGTCTATGCGGGGCGGATGCTGGAGCGTTCCGGGGCTCGAGAGCAGCGGGCTATGTGCCAGACGCTGCTAAACATCATACAGCGGGACGGCATGGTGGGCTACGACGTACTGCCCGACGATGCCACCCCGGAACTGTCCACCCCTCGCTGGGTCTTTATGCTCGGTGCCCGCTATACGCCGTTGGAGTTTGCCCATTCGGTGTGTGCCCCCGACGAGTACGTGTCGCTGACCTGCTGGCCTGACTCTCCTTATTATAAAAAGGTGGAAGTGCCTGTGCCCGATAACTGGGAGCACAACCGACTGCTGAACGTACCGCTTGATACGCTGCAGGTGTGCGTCGACCGCGCACTGCGCAACCGCCATCCTGTTTGCTGGGAGAGCCGCGACCATGCCATGAGCATTGTCGGACTAGCTCACGACCGCCAGCAACGCCGCTACTACGTGCTCAAGAACTCGTGGGGTACCGACCAGCCCAACGGAGGGCTGGTGTATATGCCCGTCGGTGAGATGTGGAATAAAATGATAGCCCTTTATATGACGCAAGAGGCATATAAAGGGCTATCCAACTAAACGTTTGTGCTTACTTGTTCAGCTTCCAAGTGACACCGTCCTTGGTGTCCTTTACCTCGAAGCCGGCAGCAGCCAGTTCATCGCGTATCTTGTCAGAGGTGGCCCAGTCCTTGTCGGCCTTGGCCTTGGCACGCAGGTCGAGCACCATGTCGACCACCTTGCCGAATGCCTCCTCACGGGCATCGCTGCTGTTGCCCTTCTCCTCGCGCAGTCCAAGAATGTCGAAAGCAAAGAGGCGCATGACTTCCTTCAGTTCCTGCAGACAGTCGGCACAAATGGTGGCCTTGTGGTCAATGAGCTTGTTGACCACCGTGCAGGCTTCAAACAGATGGCTGATGACCTGCGGCGTGGCTAAGTCGTCGTTCATGGCATCGTAGCACTTCTGGCGCAGCGCCTTCACCACCTTTCCCGTTTCGGCATCACACTGGGCCGATGCCTGCACGCGCTCAAGGTCGTTGATGCCTTGCAGCAGTTTCTCCAGTCCCTTCTCGGCAGCCTGCAGAGCCTCGTTAGAGAAGTCGACGGTGCCGCGATAGTGGGCCGACAGGATGAAGAAGCGGATGGTCATGGCCGAGTAAGCCTTCTCTAACAGCGGGTGGTTACCCGTGAAGAACTGCTCCAGCGTGATGAAGTTATTGTACGACTTGCCCATCTTCTTACCGTTGATGGTCAGCATATTGTTGTGCAGCCAGTATTTCACGGCCTGATGTCCCATTGAGGCCACGGCCTGCGCAATCTCGCACTCATGGTGGGGGAATATAAGGTCCATGCCGCCGCCGTGGATGTCGAAGGTCTCACCCAGATACTTGCGCCCCATAGCCGTACACTCGCAGTGCCACCCAGGGAATCCGTCGCTCCAAGGTGATGGCCAGCGCATGATGTGCTCCGGCTGTGCTTTCTTCCACAGGGCGAAGTCGGCCTGATTGCGCTTCTCGCCCACGCCAGCCAGCTCACGGCTCTCGTCCTTGATGTTCTCCAGCGAGCGACCGCTGAGGATGCCGTACTGGTGCTGCTTGTTGTAAGCCTCAATGTCGAAGTACACCGAGCCGTTCGACTCGTAGGCAAAGCCGTTGTCCATAATCTGCTGCACCAGCTGCTGCTGCTCCATGATGTGCCCCGTGGCATGAGGCTCTATCGAGGGGCGCAGCACGTTCAGTGCATCCATAGCCTCATGATAGCGGTTGGTGTAATACTGCGCTATCTCCATGGGCTCCAGCTGCTCCAGCCGAGCCTTCTTGGCAATCTTGTCCTCGCCCTCGTCGGCATCGTGCTCCAGATGTCCTACGTCGGTGATGTTGCGCACATAGCGCACCTTGTAGCCCAGATGCTTCAGGTATCGAAACACGATGTCGAAGGTGATGGCCGGACGGGCATGGCCCAGATGGGGGTCGCCATAGACCGTGGGACCACACACATACATACCCACATTCGGGGCGTGCAAAGGCTCGAAGCGCTCCTTCTGGCGCGTCAGCGTATTGTATACAACCAGTCTTGATTCCATAAACATTTTTATTAAAAACGCTGCAAAGTTACGCATTTTTCGTGATAAATGATTAACTTTGCACCCAAATAGTAGATAGTAAATACTAAAATATTATATTCATGGCTTATACACGTATGACTGCTGCCGAGGCCGCAGCACTGATTAAGAATGGCGAGAACATCGCCATGAGTGGCTTCACACCCGCTGGTGTGGCCAAGGCTACAACGAAGGAGCTGGCCAAGCTCGCCGTCAAGGAGCATGAGGCCGGACGCGAGTTTAAGGTGGGCATCTTCACGGGTGCCTCAACGGGTCAGTCGACCGATGGCGACTTGGCTGCTGCCGGGGCTATCAAGTATCGCGCACCCTACACCACCAATCCCGATTTCCGCAAGCACGTCAACATGGGTGAGATTCCCTACAACGACCTGCACCTGAGCCACATGGCACAGGAGCTGCGCTACGGTTTCTACGGCGATATCGACTGGGCTATTCTGGAGGTGTGCGACATTGAGGAAGTTGGCGACGACCTGCGTGTCTATCTGACCGCTGCCGGTGGCATATCGCCCACGGCTGCCCGTCTGGCCAAGCGCGTTATTCTGGAGCTTAACTCGTTCCACAGTCCGAAGGCCAAGTATCTGCACGACGTGTATGAGCCGCTGGACCCGCCCTGCCGCAAGCCTATCCCCATTGTCTGTGTCAGCGACCGCATTGGTGTGCCCTACGTGCAGATTCCTAAGTCGAAGGTGGTGGGTGTCGTGGAGTGCAACATTCCCGATGAGGCTCGTGCCTTTAAGGATTCCGACCCCGTGACTGACAAGATTGGCTACCTCGTGGCAGAGTTCTTGGTGGACGAGCTCCACAAGGGACGCATTCCCCGTGAGTTCCTGCCCTTGCAGAGCGGTGTAGGCTCGACGGCCAATGCTATCCTTGGCGCACTGGGTCAGGACAAGCACGTGCCCGACTTCAACATCTATACCGAGGTGTTGCAGGACGCTGTGGTCGACATGATGCTTAACGGTCGTGTGAAGGACGCTTCTACCTGTTCGCTGACCGTCTCGAATGACTGTCTGATGCAGGTGTACGACAACATGGACCACTTCAGCAAGCACCTGACACTGCGCCAGAGCGAGATTTCAAACTCGCCCGAGGTTATTCGCCGACTGGGTGTCATCGCCATCAATACGGCCATTGAGTGCGACCTCTATGGTAATGCCAACTCAACGCACATCAGCGGTGTGAAGATGATGAACGGTATCGGTGGTTCGGGTGACTTCATCCGCAATGCCTACCTCTCTATCTTCACCTGTCCGTCAGTGGCCAAGGGTGGACTTATCTCCAGCATTGTGCCTTTCGTCAGCCATCAGGATTCCTCGGAGCACGATGTTAACATCATCGTCACTGAGCAGGGTGTGGCCGACCTGCGTGGCAAGTCGCCTGCACAGCGTGCCGAGACGATTATTGAGCAGTGTGCCCATCCCGACTACAAGCAGTTGTTGTGGGATTACCTGAAGCTCACGCAGAAGGGTCAGACCTGCCACTGCCTGTGCGCAGCCTTCGCTATGCACGACACATTGGCTCGCAAGGGCGATATGCACCTGACCGACTTTGCTGAATACGCGAAATAAAAGCAGATTAGAGGATATAAAAATGCCTAACCTCGTTTAGAAGGTTAGGCATTTTTTGTTTATAGCTCAATGTCAATGGGCGTTCCAAGCATCGTATGGAAGTCTTCAACGTCTGCGGGCGACAGGCCATTGTCAACGGCCTCTTGCATATACTCCTCCCACGAAGGTGAGGTGTTCAGGAATTTCCGCTTAAAGTAGTCGCGCTTGATGTAAGACATGAAGTAGTATTGCTCGGCATGAGGCTCAATATCCATTGCTGCCTGAATCTCCGTCATGGTTGCGTCAATCTCAGGGCGATTGAGCAGAAACGGCTTCCGCCCTTTTAGTCTGCTGACCGCCGCGTAGAAGAACGGGGTGGCATCGTCGAAGTTTTCTGCCTGAGCTTTCTCGAAATACTCAATGGCTTGGTCGTATTTCTTCAGGCGCAGGAAGCAAAGGCCAACCGAAGTGTTGAGGTCTTTGTTGTCAGGATGCTCAGATGCGGCTGTCCGATAGCTGGCCATATACTTGTTGACTTGTGGCGTGGGCATGGCAGACAGATTCTTAAAAGACTTTATCAGAATATCGCATTGGCAATATTCGCATTGCTTGGTCTGTGTGGTGATGCTCGCCCCACAGCAGGGACATTTTATTGTTATTATTTCCATAAGTGTTAGTGTTATTTGATAGTAATACTACTTGTGCGTAATCTCTGGACGTTCTCAATAGCACGCTCAACGATATAGCTGAACTGCGTATCAGAGGCGATAGCATCGCTTTCCGCAGTTGTCTCCATGTTAGAAACGGCTTTGTCAATCTCGCTGATGATGCCTGCTATGCGGTTGCCAGCATTGCTATTGTTGAGCACCGAGGCTGGGAGTACTGCTATTTGCTTTTCCAGCAACTGAAGGCGTTGGTTCTGCACCTTGTTCAGGATGTTCTTCTCGCTGCATATCCTATTGTATCTGGAAACGATAAGCAGCAACTCGTCCGTATAGGTGTGAAGTGCCGATGCTTTCTCTTGCAGGACGTCCATTTCCTCGCCCTGCTTCTTGCTTACTTTTATTATCCAGTAGGTAATCAGGATAAAGAACAAGGTATATAGAGCCAAGCAGATAAACACCAGATTCAGCGATGGGAAGTCTTCAGGCCACTCGTGAAACACACGGCTTAGTCCGAAGCGACTGATAAGTCGCATCAAGCCCATCTTCACAATAATCATGTAGATTCCTGCAAAGTAGCAAAACACGCACGATGCTATAATATATTTGGTGACTGTTTTCATACGCTTTAATTATGACTAAGGCATGACAGGTGGAACGGGAGGTGGGGGAGGCCCGCCTGCGGCGAAGAACGGCTGAAGGTCTGGCTGGTCACCAGCCTTGCCCCATTGTGCCATGCCCTGCTTCCATACGAGTGTGTCGGGCATCAGCACCTTGCTGGCAACAAGGCTTTTTAGTGTGTTCGCATCGAATGGCCCTTGCTGACCACCGTTGATGTAAACATAGTACGGGGTCATGATGATGGGGGGTGGAGCAGGGGCAGCCTGCGGATTGTTCATTATCTGTGCTGCTTGCTGCATCTGTGTGCCAAACATCCCAGACATACTAACTCCCATGCCTAAGCCGATGCCGGCACCCATCAAATCGCTGCCTTGGCTGCCTTCGTTGCCGGCAGCCGTTTCCAGAATGTCAAACTGGCGCTCTTGCTGATAGTTGAAGCCCTGTATGCTTCTGCGCTCACGTTCCTTCACGGCCTCAAGGCGGTTGTCAAGCAGCTGCTTCACAACGCTGTCGTCTTCGTTGGGGCCAACGTGGGCAAACTGGAAGTCTACAAGCTCGATGCCGTATAGCTCAAACTTGCCCGTCAGTGTGTCTTTGATGAAGTCTGCAATTTCGGGGGCATATTCGGGGAAGTCAAGTGTGGAGATGTTGTGCTCACGCGCATAGCGTCTTAGGTTCTTGTTGAGTTCCTGCACCACCATCGTGGCGAATTGCTTTACAAACTCATCGGTGGTTAGCAGGTGCTGGGTGCCGACAAACTCATTCAGCAGCATCTGGCAGTCCTTCACCCTGATGCTGTAGTCGCCGTGCGCTCTCACAGGAATGTCAACCCCTGAATAGCGCGGGTCTGAAATTCGTATGGGTGCAGGCGTGCCGAACTTCAGGCCACGGCGTATTACCTTGTTGACATACCAGACCTCTGCCGTAAAAGGTGTGCGACCGCCAAAGGGCAGGTTGATGATTTTCTCTAACAACGGTAGGTTGTTGGCAGAGATGGTGTGAGTTCCTTCGCCAAACACATCACACACGGCACCGCCTTTCACGAAGATGGCCTCTTGGCTTTTGTTGACGATAAGTTGTGCGCCTGTCGACAGGTTGTTGTATGGAAACTTCCATACCAATTCATCAGGAGCACCGTTGTACTGGATGACATCCACTAAGCCACGGCGTTCATTGCCTTGTCCGTCGAATGTGTCTCCATCAGAGCGTAGTTTATTAAAAAATCCCATGATTGCTGTTTCTGTTGTTTTATAGTTATGGATAGTCAATCTTATAACCAGGCTGCTGGCAAGTATCCGTCACGCGCCTAATGATAAGTAGAAGGGCTTTAGGCCAATAGTATTTCTCTAATGCCAGCAGTGCGTATTCAGAGCACGTGGGCTGGCAAGTGCATTGCCGCCTTAGCGACTCGGGGGCATACCGCTGATATAGTTGTACCGTCAAGCGCAGTATCATTCGTCCGCAACAAAGACAAACGACGATGTGGGCGGACTCGGTAAAGAGAAAGAATGAACTTGCAGACAGTGGCAACAAGCTGGCGCATAAGTACAGCAGCAACTCAAACGTGAGCACCACCCCAATGATGAGAGGCCATTTAATAGGTGGGCGACTTAGTTCGTGATGTCTGCAATAGTGACGAATGCTGTCAGTGTCTGTATGCAAGTCCATTCTTATGCAGGCTATGCGTTCTTCTTCTCTCGCAGCATGGCCTTCATACCCTGAATAGCTCGCTCGGTATAATCGTTTTGTTCGAGTGAGCAATAGTACTTGTCGCCCATAGCGGAGAGGATGAATCTGTTACGCTTTAGCTTCTTTCGTATTGTTCTTCCTTCCTTCTTGTCGTAGAATGGCATTTCAGTAGTGTCTGTTGATGTCGCGAAGTTCGTAACGTCTTTATAGAAGTATTCCTCTGTGGTTTCTTGTATTGCAGTCTCACTCATATCAAAGGTATATTGATATACATACACTTGCTTTGAACTGAAGAAAATCCATGATACCTGATATTCTGAGCTACGGTATAGTTTGTCTTTGCCTTCTTTTACAAAGTCTATATCGTCATCAAACAGGAAGCCTTCAAAGTGTACTGGCTCTATTTCCGAAACCTCGCTTTCGTCCAATCCGATTTTATTCATGGCTTTAGTCTTGAAGTCATGTTTGTTGAGTTCGGCTCGTATCATCTCGTCGTACTCAGCATCGGTAATGGGTGCCTTGCTTAAACATGAAGGCTCGTTACAGAAATAGCGGATAACGGCTTGTTGTTCTTTGGTGCGTCCCTTGATGAGGTCTTTTACCCAAATAGAATCGTTGTAATGAGTTTTCTTGTACCAAACCCAGAGCGCCACGGCGGCAACTAAAAATAATAAAAATCCCATAATTGTAATTAGGTATTTGATGGTTTTGTACCTATACCTCCCCAATTCGGCATTAATACTTGGTGCTTTGGAATAAAAAAGACGTGGGAGTTAGTTTCTCCGCGCCTATCCCTATCCTCAGGCCTTAGCATTGCCCCATTTCAAGGATAAGCAACGCAAGCCAGCCCACGCCAAGTGATATTATACAACCCAGCATGGACGTCGGCCACAGCATACGCTAATGGCTAACGAGCAAATTAATAGGATATAATACACCCACGCAGACGCTTCAGTTGCGTACTCCTGTGAAATGATTCAAAGTTGCTAAGTTTGAGGACACAGATAGTAACGTCCGAAAACGTCCTTTCCCATTGGCCAGCCCTACAAACGGCTTCGTCGGCCTCTGGATTCCATCAATGTTAATTCAGACCCGCCCAGCCGCTGCATTGTGGTTGGCTTGGTCGGATGCAAAGTTACAAAGTTTTTTTCAATTATCAATAGTTTTATCTATATTTTTTCTTTTCCCTCTACCCATCAGATGTATTCCAGCAGTACGTCCCACACGGCAATGATGTGGCACAGCGAGCCGGCCAGTACGAAGAAGTGGAACACGGAGTGCATATACCTCTTTTTATTATAGGAATAGAATATGGCGCCGGTGATGTAGGCCACGCCCTCGGCGATGAGCCACGCCACTGCTGCCGTCGACACGGAGTTGATGAGCGGCTTGAAGGCTACCAGCACGCTGAGGCCCATAGCCACGAAGCAGCACGTCTCTACGTTGGAGTGCTCTTTCAGCCGGACGAAGCTGACGATGGTGCCTGCTACGGCGCACAGCCACACAAACGAGAATAGCGACCATCCCCAGTAGCCCTGCTCGCGCAGTGCCGTCAGTGTCAGGGGTGAGTATGAGCCCGCAATGTGCCAGTAGATGGCGGCATGGTCCCACCGGCGCAGCCGCTCCTTCCACTTTGAGCGGCGGGGCAGTGCGTGGTAGGCTGTTGAGGCGGCATAGGAGGCCAGCATCCCGAACAGGTAGAGGCACACCCCCAGCCGTGCCCAAGGGTTGTCGCCCCGGAACGCCAGCCAGAGGAACACCATGCCGAACACTGCGCCGAGCACGATGCCGCCGGCGTGCGACCACGAGTTCCATAGTTCTTCTCGATGGGTGTATCTGATAGCCATGCGTGCAAAGGTACTAAAAAGCTGCCAAAAGGCTTGCAAAAGTGCTGGGAATTTTGTATCTTTGTATCGTATAATAACATATAAGAAACATGATGGAAAACAAGCTGAAATGGGAAATGGTGCCCGACGGATGGGCATTGTGTTTTAACGAGGGGTGCCCGCTGCGCGAAGCGTGCCTGCGCTATCAGTCGGGGCTGCTGGCTCCGCAGAGCCTGACGGTGACGCGCTGTGTGACGCCGAGGGCGGTGACGGGCGAGCGGTGTGTGCTGTTTGCGTCGATGGAACCGCAGATGGTGGCCTATGGGTTCTCAACCCTCTACGACCGCGTGCTGAAGGACGACTTCACGACACTGCGTAAGACGATGACCGCCTACCTGTCGGGCAAGCGCTACTACTACGAATATATGCGTGGCGAGCGGCCGCTCTCACCCGAGCAGCAGGGCTGGATTCGCAACCTCTTTGCCCGTTACGGCTATCAGGACAGCGTGGTGTTCGACCGCATGGAGCCAGCCTTTGATTTCCGCTGGGTGTGAGTACACGATTGGTTCTTGCGCGGAAACCATTGGGTTCCCCGCAGGAAACCATCGGTTTCCAAGGGAGAAACCAGTGGTTTCCTACGGAGAACCCATCGGTTTCTGCCAAAGAAACCAAAAGAAACCCCAAATCTTGGTCTGTCAATCAGCCTGACCGCCCCTCAGTTTCACCCTGAAACCGACCACAGGGTCGGCCACATCGGCCATCGTGGCATCTATCAGCAGCCCATCGCCGGTATGGCGGAAGGCAACAGGCTGGCCGTCGGCCAGACACGATATGCTCTCGATGTTCAGGTCGTTAATCGTCTGGAGGTGAAAGGGCTGCCCGTCCCATCGCACGACGAAGGCATAGACAATGCTGTCGCCACGGCAGGTGAAGCGCACGTTGCGCTCGCTGCTGACCTTATAGGCTCGTGTGCCATACACCCCCTCGCCATACGTCTTCAGCCATCGGCCAATGGTGCGCAGAATCTGCTGCTGGTCTTCGGGAATGGTGCCGTCGGCCTTGGGCGATATGTTCAGACAGAGGTTGCCGTTCTTCGAAATGTTGTTCACCAGCGAGCGGATAATGCCGTCGGCACTCTGTAGCCTCAGTCCCTCGATGTAGCCAAACTTGTTGCCGATGGGGTCGTCCACCTGCCAGTAGTGGTCAAGCGTGTGCTTCGGGGCACGGCTCATGCGCTCGAAGTCCTGAATGGAGCCAGCAAGATAGGCCGTGCCCTTCGACTGGATGCTAACGCTCTTGCCCCAGTGCGTGGCACTATTATAATAGTATCGCGCGAGACGCAGCTTCCACGGGTCGAGCGAACGATAGTTGATGCCATTGTCGAAGTAGAGAAGGTCAGGCTGGTAGCGGTCTATGATTTCGCGCGTTCTCATCTCCCACTCGTTCAGAAACGCGTCGCTCTGCGGATGCCGGCCTTCCCGCGCCTCCTCGTCAATGACGGCCTCCGTCACCCCCGCCGCCGCGGCAGCCTGTGCCTTTGGCCCCATGCCGCTCTGCTCCGTAGGCTTCTGAGGCGGGCCGTAAAGCCCCGCATACTTGGGCAAAAAGAGGTCGGTGGAGTCTTTGGGTAGATTCAGAGGGTACATAAAGTCCCAGTTCTCAATGCGGTGGTTCGACACCCCGAAGCGCAACCCCTCGGCCCTGACCGCCTTGGCCAGCAGCCCGATGATGTCGCGCCGCGGCCCCATGCGCTTGGCATTCCACTTGGTCAGCCGGCTATCGTACATCGCAAAGCCGTCGTGGTGCTCAGCCGTGGGAATGACATAGCGGGCACCAGCCTCGCGAAACAGGGCTGCCCACTCCTTGGCATCAAACTTCTCAGCCTTAAACAGCGGGATGAAGTCCTTATAGCCAAACTCGCGCTGGCTGCCCCACCGCTGTCGGTGCCCCCGGCTCATGGCGTTGTACATGTGCTTGGGGTACCACTCGCTGCCCTCGGCAGGCACACTGTAAACGCCCCAGTGAATGAAAATACCGAACTTAGCATCCATAAACCACTCCGGCGTGTGGTAATGTTCGCGCACAGACTCCCACGTCGCCTCGTAAGGCCCCGTAGGGCACTGCTCCAGTTGCTTCTCCGTAACCCTGATGGTCACCCGCTCCGTCGCCTGCGCCGACAAAAGCAGAGCCATGCCCAGACAACATACAGTTACACAAATACGTCTCATATTAGTAGTTTCTAAACTTATACTTTCTGCCTGCAAAGGTATGACATTTCCCCAGAACCCCCAAATTATCCACAGCATATTTTAGCGAGCCATCGCCCCGCACGCTGAAAAAAGACAACCCAAATATTTGCAGTTTCAGAATTTTATTGTACCTTTGCCCCCGACTCTGGTTAGTCCGTCAAGGGCATGGGGTCAGACATTACTGGTAATAAAGGACGTTTACGACGCCATCTTCGACTGCCGAATCTCGCAAATTCACACAGTACAAGAAGAGACGCAACCGTGGCGTCCGCGTTGGGTGTATTATATCCTGTTCACCACGGTGAGCAGCGTGCTATAATATATCACGGCGTGGGCTAACTCGAGTTGCTTATCCTTGTACAAGGCAATGCGAGAGCCCGGCAGTGGGATAAGCGAGAAGTAGAGAACTCCCACGTCTTTCGCGTTTCTATAAGGGCGCAACCTTTTACTATTAACCGCCGAATTTTGGGAGGCAGGAGGCAGCAAAAAAGGATGTGAGCACCTTGTAAACTATCATGTTAATAGTTGGGAATGTAATAGGAAGCATCTTCTGGGGAGCTGTACTTGCTATAGTATTGACGCTTGCCATATTTGTATTGTGCAAACGGCTAAACCGAGCCGACTCGATTCTTACATGGGTTATACTGGCTGTACTGCTATTGTTTGCCGTAGCCCAATGCTCCATGATGGTTGGAGCCGTATATGCAAAAGGCTATGTAGACGATATTGGCAGCTTTGCTAATAGTCTGATGCCGAAAGAAGCCCATGCCATCCCGAGTACTGCCGACTTTGAGCGCATCCGTTATCAGATAGAAGAAGCATATCCGCTGTCAAAGACTGTGTTTGAGCGCATTGATGCCGATGATATTCAGTCATACGCAAATAGCGGTCATACCATCGTTGAACTTATCACAGACCAGATGAAGTCGACAATTAACTACTACATTCTCCGTCGTGCAGCATGGCTGTTGGGAGGTGTGTTGTTGGCGTTGGCTGGCATCCTGTTGTTCAATAAACCCCGTGATTACACTATCGATATTAATAATTTAGAATCAATATATTAAAACTAAAAATTTACGACTATGGCAAGACAAAACCACATTCTAATTGGACTCGGCGGAACGGGAGGTAAAGTACTTAAGGCATTCCGCAAAAGACTTTATCAGGAATTTAGCGCAGAAGAACGCGCCGAACTTCCTATCGGTTTCCTTTATGTTGATTCAAGCGTAGAGATGATGAAGCCTGATGACAAAACATGGCAGGTTCTTGGCGAGAATGCCCAGTTTACTGAAAGTGAATTTGTCAATGTAAAGGGGATAGACCTGAATGCAGTTCTTTCAAATCCCAGTAGCTATCCAGGCCTCAAGGGCATCATTGGCGATGCCGAGGTAATGCGCAAGACGTTAGGTGAGGTTGGTGCTGCAGCAGCACAGAAGCGTCGTGCTGGCCGCATCCTGTTTGGCTCAAACATTGATAAGTACAAGCAGGGACTGATGACGCAGTATAAGCGCGTTAATGAAATCAGTAGTGCCTCGCGTACCAATATTTATATATTCACAGGACTGGCAGGTGGAACGGGCTCAGGTTCTATCATTGATGTCATAGCTCAGACCCGCATGATTCCACAGTTCCGTGAAGAATTGTCACAAGACGGTAAAACGGGTACGGGTATCGTTATCAATGCAATGGTGCCAGAGTTGGCTCCTCCGGGAACCTGCGATGCAGGACGCTATCATGCCAATGGCTATGCAGCCTTGCAAGAACTTAATGCGCTGCTTTCTGGTAATCTTAAGCCCTATGATGTCAGTGGGCAGAGTGAGCGACTGGCACTTGACACTGTGAACAAGATAGCCGACGGCTTGATTCTTTATAGCAATGTCAACGAGCATGGCTATACCGTGGAGTCACTCTCTGAGCTTCCTCAGATTCTGGCAGACTTTACCTACAGCCGCATTTTCTTGGAGAACAACGAGAACACCGAGGAGTTCCTCCGTTCCTATTCTTATGAGAATATTAACGACTGGCGCATGGAATATTACGAGAAGGCAAAGAACGGAGCCATCCAGCCGTATCGCACCAAGGCTGTCAGTTCATTCGGTTTCAAGCGTGTTATCATTCCTGAAGAGGAAATTATTGAGTATTTCAGCTTCTCCTTTGGCCGGCAGGCTTTATTACAGCTTCGCTATGGCAACTGGAACGATGACCTTGGCTATCGTGATACACCAGAGAATAAAGACTATACAAGTTTTGTCATGCAGGATGAGTTGCAGGAGAAATGGCGCATCACGAATAAACACTTGATGCTGGAACTGCCTATTCTGCCCAGCGATGAAAATAAGTTTGGCCTTTACGCAGCATATTGGGCAGGTGTTATTCCGCGTTGGTCACAGCTGGCCGAGAAGGAGAACCAGCCTTTGGCCAAGCTGGAGGAACTTTGCCAGAAAGGCTATGACGACCTGTTCCGTCAGGTAGGTGTAATGCGTTTCTATGAAGGCAAAACCGCAGCCCGTGAGCAACACGCTCAGGAAATCTGCGACCGTATTGAGCATTATATCTTTGAGCAGTGGAAAGTAGGCGAGCTCTCTCTATACAATATGATACAGCTGATTAGCTGCATTGTTGACGAAGTTGGAAAGCGACGGAAACTGATGGAGGGCGAGGCTTCAAAGAACCGCACGCTCATTGAAAAACTGGAGCAGCAACGGGAGGCCAATAAGAAAGCCTTTGCAGGTGTTCTTATTCAGGCTGTAGTCAAAGGGAAATACCTCACAAAGCATGGCACCATCCTGCAGCAACTGATGATGAAGCAGTGTGAAGTACAGGGCAATGAGTTTGCACAGCAGCTATTGGCTGTACTTGCTGTAAAGCTGAACCTGTTGCGTAATCACATAGAGTCGTTTGCGGCTACTGTTAATGATGCCATTAAGTATAACGATGAAATGATTGCTGCCCGTTGTCAGGACGAGGGTGGTATCAATAACCTGCAGCAGACCGTCATTCGTTTTTACGACCAGAAGCACGTCAAGGAATTTACTCAGCGTGTTATAACAGACCAGAAACGTCAGAAAGGTATTGCTGACGAGGTGCGACTGAAGTTGTGCGAGTTGATTGGTTCTGAGCAGACCTTCCAACATGCTAATGCTGTTCTTGACCAAGATTCTATTGTCGAGCTAATGGACACCGTGGTACGACAGAGGTCAATTGCCATCCATGAAGATATTCTGATAGAAGCCTCCGAGAAGATTATTAATCGTAATATCTTGGAACAGCTTAGTGAGAAGTACAGTGAGGCTGAAAGCCTTAAGAAGTTTGCAAAAAGTATTATTGAAGAAAGCGGTGTGTTCTTGGAACTGACTAACGCTGAATTGCAGCGCTCCGTAGGTGGGCAGAACAACCCAGTGCCTCAGCAGGGCATGAACATCAACCGCAAGATTGTGCTTATCAATCTTCCTAAGGTTGAAGGTAATGAGACCGTACAGAAGTTTGCCGATAAACTAAAGAAAGCACTTATCGGCTCTGTGTCGGCAGGTGTTCAGGTGAAGGTGGATATGAATGGAACTCGTCAGAATGAACTGACTGTTCAGGCTATTACCTATTGTTTCCCCATCCGCTGCCTGAAGAACCTTGCGTTCTATAAGGAGCGTTACAACCTGCTTATCAATGGTAGCGAAGGCCGGCAGATGCGGGTGGTACTCCACGGTGAAGGAACGGGCGATGACTTCCCTACGCTGGAAGTGCAGGGCGAACTCTTAGGCTCACAGTTGCGTGAAATGTTCATGCCGTATGCTATTGCCGACTATGCCTTAGATTATATTAAGTTCGGTGACTTGGCCGATGGTACGGGACGCAAGGCATTTGGAACCGTAACGAAAGACCCCCTTCTTGGATTGGAAACTCTTAAACCACTGGCTGATAAGTTCACAGGCATTGGCTATAGTCCTGCTTTCACCGAAGAGTTTGGCGATGAGTTAAAGGATAAGTACGAAGAGATAGCCTCGACATCCTTAATGAACATAGAGCTTCGTAAGCAGACCATGATACCTAAGGTACAGCAGTTGCTTGCACAAGTTGTGTTACCAGAATGTGGTGGTAACCAAGGCTCTCCTGAATTTCTGGAGTTTGTGAGATGGACTAAGAAGGCTATCACTATTATTCAAGACCCCACTCCTATTAAGCGTAAGAATGCAACAGGGCCGTCAAGCTCCATCGGTGGAATTGACTTTGGAAGCCTGTTAGGATAAGAAACATTATGAAGAAACTAAAATTTATATAACAATGGCAGAAAAGAAAGATGTCAAGCGCTATAAATGTATGAACTTTGGCGCTTGTACAAAAGCCGACCAAGGCACTATTATTGAAATCAACGCATTAGAGACAATCGGAGGAACACCCCCATGCCCATATTGCCATCAGCACACACTGGAGGAGCAAATAAAGAAGCCCACAAACTGGAAACTCATCGGTGGTATTGCCGCCGCCGTTGTAGTGCTGGGGGGTGGTGCAGCCTTCATGCTTACAGGTGGTGGCGCAGCAAATGAGCCTATTCAGAAACCTCTCCCAACAGAAGTCGTGGATACTCCCCAAATAGATTCTGTTAAGGTGGCAGAAGAAGTACCTGTTGCGAAACCAGAGAAAGAAAAGACTGATGTTAAGCAAGCGGAAACGGATAATACCTCCCTAAAGACATCAGAGCCTAAACCACAACCTAAAAGTTATAATATGGGCTGGGGTGTTTATGAAGGTCCGATGAGTGGTGGTAAGCCTAATGGTTTTGGAGGTTCTATAATAGTGCGTAGTAACTATTCTATTGATTTAAAGAAAGCCTCTGGTGAGACTGTAGAAGTTAGCTTAGGCGATAAAATCATGAATGTAAAAATGGAGAATGGCCGAATGCGTCAAGGTGAAATTCACTTTGCAGATGGTACTCGCAGATTCATATCAGGTCTATAAAAATAGTGGTATGCAACAAACTCGTCTTAACATCTGTTTTATAGCAATGTTACTATTTACAAGTTCAGTAGCGGTAGCTGCAAATAGCTATCGCACTGACTTGTTGCAACAAATAGCAGAGATAATGAATATTTCCCAACAACTCCAACAACAGAAAGATGGGGAATATTATCAGTATCTTAGCTATAATGGTAGAGCTGTAACGGTAATTGTCTCTCAGGATGAGGTTGTTCATATTGGATTCTCATTGTTTACGCCTACACAACGCAAAGTGCTTAATTCACCTGTGTGCAATTTCTTAGAACGATATGCTTTGGAGATTACATTGCCTATGAAATGGGAAAGGAGCATCAGTAGGAAGCTAAATGAAGATGGTATTTTCTTTCGTAGCGGGAGTTTCGAGTCTTTGAAGTTGTTACAGAATGACACGACCTATCAGATAGGTTTGGAAATTCTGAACAACAAAAGATATACGATAAGTTGGAGCAAAGACGGCAAAGAAAAATTTGCTGTAAACTTTCCTATTGAGTATGATTTGCTGGCAGGGACAAGCATGACAGAGAATGAGCGTAGAGTATTGGAGGATGTCAGACGTAGCAGCACGGAAACACGCCAAGCTATGATAGACGATGAAAAGCAATTCGAAAAAGTGCCTCATGGGAAATGCTATATCTTGAAAGGTGAATACTTTTATAATAAGCAACTGAACACTAACCGATACTATGTAAAGAGCAAGAAAGACGCTTTTAAGTTGTTTTATCATCGTGACTATGTGTTGGAGAGCTTATCAAATCTTATGACTACAGCTGCTATTGATAATGACTATGACATACAGATAAGATTGGTGAAGTATGGATTTGTACAAGATACGATTTGTGTTAAGCTGAATCAATGGCTTAATTATTGTATTGACCAGGGATGTATGCCTTATTTTGGTATTATCGCTATTGATAAAGATATAGCCGACTGTGAAATCATAATGAAGAATGTACTTATGGGTTATATTCACGTGATGCGCCTAAACCTAAACATAGGAACACTTGAAGAGCGTAAAGGATTAATAAAGGCACGGCTAAATAGTTTTGTGCCAACGACACGGGTGAGATACTTATTTGATGAACTTAAAATATAAGAATATGATGATAAGAAGATTATTAACAGTAATTTTGGCAGTATTCATGACAATACCTGTTTTCTGTCAAGAATCGGACAGCAAGAAAATCAATAAAATAAAGCGTGATAGTCAGTATCTATATGCTGAAGCAACGATGAAGGATGCGCAAGAAGCATATAGTACAGCTCTTGAACTATTGAACAATTACATTGATGAATATGTACAAACAAAAAAGAAATTTAAATCAAGTGAAAACATCATCATTAAGGACATAGAAAAGAATTCTGATAGAATCCAAATGAAACGTGGTGAGATGGTGAGGGTATTTGTTTATGTTAAGAAGTCTGATATTATCCCAGCAGAAAATAGTAGGATGCGGGAAAATGCGGGGAAGAAAGAAGACGATGACAAAAAACTAAAATCAGAGATGACCCTCATTACACCTGATGGTGAGGAGATAAATGGTGATGTATCTTTACGGCTTAATATACCTTGGCAGCAGGATATTATTGATAAAATTTTAAATTGCAGTACTCTTATAGAGGCTAAGGCTTTGATGAACCGCCAAAAGGCAGAATTTAAAATAAAGCGTATTGGAAATACGGGCAACTGCAGAAACTCTGTTGAATGTTTCTGGGTAATTGGTGATGCCACAGGAGCTGTTGTTACAGTATTAGGCCCTGGGTCAGAACAGCGCACAAACTTTAAGACACTACAGCCTGATGCTTTAGAGAATTACACGGAAGCTACAGCTATATGGTTTACAATGGCAAAATAAAAATAGTTATGAAAAAAATTCTTATATTATTTCTTATTGTTTGCTATTCACAGCAAACATGGTCTCAGGATGAGGTTAATTTTGAATTTTCAGACGGAATTAACAATCCTGCATTGAAACAAAGAATGGAAAGGCAGATGTCTATGCTTCTTACTGCCATCAATAAGGCAGAATCATCAGGGGGTATGATTAACTTCAATGGCATTGAAATTGACCCCGTTGCGTCGCAAAGTATTACTGCGCATTGGGAGATTGCCCATTTCCGTTGTTTAGATGATGACATTGTTGAGCATTGTCTATCACTCAAGCGTAACGGACGAGTATATGGCTATCAGATTCGCAATATTGCTGTGGAAATGAAACCAATGGATGATTCATACAAGGATGACCCTAATCAGGAGGTTTGTATCAATTTCGATACTAAGGGAGTTATTAGTGACTTTAATTTTACTATGGGAATTACACAATATACTCGGCTCATGAAAGAAGGTGCAGAGATAGGCGATATTGATGAGAGAGAACAGGTCATACACTTTTGCGAACAATTCAAGAATGCATATATTAAAAAAGACATCAGCTTTATGGAAAATATATTTAGCGATGATGCTTTGATTATTACAGGTAAGGTTATCATGCGTAAAAAAGCTGAGGTACAAATGTCTCAAAAAGATTATGAATACACTTCAAAGACTAAAGCTGAATATTTAAAAGGATTAAAGGCACTTTTTAATAATCCTAAAGTTGGCGCCATCAATGTAAATTTCAAGGATTATCGTATCAAACGGCATGGTTCAAAACCTAACTATTATGGTGTAACCTTAATACAGGATTGGTCTCATAATACTTATAGTGACCAAGGTATTGTATTTTTGGTTTGGGATTTCACCGATAAAGAAATGCCAAAGATTCAAGTCCGTACATGGCAGCCATTAGAAACAGATGAGGATGAGATATTTACATTAAAACGTTTTAAACTGCGCTAAATGATGAAAAGAATTTTTTGCTCATTGATAATATTTGCATATTATTTAAGCAATATATCAGCCCAACAACTCATAGTGAAGAGTTTTGAAGACGACCCACTTGATAATGCTGCTATTAAGTTTGAGAAATTAGATGGAAACAAGCAGGCTTGTGCTTTGGTCATAGTCCAGATTGCACTTGCAAATGTTAGCTTCGAAGGCGACATAGTTGCGGTGGAAGAAAAGGATGGTGAATACTGGGTATATATGAATAACGAAGCTACATGGCTGGAAATAAAAGCTAAAGGGTATATTTCGCCAAAGTTTGATATCACAGAAAAATTCAAGTCGGGACTACAAGGAAAGACAACATATAAAATGGTGATAGAAAAACCGGTATCAGGTGACGAGCCTAAAGGTACTATTATTGTGTCAAGCAATGTGGGTGAAGCAGATTTTTATGTAGATGGTATCAAGCAGATTTCAGGTACACCCCCTTATAAATATAATGGTAGCGAAGGAGTGCATAAGATTACGCTGAAAGCTCAAGGATATAATGATGAATCAGCTGATTTTGAAATTAAACTTGGCAAGACGTTGAAATATCAGATTAAAATGAAGGCAGAAGGTAGCTTCCAATTGGATGGAATCTCGTATGAGATGATAAATATTGATGGCACAGGTTCTTTTATAATGGGAAGTATGGAAAGCCTTGACAAGCTTTATACATATTCAGGACTGCGAAGTTATAAGATAGGAAAGACAGAAGTAACACAGGCTCTTTGGAAAGCAGTAATGAACAGCAATCCAAGTATTCATCAAGGAGAGAATCTGCCAGTTGAAAATGTTTCATGGGAAGATTGTCAGCAGTTTATTAAATTGCTCAACGAACGCTGCGGCACTCATTTTAGACTGCCAACGGAAGCAGAATGGGAGTATGCAGCCCGTGCTGGTGGTATACATAAAGCAGAAGATTTTGCGGGTGGCCAAAATCTTAGTGACGTAGCAAATATAGCTGGACAGACTATTGATGTTGCATCAAAGCGCCCTAATGCATGGGGCATCTACGATATGAGTGGGAATGTGGCAGAATGGTGTGAAGATTGGTGGGAAAGTTATCCTTCTAAGAGGCAGGTTAGTAACAATAATAAGAAATCATTTTTTAAAATTGTAAGAGGTGGTTCTTATGCAGATAGCGACAAGATTAGTCGCGATAAGTTACGTTGCTATTTTAGAGGAAAGCAAAAGCCTGAAAATGCAAAACCGATAATCGGTCTACGACTTGCTCAAGATTTTTAAACTTATAAATACAACCCTTTTATTAATTAACACATTTAAAAACAAAAAATTATGAAAAAGTTATTTTCTTTTGTAGCTGTGATGCTACTGGTGTCAACAACCATTATCGCTCAAGACGAGAAGCAGCGCGTCGCAGTAGAAGACTTCACTTACAATTCTTCTATCGGTACCAACTGGGTTACTAACCTCCGTAATAATATTATAGGTGGTATAACTGCAACGACTCGTGTAAACGTAATTGATGCAACAAACCTTTCAAGCCTTCCCGCTAATAAAGAAGAGCGTTTGATTGCTTTAGGTGAAATGGTAGATGTTATTTTAACATGTCACTTTAATTCTCTAAAGACAGGCTATGATAGCAAGGATAAAAAATATACTTGCCATTCTAACTATACTATTACCCTTACTGATGCTCATGGCGGTGGCGTGATTTCTACAACTCCGTTTGAGGACTCTTGGCTTTCAGGTGATACTGAATCAGATGCTTTAACCAATTGCATGAAGGAGGCATCAAAAAACATGAAGAAATTCGTTGATAACAACTTTAAGATGGAAGCGGTTATTAAGCAACTTGACCAGGTTGATGCCAAGAAAGGTGTGAAGACTGCTTATATAACCATTGGAAGCAATGCAGGTATTACAGTAGGCCAAATGTTCGATATTATGGAAGAAGTTGAGATTGCTGGCGAGAAAGCACAGAAGAAAATCGGTGATGCTAAGGCACAAGAAGTGGTTAGCGGTTCTCTTACTCTCGTAAAAATCACTAAAGGCGGTGTGGAAATCAAAAAAGCGAATGATGCTGGGCACAAACTGATTGTGGTTACGCGTGCTAAAAAAGACCTCCTTGGTGGCTTAGGCTTTTAAGAAATAGATTATGGTACATCTGAGATTGTTATGTGTTTCTGCGCTTATAGCTTTGACAATAAGTGCTAAAGCTCAAATGCGTGAGACGTATGGAGGAGCTGTTGAGATAATGGAGCTTGACGATAATCGCGTCACATTCAGCTCTAAAGGCATTGATACAGATGAAGGCAATGTTCTTATAGCAGCAGAAAAGAATCTATTTCAGAAATTGCTCTACGATGGCGTAGAAGGATATAATGATGACAAACCTTTGGTTGAGCGTAATTCTTCGATATTAGATGCCTTTTTCCATGGTAAGTATCAAAAAGAGTTGATGGGTATAAAAACAGGCAAACAAAATGTGAAAAGTAGTTTGGCTTATCGTGCATACGTTATTAGCTCACAATTAGATGGCAAGCCTACAAAAAATGTTGAAGGCAAATATGAAGGAACAGCTGTTATTACTATTAATAATGCAGGCCTTATGAATTATTTGAGAATGAATAAGGTTATTCTGGACGGAGATACCGTTGTTATTAAAGAGGATGTTAGAGTAGGACGGCCTAATTTCCTCCAGAGAAGACGCAATAGTCAGTAATAGCAGAAAGCAAGCGCCCCCCTGAAAGTTAGACAAGGAACTTTCGGGGGGCATCTTATTTTGTTTAGGTACATTAGCGTTGAGCGTACTTATCGCACTGTAAAGTACGCTCAAACGGTGCGAAAAGTACGTTCAAACAATGCTTTATCTTAAGTGTTCCCTCCCTCATTTATTTTGACAGGATGTATAATTAGATAAAATTCACTTGATTTAAATCCATTGCAAAAGCCTTTATAGCCTGCTGTATCTTCTCTTTCGTGCGTGCAGAAGGAACACGGTGTCCTGTTACATAATGACTTAGCTGCCCTTGGTTTATGCCCGTAATACGAGACAATCCTGCCAAAGAGAAGGCTTTAGAATAGTAGGAAAGAAATGATGCCATATCATATTGATAGGTAAACTCTACTTCCTCAAACTCCTTTCCTTTCTCAGCATAATAGCGTTTCATGTCCTCATAGTTCTCCTTGAACGATTCGATTGCCAGTTCTGCCGTAACCCCAGTTCCTGTAATCAGATAGCTGAATTTGTCATCATCCATATATACGCTATAGTTCCCGTCACTGGCTCGCTCGATGATTGCTTTTACCTTTTTCATAATCTGTACTGCTTTAAAAGTCTGACATTTATTTTATTATCATATATTGTTACCAAAGGTAGCAAAGGTTATTTCAGCCCCGCAGCCTTTAGGATTGCATTTAAAGTTCCTGTTGCTACCTCTTCACTTCCGTGATTACTCATCTTAAAGTACTTTCCCGTTGATGGGCAATACCAAATGGGGTGCCCACTCATTTGGTCGCCGGTATCATAGCATCCTGCCTTTTTTAGCTTTTTCGATAATTCATTGTATTTCATTAAATATATTGTTTATGTTGCAAAGATATGAATTTTAATATCAATTTCCAAGTTCTTAAACGAAAATGTTATTGATATTAATATCATTTAACAAGAAAATCCTAAAATGTTATAGGTGGAAATGTTAAATTTGTGACATTTCCACCTTTTTGTTTGGAGGATATTGGAAAATAGTATATCTTTGCCCCACGAAATTTAAGACTATCACAAAAAGAAACAACGTAAATGAAGAAAGGAAACATCACTGAAGGTCTGAACTGCTTGCGAGCGGTTTCGTTGCAGATATAATTGGTTTGCAATGCTGGGGGCATAGGCTCTGCAGAGATGAATGTGATGTGCGTTCTTTGACTTACTGGTACGGCTGTCTATTTTTGTGATAGGGAAATCAGAAGATAAGGAAAATGTTTTCTCTATGATGCTTACGGGCATGAGTGCTTTGGCATGACTGCCCTATAACTCTTGCGCCTCCTGCGGAAGGGGGCAGCTACTGTGTTACTCATTTGTTTATTTTGACACTTAACATTTTGCTTATGAAAGATTTTAATGAGGAAGAATATATGGAATTTGATAAAAAGCTGACGGAGTTTCTGGAAAAGGATGAGGGCTGGGACGCTGACGAGAATGACAGCATTGGCGAAGATGAAAACAAGAGCGTTGACGAGGCTCTGTTCAATGTGGAGGAGGAAGTGGACTTGGACGAGTCTACCGAAGAGAGCATCGATGTAGAGGATGAGGGTGAGCAGGTCGTTGTTAGCGATGTGGAGCAGAACGGCTCGATGAAGGTAAGTGTGAAAATCCTGCTGCCTATTAAGAATCCTCGTAAGGAGTTGGATAGGCTGGTGGGATGTGGCAGTATCAAGCAGCGGATGGAGGAATTGCTGTCATTGACCAAGTACAACAAGATGCTGGCGGAGCTATGCCCAGCGAGCAAACGACATGAGGTGTCGCTGCATAGCGTGTTCTTCGGACGGCCAGGAACGGGCAAGACGACGGTATGCAAAATCTACGGCTCGTTGCTGCATGAAGCGGGTGTGCTGTCGAAAGGTCATGTGGTGGTGTGCGACCGCGGAACGTTCATTGGTACGCTTTGGGGCGACGAGGAACGCTCTGTGCGTCAGGTGGTAGAGGCGGCGCAGGGTGGTGTGCTGATGATTGATGAGGCTTATTTGCTGAACAGCAAGAGCGAGAACGACCCCGGTAAGCTGGTTATCCAGTTGCTGATGAATATCTTGTCCGACGAGCGGCAGCGTGACATTGCTGTGGTGTTGTGCGGTTATAAGGAGCCGATGACGAAGTTGCTGGAGCTGAACCCCGGCTTACATTCACGATTCCCCAATCGTTTCGAGTTTGCCGACTTCACGTTAGACGAGTTGTTGAACATTACGCTGCTTCGTATCAAGGAGTATGGCTATCAGTTCACTCGCTCGGCTTGGGAGAAATACAAACAGATGCTGAAAGAGGCATATACTCTGCGAGACCCTCAGACGTGGGGTAATGCCCGTTTCATAGCCAATCAGTTGGAGCGTATTTATATCCAGCACGCTTTGCGCTGTGTGAAGCATAGCGATGCGATGGACCAGCGCCATCTGTTGCTTCTCACGCCTGCTGACATTCAGCCTATCGAAGTGCCTGTGCAGCGGCCTCGCATGGGATTTTGAGGGAACTTGTTGATGACGGCTCTCACTGGCCACGAGAGCCGTCGTTATTAAGAATATCGCTAATCACCAGACTGGCCAATGTCATTCCGAAAGTGGCAGTGATTTGTACGAGTGAGCCTTTCCCGTTGGTGGTAGACACTACCTCGTCAGAGTAGACACATTGAAACTTACGACGGGGGAAACACTTGTCTTTCTTAAATCGGTTGCGCAGGGCTCGCGCCAGTGGGTCGCCCTTTACTTTCCAGAACTCGGCCACCTGAATCTTCGTCGGGTTCAGTTTCAGGGCAGCGCCCATAGATGAGAAGAAGCGGGCCTTTGTCTGGCAAGCCATGAGGATAAGCAGCGCCTTGTCTTTCAGCGAATCAATGGCATCGATAATGTAGTTGTAGTTATCCAGATGGAAGTCGGCAGCCGTTTCTTCAGTGAATACTTGTTGCAAGGCTACAATGTCTGCATCAGGATTGATGCTGAGCAGCCGTTCCTTGAGTGCTTCCACCTTTACCTGTCCTACGGTCTGGGTGGTTGCCATTAGCTGGCGGTTGATATTAGTGATGTCTACACGGTCGAAGTCGACGAAGGTCAGTTGACGGATGCCTGTACGTACTAATGCTTCAGCGCACCACGAACCAACACCACCCACGCCGAATATAATAACACGCTGCTGGGCCATGAGCTCCATAGTCTCACTGCCCAGCAGCAGTTCTGCGCGTTGAAATATCTCGTTCATGTTTAGAAAGCACAGGCCTTCAGGCGAAGTCCTGTGGTCTCGTCTATGCCAAACATCAGGTTCATGTTCTGTACAGCCTGACCAACGGCACCCTTCAGCAGGTTGTCGATGACCGAGGTGACAAGCACCTTACCCTCGAAGTAGTCAACATGAACCACAGCCTTGTTGGTGTTCACCACCTGTTTTAGGTCAATGGCTTTGTCGCAATAGTGGGTAAAGGCAGCGTCCTGATAGAAGTCCTTGTAAGCCTTGATAATATCACTTTCCTTAGCCTCGGTCTTGATAATGGCGGTACAGAAGATGCCTCGTGCAAAGTTGCCACGGCAGGGAACGAAGTCGATAGAAGCATTGAGCGAACCCTGTACTTGCGTCAGCGACTGGCGTATCTCAGCGATGTGCTGATGTCTGAATGCTTTGTAGATACTCAGATTGCCTGTGCGCCATGAGAAGTGAGTGGTGGCACATGGCTTCTGACCAGCCCCCGTCGAACCAGTGATGGCATTGACGGCTACATCTTGCGTTATTAGTCCCAACTTGGCGGCAGGCAGCAATGCTACTTGGATGGCTGTGGCAAAACAACCAGGGTTTGCCACGTGCTGTGCCTGCTGGATGGCTTCCTTGTTGATTTCGGGTAGTCCGTAAACGTAGTCATGGTCTCCCTTGATACGGAAGTCCTGAGCTAAGTCGATAATCTTGATACGCTGCGGAATCTGGTGTTCCTTCAGGAACTCCTCGCTCTTGCCGTGACCGAAGCAGAAGAATACCACGTCGACTTGGTCGAAGGGCATTTGGTCGGTAAACTTTAAGTCTGTATCGCCAATCAATCCCTCGTGCACATCGCTGATGAGATTGCTCGCATTACTTTCTGAGTTAGCAAATACAATCTCAGCTTCAGGATGGTTGAGCAACAGGCGGATGAGCTCGCCACCCGTATAGCCTGCTGCACCCAGTATTCCAACTCTTATCATCTCTTCTCGTCTTTATGGATTCCGTAATAGACGCGGAGCGGGGTAGAGCTGACCTTGATGAAGCCTTTGGCCTCGTCAGCACTCCAGCCGGTCTGTGTCTCGCCATACTCGCCCAGCTTTGACTTGGTCAAGTCGTTCTCAGAGTCAATGCCAACAGTCTCAAAACCGTAGGGGCGCAGTTTCAGGATAGCCGTACCTGTCACGTTGCGCTGGCTACTGGTCAGCATAGCCTCAATGTCAGGCATGACGGGCTCCAGATACTGGCTCTCGTGCAGGAACATCCCGTACCAGTTGGCAACTTGGTCTTTCCAGTACTGTTGCCATTTCGATAGTGTTGACTTCTCTAACAGGCGATGGGCCTCGATAATCAGCTTCGGCGCAGCGGCCTCAAAGCCTACGCGACCTTTGATGCCAATGATAGTGTCGCCCACGTTGGCATCACGTCCGATGGCGTAGCTGGCACCAATCTCCTCAATCTTTTGGATGGCCTTTACCTTGTCGGTAAATGCCTCGCCGTTAACCCCTACAATCTCGCCCTTCTCAAACTGAATCTTCAGCAGCGACTCCTTCTCAGGGTTCGTAACGTGCTTCAGGTAAGCATCCTCAGGCAATCCTTGTGTGGGGTCAAGCAGCTCGCCACCGCAGATAGAAGTTCCCCAGATACCTACGTTATAGGAATACTTCAGTTTGGTAAAGTCAGCGAAGAATCCGTGTTCGTTCAGATAGTCAACCTCTTCCTTGCGAGTCAGTTTCTTGTCGCGCGTCAGTGTGATAATCTCCACGCCGGGAGCCATCACGAGGAAGGTCATGTCGAAACGAATCTGGTCGTTGCCTGCTCCCGTTGAACCGTGTGCAATGGCATCGGCACCTATCTCTTTGGCATAGCGTGCAATGGCAATGGCCTGAAAGATGCGCTCAGAGCTGACGGAGATGGGATAGCAGTTGTTACGCAGCACGTTGCCGAAAATCATATACTTCAGCGACTTCTCGTAATACTCCTGCGTTACGTCAAGCGTTGCATAGGCTCTTGCGCCCAGCTTGTAGGCGTTCTCCTCGTTGGTTTTCAACTGTTCTGCACTGAATCCGCCCGTGTTGGCACAGGCTGCATATACGTCCCAGCCGTCTTGGGTCAGTTTCATCACGGTGTAGCTGGTGTCCAATCCACCACTGAAGGCTACTACTACTTTCTTGTTTGCCATATCTTAATCTTTTAACTTTTTAATTCTTTCAATCACCTCTTCGGGAATCTTGGCGGGCAGATGCTCCTCTGGGTCGTAGAGCATAGCCGTGCAAATACAGTATTTGCGGCCAGTGCGATGCAGCACGTCTACGTTGACACATCCTTCGCAGCCGCGCCAGAAAGCCTCGTCATCTGTCAAGTCGGCAAAAGTGACGGGCTGATATCCTAACTCGGTGTTCATTTTCATCACGGCAGCACCGCTGGTCAGCGAGAAGATTTTGGCGTGTGGCCAGCGTGTACGGGCCAGCGAGAATGTCATGTCCTTGATTTTCTTGGCTACGCCCAGCCCTCGGAAGTCGGGGTGTACTATCAGTCCTGACGTGGTTACATATCGCTTGTTACCCCAAGTCTCAATATAGCTGAAGCCGGCAAACCTGTCGCCAGAGAGGGCAATCACGGCCTTGGCTTCCTTCATCTTTGTTGCCAGATACTCATGGGTGCGCTTGGCAATGCCTGTCCCACGTACCTTGGCTGCGTCGGCAATGGTCTGCAGAATCGTGTCTACATAGACTTCATGTTCAGGTCCGGCTACAAATACTTCTATGTTTTCTTTTTGTTCCATTTCTAATGATGAACTATCATATAGTAAGTCATTTCATATTTGGTACGACCTCGCTCAGTGCGTCAATCACCTTGTCCTTCGTCACCCCTTGCTTGATGACGATGAAGATAGTATCGTCGCCGGCGATGGTTCCTAATATTTCGCTGATGTGATTATTATCAATATTGTACGCGATAGAGCTGGCATAGCCTGGGCGGGTTTTGATGACACCCATATTGCCTGAGAAATTGATACTCAGGAAGCCGGGCACCTGCAACATCTCTTTGACGGTATGGGGAGTAGAGATGCGCTTGTACATCGTGTCGTTAGGCAGCACATAGACGTAGTTGCCTCGCATAGAGGCCGCCTTGGCCACCTTCAGCTGCTTCAAGTCGCGGCTCAGTGTGGCCTGTGTCAGCTGGAATCCTTCTTTCCTCAAGGCCGTCAACAGCTCGTCCTGACTACCCAGTTCTTGACTGGAAATAATCATGCGCAAAGCTTCAAGCCTGTTGTTCTTAATCTTCATGATTGGTATATTTATTCAAATGCGGGCGCAAAATTATACAAAAATGCGCATTGCGCCAAACTTTTCAGGCTCTTTTTTGCCTTAGGGGCTGTTTTTCTTGCTAGTCAGGTTCCCTTTCGTCGTTACCGAGGATGTTACTCGTCATTATTGTGACTTCCCATTGTTGGCATAGGCATTATGTCTTCCTCGCGCGTGCTAATATAAATAAGGTAGCCCTGCTTTTGTGGTTGACATACATCAAGAGAGTTAGATATTTCCTTGTTTATTTTCAATTTTTCCTTCAAAAAGTTTGCAGTATTGGTAAAAAGTCGTACCTTTGCACCCGCTTTCGGACCAA